>JBDKVE010000024.1:0-33593 GCA_039679345.1 Anaerohalosphaeraceae bacterium
GGTATTGGTCAACACCGCGTCGCAACCGGCATCAAAATACGCCTGATGCACTGACTCGACAATCTGGGGCTGCTCGACATTCAGCAGTTCGTTACAGCCGCCCGGCTGGGCACCGCGTTCAAATAACTGCGTTCCCATCGCACCATCCACAAAAATGGTTCGTTTACCAAGCTGTCGTCCCAGCGGTACTCGCATTATAATCTCCCTTCGGCCTGTCCGCGATCCGGAACAAACTCACAAAATTCATTTAATTGGTACACAGCCTCAAAGCCTTTCGGCTCGGGCCGCACAAACAGCCGCATCTGAGCCTCCGTCGGCTTAAATACGGCAATCCCCGACAGTTTCAACTGCAGCCGCGTATCCATCCGGCTGCTGCGAAAATGCCGCAGGTCAATCATGCCGGGGATGTCCCCGACGTCAGGTATCATCTTATAATTGCTCAGATCTGCCGAGGCTATCAATTTTCCCATTCTGTCGCAATATTCAATCCGTTCCACCTGATATGAACAGCAATTGATATAGACCCGCCGTATGCCCGTCGATTCAACCACGGTCAGCACATCAAATCCCGGGTCGCCGGTCAGCATCCAGTCCAGCGACAAATCAATCTGCCCCAGCGCATCGGTCAGATAAAACGGATTAAATCCGATTTTTTCAGGGCATAACATCACATGTTTTCGCGGCCCATACCACGCTGTATCCAGTCCCGGCTTGACATACATCCAGAATGTCTCGGGGTTGGCCCCAATGCGTATCGGCCCGAATTTCTCGCCGCCCAGGTACACCCGGTCCGGCCCGACAAACCGCAGCGTCCCGTCGAAGCTTTCCTTTTTCGACTTGCCCTGCGAGTCCGTATATTCCATCACACAGCTTACCGACGACCGTAGCGACAGCATCTCAACCTGCCGCGCACGCAGTGTTTCAATCACCTCTTCCCGGGTCGCCTTGCCCGGGCACAGTTCCATCGGCTTTTGCGGCGGTACACATCCTCCTATCCAAACCAATCCCGCCGCCAATCCCAGCCCTATCCAGCCGCGAAAAAAACAACGCCATCCCAAACCAAGTCGTTGATTTCTCATTCCGTCTCCAGGTTTGCCTGCAAAATCTGCCCCATCTGTTCGGACAACTGCTGAATCTGATCTTCATTCAGGTGCGGATTAATCACATCCGCCATCCGGTCTTCACCGGTGACCTTCATCGTCCAGATTTCTCTGTCATTTTCATTCCGCGCCGAATCGTATTTCAGCTTGCGTTTGCGCATCAAAATCAGCGTCAGCACAAAGCGGAAGTTCACCTTCTCCGGTTCCTCTTCGTTGGCCAGCCGGTCGAAAAACGCCAGCAGCATGCCATCGTCAATCAGCAATTTCTTTTTATGTTCCGGATTAAGAATCCGGCTCTTCCAGAAGCAGAATACCTCCGGCTTGTGCTGGTCCCAGTAGACAGCGCAGAAATCCCGACGCTCCAGCCCCTGCTCCGTCTGCACCAGCGCCGCGAAATACTCTTCCCCCACGGCCAGCTCGCGCTCGGTTCCGAAACAACGCCCCACTGTTTTTCTAATTTCCCACTCTGCCATCCGTGTCTTACTCCGCTGCTGACTGCATGTTGCTTAATGATATCCAGTCCCGCATCTTGTCCACCGTCGCCGGCCCAATCCGCGGCACCGCATCCAAATCCTCCACCCGTACGAAGGCCCCATGTTCCCGGCGGTAGTCCACAATCGCCGCCGCCAGGACCGGCCCCACCCCCTGCAGCCGCACAAGGCTCGCCGCCGGGTCGGTATTCAGGTTAATCCTATCCTGCGGAACAGGAGATTCCATCGTCGTCATCGAAAAACCAATGAGGCCGCAGAAAAGCACCGCCGCAGCAAATACTGATGCCGTCATATATCTGAAAATACCTATCCGATATGAAAGAAGCATGGTGGAGATTTCACCTGAACCGGAGGTATCTGTTTCGTTTTTCCACGGTCGATACACCATCCGTCACCCTCTCGCAGAAATTCGGAACTTAACCGTCAAACCATTCACTTGGTCTCGCCCAGCATCTTCAGGATCGTCTTTTGAAATTTACCCATCGTCTGGTACGCCTTTTTCGGCGTCAGCTTCTCATCCACAAGTCCCGACCCGGCCCAGGGACAGTCTCCGCCGTCGGCAAGCTGTGAATAAGTCACCGTAGCCACCAGCGGCCGACCGAGTACCATCTTATATAACTGCTCGATCCATTCGGCCTGCAGGGCCGCCGACCAGGGTTCTTTCCACTGGCCGGCCCGGCTGCAATCATCCTCGCCGGCACCGCTGCGGTCCGGGGCCGCGGCTGCTGTAATATGCAGCGGCTTATTGACCGGCATAAAGCAATCCAGGCGAGAGGCAATCTGCATCATATCCCGCAGGTGCATCCCCGCCCGATTCCGGCCGAATTCCAACTGCAAACCAAACGCATCAAAGCTGATACCGCTTTGAATAATGACATCCGCATACACCAGCGGCGGCATCGTCTGCTTATCGAGGGCATAATATTCACCCCACGGATAGACGATTTCCACAATCCGCCGGCTCTTGGCGTCGGCCGCTTTGGCCGCAAGGCACGCCGTCCGCGTCATCTCAATCATCTGCTCATAGGTAAACCCGAAGCAGTTCTTGGCATTCATCCCGCTGATCACTCGCCAGTAATGCACATACTTGCCGTACCGGGTCACCAGCTTATGGATAAACTCGTAGGCCTGCTCGCGGACCTTCTCAAACTCCGCCTTGGATTCCAGCAGACGCGCCGGCACCATCCCCGGCTCAAAACTCAGCAGCGGCCCGCAACTGATTGCCAGCCGTTTGCCTGCCCGGTGGTCCATGCACGCATCGATGGAGGACTAATCGTATTTGCCCTTCTCGACTTCAATCTTACCCCAGTTGACCGGCACTGTGAAAAAGCTGAACATATCCAGCATGACTTTGCGATATGGCTCATCTTTGATCCGCACCGGATCTACCCCGCACCCCAGACTGTGCCGACTGATGCCTTTATTTTTCAGTCGAAACGACAAAAACTGTTCCGCATACCGCCCCGACAGCTTATCTGAGAATTGAATCCCTTTTTGCAGCGCCTCATCGGCCAGCAGCGATGCCCTGGCCGGGTCGGTCACAATATATTGCAGCGACTCGATAAACAGATTTTGAGCCTCATGGGCCAAATCTGCAAATTTATCCATCTCCTCGAACAGCGCCCAGTCCTCGCGCTTCAGCGTCACCTGCATCAGCCGGGCCCGCGCCAGTTCCACGTTCAGGACATACGGTTCATCGCGCTCCGGCAGCCGTGTCGTCGGCAGCAAAAACGTCCCGCATCCGGCCACCGGCCACATCAGCGCCAATCCCGCCGCGTCATCTCCCTTGCGGCGACACTCTATGACTCCATTCTTGAACGAGATCGATTCCATAAACCGCAGCGGAACCATATCCATTCCGAACATATACGCCGCCGACAGCACAAACTGGTCGGCCAACCGTCCATTTTGATATACTGAAAAGCGCAACCGTCCCTCAAATCTTGAGTTATCGTTTCATTGCACAAGCCATCTCGTCCGGGAACACATTGACCCGAACCGTCCGGACAGCGACTCATCACGACCCGGAATTATAACATCAACCCCCCGAATTGCAATCAATTCCCCATTTTTCACAGATTCCAGACTTGTAAATTCTACAATCTGTATAATCTGTGAATCTCAACAAATCCCCTAAATTCCCATGACCACAAAGACAGTCGCTGTCCGCATTCTTTGGATTCATCTTAATCCTGATATTTCGGCTATGATTAGTTCACCTTTGATAATGACGGCGGCGCAGCCTCCGGCCCACTGGCCCACTCAAAATTCGGTGCCGGCCCCATCTCAAATTCCAAAACTCCGCCCGTACACAGCGTCTGGTAATCAATCCACGTCCTGTTAAACGGTTCACCATTCAGCTTGGCCGACTGAATATACGGATTGCCCAGCCCTGCCCCCTCGGCCCGAATCACAAACGTCTTATCCCCCAGCCGCAGCGTCACTTCAGGAAACAGCGGCGACCCAATCACATAATACGAATCACCCATGCAGGCCGGGTACAGCCCCAGTGCCGAAAACACAAAGTGACTCGACATCGACCCGCCATCATCATCCATCGTCGGCATAAATCCATCGGGCGTCCTCTGATACACACGCCGCACTACTGGCTTGGCAAACTTGCCCCGGCTCTCATGAATCACCGTCGCCGGCTCCGTAATAAAATACCGGCTCCAGTACTGCGTCCGCCACGGCCGCCCCAGGTAATCAAATACAAACGGATACGTCATCGGCGGCTGATTATGCGGGATATGCTGATAATTCACAAAATAATACTCCAGGTCATCGGCCAGCGCCGTCTGACCGCCCCGCAGTGCCGCCAGCCCAGTCATATCAAACGGCACCCAGTAGCGATAGTGCCACAGGTTGCCCTGATAGAAAAATGCATTGGTCCGATTGACCTCGTTTTGCGGCACCGGCTTTCCATCCGGCGTAAAAAATCCCCGCACGTTGCCTTCCCCATCGACCTGCGACGGACACCAGTACCGCTGATAGCCCATTGCCAGCTCGCGATATTTTTTAACATCGTCGGCCTTCTTGAGCGACTCGGCCATCTTCATAATCAAATAATACTGATACGGCTTTTCCACCTGGTTATTGCCCAGTACTGCTTTCTGAAATCCCTGATACGCCGCTTCCGCATCAAACTCCGCCAGTCCCTTATGATAGGCATCGGCCACAATCGCCCCGATAAACTCATGCCGCACCGTCGGCGCCGGCCAGTACCCGCTGCCCCACTGCGTCATCGTCCCGCCCTTGAACCACTCCACAATCGACCGCGCGATATTCTGCCCGACCTGAGGCTCCAGCAGCGTAATCAGGCTGTACTTGCGGAAATCATCCCACGAACTCCACCCCGCATAATGCACATATTCCTCTGCGGTCTTATCCGCATGACGAATCGTATTCTCATCGCCTGCCGCCCGATACTCGCCGACACTGCTGGTCACATTCTGCGGCATCAGGTACGACCGATACAGGCAGGTATAAAGCAAATAACGATACTCATCCAGTTCTTTGGGCACGTCCTTCAATTCCACCTTGCCCAGCACTTTTTCCCAGGTCGCATCGGCACTGGCACTTGCAACCTCAAAATCCCACCCCTCAATCTCATTATCGGCCTCGATTACCGCCTGCTCCACACTGATCGGCGAAAGTGCAACCTTGACCCGGATGACCGTCGGTTTGTCCGGCGAAGCCCCAAACCTGCACCAGACGGTCTTGCCCTCGCTCTCCGTCCCTGCAACAGGCCTGTCAAATCGCACCGCATAGAAAAAGTTGAAATACCCATGCCCGCAGACATTCTTGCCTTTGGTAAAGCCGGTAATCAGCGTCTTATCCTGCCGGGTCCACTGACAATCCACAATCCCCGCATAGCTCCAGCCCGGGTCAATCCGTATCGTCATCTCCTCCGATGATGCCGGGAACGTATAGCGATGAAACCCGACCCGCGTCGAGGCCGTCAAATCCACCTGGATTCCGTTGGTAAAGGCCGTATGATAGTACCCCGGCCGCCCCTTCTCGGCGGATTTATCCATCGTGTCGGTCTTGGTCTTGCCGAAGGCCGGCTTGATTTTCACGCTGCCGCCGCCCCCATTGCACCCCACGCCCCCCACACGCGTATGCGAAAAGCCCTTGACCGTCGTATTGGCATAGTCATAGCCCGTATGTCCGCCGCCGTCGGTGTCCGGCCCGAGCTTGACCAGCCCAAACGGCACTGCCGCCGCCGGGTCAAGCTGCCCATGATCCCCCTGCGTTCCGACAAATACATCCACATAATCCGTCACTCCCGCCCACGCAGATCCCACCATCAATCCGACACTCAACACCAGCACATAACGAGCCATAATCTCTCCTGAAAACACAGCATCCTGTCAATACAGTCTCTGTAACAATCGTCTCCACCCAAGCTTACCCTGTTTAGCCTAACTGGTCAAGGCAGCCCGGCCAACAATAGAGCCAGCCCCTTCATATTTTCTGATTTCATGGAATAATTGCAGTAGAACAGATTATTCTTGACCATTCAACAGGATTTTTGTAGAACTATCGACGTATCAAGGAGAGATTTGCGTATATATTCTAATCGTAATATCGTTAGTCAATGTGACTAACCTGCGATGGATGAACAATGCAAAACACATTTGAAATCATCTTCAGCAACAGTTTTTATTTTCTGGCCCTGATTAATCCGGCCAGCAAGGTCTTTTTGCTGTCCTCGATACAACCACCGTTGACCAGACAAAAGTTATGGTCTATTTCCATGCATGCTTCGCTGACCGGGCTGGGAATCCTGCTTATTTTATCCGCCATAGGTAAATTTCTGTTTACCGTGGTTTTTCGCGTTGAACTCTACTCTATTCAAATCGTTGGCGGGATTGTTTTATTTACCGTTGGATTTCAGGCCATTCGCAAAGGCGTCTTTTTTTCGCGTCATTTATCGGGCAGCGACACTGATATTTCAATCGTTCCGCTCGCTGCTCCCCTGATTGCCGGCCCGGGAACCATCACCGCGGTCCTTTCCTTCGCAACCCATCACGGGGTTTGGCTGACCTGGCTTGCTATTACCCTTGCCGTTGCAGGAAATTTCGGCATTATGATCTTATCTCAGACCATCAGCAGGTTTATGGATCGATATCATGCCGCAGGTCCATTGATTCGCATCGCGGGCTTGATTGTCGCCGCCGTAGCCGTCCAGATGTTTTTGACGGGGCTGGGCCAGTGGTTCACCACAATCCTCGATGGCTATTCCCTGCAGATAACCAAATAAACCAATTGATTTCCTCCAGCTTATCCACAAATTCATTAAAGCTCTATTCGGTGGACGACGAACGCTCACCCAACCATAACGAGTTTCACGTCAACATGTTCTGCCTGGTCCCCGAGACCCTCGTGTTCATGAAAAGCAAAAAAACCATGGATGAGATATAAATCCATAGCACACAGATTGCAAAAACAAGCGGGAAGCTCAGGTTTATCCTGAACTTCCCGCCGCAGTGCTGCGTCAGCAGGGACTCAGCACTTCTCTACTCGATACAGTCAGGTACGAGGTTGCAGTTGAGCCATCCTTGCATAATCGGCAGGACATCATACAGATTCACAATGCAATCCGCAACGCCGTCTGGTCCTGAAATATCATACATGGGATTTTCAAGACAGATTTTGCTGGTCGGGTTGAAATCAATATACATCTTGGCAACCGCAAGACGATCTAACGCAAAATTCCAAATCCGAATATCATCCAAAAGACCATGGTAAGGCGAAACAGAGGCGTCCTGCATTTCCGCACCAAAAATCAGGTTATTCGCACAGACTTCCACAAGACCCGTATCGGTTCTCTGGTTTTTCAGTTCGCCATCGATATAGATTTTTCTCTGGCGGGTCGCTGCATCATAGGTCGCCGTGACCAGGTGCCAGGTATCATCCGAAACCAGCTTATCAGCGGGAGCATATAGATCTGAACTATCCGTCTGCCGCAGAGCGTGTACAGGCCGGCCCGATGATTGACTGATAACGAACCCCTTCCAGGGGGTTTCAGTCCGCTGCTGTTTGGCAACATAGGCACACCAGCCGCTGGGCTGCGTATTTTTGACCCAGACACTGACGGTATAACCCAGAGGATAAAAATTAAAGGTATCTGCACTGTCGGTTATTGTCACGACATCATCCGCGCCTCCGAAGAACTCCAGCACCCCTCCGTCTTTGCCCACAGCAACAAAGTTGGGCTCAGTAGACGTGCCATCATGCCCTGATGAACCGGGAACCGCCTCGGCGACGGAGTCCGCCAGATTCCCATCCAGTTTCCACCAGCAGACAAAACTTTCGATCATCACCTGAGCTGATGCTGAAGTGGAAGGCTGCTTAAGGCTGTTGTCTCCGACGCAATAATAGAATCCCTCATCCGCAAGCTGAACATCATAAATCGTCAGCACAGCACTATTTTGACCGGAATACATCGCAGGAGCATTCGGCAGTGCGACACCGTCTTTGTACCATTGGTAATGAGCAATATTGATACCTGAAACCGACAGCTGAACCTCGGCTGTGCCGGCAAGAACCGTTTGACTGATGGGGCTGGTTTCGATTCGCGCTAACGCCGGCTGGGTGGTAAACCACCACTGTGCACCGGTATAAACGATGGGCTGGCCGGCCAGATTGGGCTCAACCGCATCTACTCTCCAGTAATATTTAGTACTGTTGAGCATGTCCCCTGCCGGATCATAATAGAAATCCGCCGGATCGGAGAGCGTCGTCTTGACCGGAGTCTTGCCGTAATAATTCGGATTCAGCGTATTCGGTTCTGTCCCAAAATACACCCGATAAGTAATTCCCAGACCGCTGACCTCTTCACGCTGCTTCCAGTTGAGAATTTGATTAACCGGAACTTCCGCACCAACCGTAGGACTGACATCATCACGATAGATATCCAATTCTTCAATAATCACCCCCGCCAGGCTCCCGCGATTCTTATAGGTAACTCCGCCTTCGGTCCATTGAAGTATAGGCAACCCTTTAATACTCAGCGTGGAACCGTTGGTCTTTATAGTCCAGTAATTGCCAACCGTTATCCCCGGCACAATCTCAGTCCAGTTGGTTCCATTTGCAGCAAAATTGCGTACCAGAGATCCATACGCTATCGCAGTTGTCGAGGCATCGCCTCCATATACCCAGCTTCCGTTGACTAAAACATTCCGCATCGTCACACTGTAATCTGGGTCCGGAGCTGTGCTGTCCCGATTAAAGTCCGATGAAATCAGACCATAAACCCGATAGTATGTATAAGGAATATCGGTGAAGGTGACATCGACACCAACATCCGTCGATGTGACTCCGTCATCCAGATACCCAACTTCCAGTTTATTTTCATCGTTGCTGGTGTTGTCTTTCCGATTATAATAGACACCGCCTGACAGCCATTGCACACTGGCCCCGGTATTGTTGCCCAGACCGTCAATCAGCCCCGACTTAATGCCGGCTTTCAGTTCACCGGAATCACGCACAATCGTGTTGTTCCAGTAGGAACTGTTTGTTTGCAGGGGACCAATAGGGGTATTCCCGGCAAATGCCTGATTGGTATTTTGGCTGAAATTCAGCGAAATCGTGCCGGCCCGCACGGAACCTGACATCATCACAGCCGTCACCAAAACGGCACTACAAAAAAGTTTGAATTGGTTTCTCATGGTCATTTCTCCTGAATCGAAAATGTTCATTTTATGGGTAGATCGGAATACTGAATACATCACCCAACTTCTCTTTCGATAAAACGTTGTACTTTCTTTCACGCTACTCTTTACCCGGTTCAGAGGATTCCAGCCAGAGGGCCGGGTCGCCAAAAAACGTCCAGTCCCCGCCGATGCCGTTCCCCCCATCAGTGGCTATCAGCGTCAGAAATCGGTCTGAATCGCTGATAGCGACACTGACATCATGCTGATTCTGCAGGGTATTCACAGTGATTTTCTCTCGTACCTGTCCATTCACCAGAACCCATAACACGGCACTGGCATCTTCTTTCGAGGTGGTCTCCGACAGACCGCACAGCGAGGTAAATGCCCGAATGGCCGTCCCCGGCACCTTTGTACGAATGGTATCCAGGTCAAACGTCATCCCGATATTGGCATGCATCATAATGGCCGGGTGCTGCGGTGTCCCGAATTGCACCCCTCCAAGACGAACCACATCAAGGTCCCGGCCTTTGCCCAGATTGGTACCCGCAGGACTGGTAATCGGCCGGTTCGTGACTTCCATCCAGTATCGCCCATCCGTCTGGGGACACTCCGCAAAGACATGCCCCTGAGATGAAACAACCTGCCCAACGGGACCGCCTTGCGGAACAAAAATACCGTCAATGTAGGAAATATCCAAAACCGGATGATAATCATTAGTGGCCGGCTTTCTATTCAACAACACCAGACTGTCAACAAACTTCCCGTTAACCGGATCGATACCGACACATTTCTGGCTTAGTCCAAATCCATCTCCGCCGCCGACAATATCCGCCAAATCCAGTTTCGACTGGCCGTTCCACACAGATCCGGTATCCGGATTGAATGCACGCACAAAAAGCTGGGTATTGCATGGAATATCCCAGATAGCTGTGGAATTGCCCGACACGCGTTTAGCATCGCCTTTACTAACCTCAACACTGTCTTTTTTCCCTGATTTCTCCCCTGCAATCAGCCGGGTGCTTCCCTTAATAACATGCAGATAGGTATTGCCCTGTTCATCCACATTCATGCCGAATTCCGTCCCCAGATCAATGATCCTGGCATTCTGTGTAGAAATCGAAAAGCCTATCGCCTCCTGCGGCACCGTCGCATAAATCTTGCCGCTTCGCAACTCAATCCGGTCCTCGGCAAGAATCTGAAATTCCGCAGGCCCTTCCAGAACCAGTTCGGCACCGCTGTCAAATCGAAGTTTGGCTAATCCGCCAAGCAGTTTCATCGGCGTCCCCTCGTTGGCCAGGCGACTTCCCGCATCCAGCATCTTCGGCTGCCACTGTGCATTGTAGCTGGCAGTGAGTGTAGCCACCGGATCAGTCATCCGCGGATTGAGCATCACATAAGCCACCATAATCAGCAGCGCCGCCACCGACCCTATCGACAGCCACAGACTCACTGGATATTTCTGGCGGCGGATTTTCAGCATCGCTTTGCGCTGGCGCACATCCGTAATGACTTCCCGAGTCGGCGGCACCGGACAGGCAGGCAGCGGTTCGGCATCATTCTCTTCCTGGGACAGTGTCCGCCAGAATTCCGAATCAAACGAATTTTCCCCGGGTTGACATGCCGATGATTCCAGCGTCAGGGGCAAGGTGTCCCGAAATACTGCGATCGTGGACATCGTGCGAGCATAATACTGACGCGCCTTTGGATCAGTCTTCAGAATCGACACCAATTCATAAAATTGAGCATCGGCCAGAGTGCCATCCAGTTCCATCTGGATATATTCTGCCAGCTTGTGCCGCATGGCATCCTTCATCATATCGCTCCTTCCCGCCTCAGCGTCACCTCAATGCATCGCTGCAAAGCGTCCTGAATGCGGGCAAATGCTTTGTACATGGCATAGAGCGATTTACCTGTTTTGTTGGCAATGGTTTTTATCGCCAATCCATCCTTGTACCGTAATGTCAGCACCTCACGATGGGTATCACTGAGTTTCCGAAAACACTGCCGGAAAGCATCCGTCAGCCCCTCCATCTGTTCTGTCTCCTGCAGCATAACAGCATTAATCTGTTCGAGCAATTCATCATCAAATTGAATCCGAGACCGCTTGTGCTCATTGAAAAACTTGAGAATCTGGATGCGGGCAATTGCAATCCCCCACGCCACAAAACTCGTTCCCTGCTGGAATTCACCGAAACGACGCCACATCACAGTGGCCGTCTCCTGCAGGATATCCTCGGTATCCGAATAATTGTGCACGGCCGCAAGAATATAGGCATAAAGATTCCGCTGGTGGGCCATAAATAGCTGAAAAAACAGCCCTTCACGCGTCGTATTGCCATCATAATTTAGGTTTTGCGTCATTTACAGTCTCAGGTTCATTTTAACGGTAATCCCTAAGTAATACTGCTGCGAAACAAATTTGGACATTTTTTTGAAATGTGTCGAAAAATTATTTATATTAACAGACATATAAACTTTCAAGGTACACAATGACGAAAATTAAAACAAGGCCCCCTTTGTCTGTCAAAATGGATATTAGAGGCAGCTAAGCGATTTTTTCAGTTTATCCACAAATTCATTAAAGCTCTATTCAATCAGCACCACCCCATAATAATTACCCTTGCAGTCAAGGCTTGTAACGACCTTAATCGGGTACCCATTGGCCCGTACCGTCGAATACACATCAATCCCGCAGGCCTCCATCGACGGCCGGGTTTGTTCCGTATGCCGACAGGTCTTCCCACAGGTCTTGCACAAATTGCACGGCCCAGCCCCCATCCCGAACGCCTTGTAAAAGCCGTCCAGAAATATCTCCCGCTCCAGCACAGGCACCATCGCATGGATATCCGTGTAGGCATCCCCGTGAATCAGCAGTGCTGTCTTATAGAAGCCCAGCATTCGGCGAGTCACCTCCGGCGTCGGTGAATGCGGCGGACACGTCAGGCACTGCCCATACCCGTCACAGCCAAACTGACACTTAAGCCGAACCCACTCCGCCGCAACAATGCTTTTAGCCGGAATCACCTTGGCCCCCACCGCCCCAAGTTCTTTGGCTCGTTTGATGTATTTGGTATATCCTCGCATTGTGTTGTCCTTTTTCATTAAATTCTATGCCATGATTAACATTATAAACCATTCAACCGCCAATACAACAATCCTTCAGACAGCGACCCGTTGACATGAACCTTTTATGGACTATAATAGTAATCCAATAAGAGGGTATCGATGTCAGATGACAAGATACATTTTAGGCATGTCTTTGTATCATCTCTGCCTCCATAGTGTCCGATGAAGCAAAATTAGTATAAAACAAATTAGTTTACATCCTCTGTGCAAAACATAAGGAATAAACATTTGTTTAAGGGTGATTCGACAATTACCCTTCTGTCAAAAACCATTTCGGAGGACAAAACCATGAAAAGAAATCACTTTACACTCATTGCTCTTCTGTGCATCTGTAGTCTGTCCACACCGGCCGTTGCGGAATATCTGAAAATAAATCCCCCGCCGGATGTGGACAAAGCCGCTCACGGACATGCCGGCACCAATAGCTGCTGGCTGGCCACCGCCGCCAACATGCTGGCCGGTGCAGGTTATGGCAACGGCGCCACCGTCCAGCAGCGGGCCGACAACATCTACAATCAATTGGCGGACCATTATGGCGTCGCCAACGGAGGCTGGGCCGACACCGCCATTAGCTGGTGGCTCGGGTCGGGACACAACGTCTGGCCCGGAAATCCCTACGACGTCGTCACCGTGTACGGCAACAAAACCCGTGTCCCCTGGAATAACGCCAACGGTGCCAGATTCATCGGAAACGAACTTCGGCGCTGCCAGATGCTCGGCTTAAGCATCAGTTGGCCGCGCACCACCTCTGGCGGCAGTGCATCCGGAGGCCATGCCATCGCCTGCTGGGGTGACAGCGGCGGACGCGCCGTACTGGCCGCCAATCCCGCCCAGGTTATTGTCGTCGATTCCGACCGGGATACCGGCGGCGACGTCCAGACCTACACCTACGACAATTACGTCAACCCCAATCCCGCCGGCTTCGATGAAGGCAACGGCTGGTACATGAATTACAGTGCCAACCACCCCTTCATCAAACACATCGTCACCCTGTGCCCCACGGACAATCCCGGCGACTACACCCAGACCCAGAAAGTCACCGGCAGCTATCGTATCCACCAGCATTCACGGATCCAGCAAGCCACCGACCTGCATTACAAAGTCGGCACCGACGTGGATATCCTTAACTACAGCACATGGCTGGACTGGTCAACCGGCAACAAGCCGGAGATTACGGAAAATGCCAACCCGCCGCGCGAACTGACCGTGGACTGGGATCTGCGCGATCACCCCGTGCCTTACTGCACCTGGGTCACTATCACCACCGAATTCGTCGTCCCCCACTGGAACGCCATCTATTACAGAGACGTCTATTTCACCTATCCCGATCTGTTTATTCGCTTCCCCGAATTCTACTGGCTCATCGAAACGCCGATATCCGATATCGCCCCGAAGTATCCCAACGCCACCGGCGGCTATGTCATCGGCAGCTTTGACCTGATCGCCCAGGAAGCCACCGGAGGCGGGCCGGAAGTCGTCGCCGAATACCGCTTCATGCACGAATATGATTTCATGCAGAATCCTGAACTCCATGAATTCATGCTTCAAAGCAAAGAGCCGGAAATGATTTTCATCGGCAACCTCCGCTTCGGCCACAGTTACGGCCATCTGGATACCGAGGAACTCTGGGCCTTCAACGACTGGATGACCCGCCTGCCCGGCCAATTCCCCATCCAGCAGCTCCCTGCCGTCCAGATCGACTGGAAAGGCCTGCTGCCCTATCCGGAAGGCGAAATCTACAAAGGCGAGCTTGAACCGCCTAAATGCACGGTATTCTTCGATGAAGATATCAACAAAGACTGCTGTGTGGACCTGGGCGACCTCAACCTGATGGCACAGCGATGGCTTGATTGCACCACCCGTTAAACTCAAACCCGCATCGTTAGCAAATGCACAAAAAAGGCCTGCCGACGCCCGACAGGCCTTTTCATTTTCCATCGCTATCGAGAATATTTTTTATTTTTTGAGGTAAAAAAACGATTACAAGACGTATCTACTAATAAGAACACTACAACATAGATCACCTATGTTTCATCAGAGCCAACGAGCCGGGCAAGACAGCAAATAAGCCATAATGGACTCACGAGGTCGTTATATATGAACAGATTTGCATAATTGCGATAAAATATGATTAAAAATAGGCTTATGTTACGTCTTATAAGTATATTTTATTGATTTTTTCAAAATTCTTGATAGATTTTTCGACTTTTGTGGCATTATATAATAGAGAGAGTACTTTCCATAGTACAGATAGAAGAGAGAATAAAGAGAGAAACATATAGAGAAAGGTAGAAAATGATTATTTTCAAATGCTCGAAGTGCGGCCATGAGTACAAGGTCGCTGATGAATATGCGGGCAAAAAAGCACGGTGTAAAAGCTGTGAGAACGTCAATGTGATTCCCGCACCTACGGCTAAACCCGCCCAGGCCGGTCGTCCGGTTGGCAGCGGGGATAGCGTCGCGGCCTACAACAATCTGCTCCAGGAACTGCTCCAGCAGGAAAAGACCGCCCCCACAGTCGAAATCGAGACCAAATAGCCCTCATACATTCCTAAGGTAATTATTACCGGCGGGAAGTTAGCTTTTTGTTAGAATCGGGGTAGGGTATTGCAACAACCCTGTTCAAAAAGTAAACTTAACGCCGGTTTTTTTATACAGGCTATATAAACGTATTACTGGACCTGTATTTGTCTGTATAAGTTAGCCTTCGTGGAGTACTAACGTGGAATTATATCGGTTTTATCAGAATCCTCTAACCCCCGGCCGGGTGCAGTTGACCACGGCCGAGGCTCATCATTTCGTCAGCGTCCTTCGCGGTAAGCTCAATGACAGCATCGAGTTATTCGATGGCCAGGGTGCCCTCGCCCAGGCTACAGTCACTCAGATTCGCAAGCACGATGTCTATGCGGAGGTCCAGACTCTGACCCAGCAGCCACCTCGCCAGACCCGCAGACTCATCCTCGCTACCGCAGTCGCCAAGGGGCAGCGCTTCGACTGGATGCTGACTAAGACGACCGAGTTAGGGATTGACCACATCGCCTTAGTCCAGTTCGACCGCAGCGTTCGTCTGGGTCGCGAGTCAGCCATTGACCGCTATCAAAGCATGTCCATTGCCGCCTGTAAACAATGTGGCCGACTCTACTTACCGCAAATCACCGGCCCCGCCCGCCTCATCGAAGTCATCGCCGACCTCAAACAGCAATACCCACAGTCTCGCCTCCTTTACGGCGGCCTCGAGGGCAAGCCGGCCAGCCTGGTTGAGCTGTCAACCTGGGAGGGAGACACCATCGTCTTTGTCGGCCCCGAAGGCGGCATGACCGAACTGGAACACCGCCTGCTCGAACACCACGGGGCCACCGCTCTGCGTATTGGGGAACACATCCTACGCACTGAGACCGCTGCAACCGCATTTTCAGCATTGTTAGAGGCCTTACGGGTCAACAATCCTGCCTGAATCCCCTGTTTTTCCGCAATATTTGCGTAACAATCTATCATTTCCGCAAAGTTTTTATCGCTCCTAATCAGTACTTTTACGTATAGACTAACGTAATTAAACAGATGAGGTGTGCAATGATGAATAAACCCATTAAAAACCTTGCCGAGGAATTAGAGGGGTTGCTCTTGATGATCAACGAGGGCAAGACCGCGACCGACCTGCGAAGGCAGGCAACCCGCCTGATATCGGCGATATCCCCCAAAGATATCGCCGCAGCCGAAAACAAACTCATCCAAGGGGGGCTGCCGGCCCGACGGGTCCAGCAGCTTTCGGCGGCGTTCATCCTGATGGGCCTGATGGATGGCAACAAGACCCACCTGCGGGAGCGACTGGCTGAGCGTCATATCCTCAAGAAAGTCCTGGCCGAACATGAAATGGCTCAGTGTTTTATCTCCGACCTGGAAGATGTTACCCTGCGTATCAGCCAGACGGATTTTATGACCGATACCCATCATGATATTCGAAGGCTGGCACATATTGTTGAGCATATTCACGCGATGCAGGAACATATCGACCGTGAAAACGATGTGATATTTCCCTCGCTGCGCGCCCAGGGGTGGGACAGTCTGTGCCAGTCTGTTGAAAATGACCATATTTATATCGAGGCCGAGATTGCCAACCTGGTCCGGCTGATTGACTCGTTTGGGCAAATCTCGTTTGGGGTGTTTAAAGGACGACTGCTGTCTATCGTCAAAAAGCTATGCCCGATACTCAAGGAACACCTGTTCCATGAGGACCATATCCTGTACCCGGTGGCCGTGACGATGATCGACAATGCGCAGTTCTGGGACAAGATGCGGACCGTCTGTGACGAGATCGACTATTGCGGGATACATTTGTAAATCATGTATGCTCGTATGCAGGAATACAAGGCATTACATGAGAAGCTCTAAATCCAATCTTTTGCTCCCTCATGCTCTGAGGCTAATACGATAAATCCAGCCCGCCAACGGCGGGCTTTCTTTAACCCAAAGCTTGCACTTCAAGTTAAAATGCGGCTTATTTCAAGCACGGAGGCTTGAGCTACTTTACCGGCAAATACGCAGATTGTCCCTATAGTTGGTACAGACGGCCTATGCACACCCGGGATGGGATGCGTCAGGCCGGGGCGTGGAGGGAATATTCTTGACCTGAAACGGGGATTTTTGGTAGAATTGTGGAGATATTAAGGGTGTTTTTTGCTTCACGGGTAATGTTTAATCCTAATTTTCGGAGTTGGTGATGAAACGTTTAATTGCAGGACTTTGTCTGTGCATCATGGCCGGGGTGTCGATGGGGGCGAATTTGGTGTGGGATATTACGCCGCTGGAACCGACGATATTCGGGAATGGCCATACAGAATCGCGCGGATGGTCGATCAACAATAACAAGCAGGTCGTCGGTGAAGTCTGGGGCATTGTCGATAATGTTCAGACGGAACACGTTCCGGCGGTATGGGATTTCAGCAAGGCCAACGATCTGGGGGTCAGCCACACGATGGTGACCGAGATTCCATCGATGTATCTGAAATGGCCTTTTTTCATTGAAATCAACGATCAGGGCCAGGTCTGCGGACAATATATCTATGCCTATCCGGGAGAGGACGACTACTGGTCCTTCTTTACCCGGCCGATGATTTATAATATCCATGACCGATCCGTCCGTGATTTGGGCTGCCTGGGAGACGACCAGGACGATGCTCCATTTCTGGATTATTATCTGGACTGTTACTCGGGTACCGGCAGCGGGATTAATGATGCCGGAACTATCGTGGGCAAGTCAGCGCCCGGAGCAACGAATATGTGGGGTCGAAGGGAGGCCGGATTCCCCGTCCCGACATTCTGGATGGGGGGAGGGGATCCTGTCGAAGCATTAGGGGAGCATGGGGGCTGGCTGGAGAAAATCAACAATCAGAATCTGATGATCGGCGGGTATATGCCCGAGGGGGCCTGGGGACCGGAAAGAGCCTTCAAACAGACCGGTTCGAGTCGAACCATGCTGCCGATGCCATCGGGACGGGAGACGTGGTCTTCGACTGCCCGAGGTCTGAACGATCAGAATATGATTGTCGGAGATATCTGGCCGGGGTTTAGCAATACCGAGGCCATACTCTGGCATCCCGAGTTAGGCATTGTGCAACTGCCCGCCTGTGCCGGGTATGATTCAGCCGAAGCGCTGGCCATCAATAATTACGGCACAATCGTAGGGGTTAGCAATGGCGCGGTGGTCTGGCTTGGAACAGGAACGAATTATCAAGTCATTAATCTGGACATGTTCGCGGCACAGTCCGGGTGGCAATTGATGATGGCGTACGATATCAACGACGACGGGTGGATTGTGGGACGCGGACGGTTCGACGGGCACGACATGGGGTTCCTGGCACGTCCTCGACTGGATGAGAATCCGCCGCTGGCCAATCTGAATTCCGACAACATCAGGAACGAAGACGGCCAAGTCAATTTCACCGTTTTATATTATGATGATAACGGCATCAACGAGGCATCGCTGGATGATCATGATATCCAGGTGATTTACCCCGACGGAACCATCGCGGCGGCGACATTTAAATCGGTTGAAGAAGTCGAGCCAGAACCGGAGACGGGCAAGCGAAAGTACGAAGCCAGATACAGCTTTACGACGCCGCCAATCAATCCGATGCGTACAACGGCGATGACGCTTCGCATTGAGGTTGCCGAATCGGAGGTGTCGGATCTGTCGGGGCGGTATGTGGCCAAAGGATTAATCGGCGAGCTGGAGTTGACATTCCCGGCTTCGACGGCGACGATCATCAAGGGATCGAGGCTGGATTCGCAGACCTCGACTACGACCTGGACTTTTGAAACGCATCTGTACACCGGCCCGGTTGATCCGATTTTTCAGGTCCTCGGCGTCCAATTTCAAACGCCAGGCAGCAGTACCTGGCGGACGATGACCTCGACTGGGGATGGGGACTGGAAGTATGTCCAGACCGCGGCACAGTCCAGTGCTTTGTCGGCCTTTGGGGATGGGGATTATACCTATCGCATTACCCTGGATTTCGGCGGGCCGTTCGATATGGATATGACGTTCCGATTTGGGATGGACACCGACGGCTCCATCATTGCCGCTCCCGCATCCAGTCCGAGTATTACTTATCCGCAGCAGGGTGCCACCATTCCCGGCAAAAACATCATCCCGACCTGGGCACAGCCGACGGATCCGTCGATTACGAGTATTATCTGCCGGATTGTGGATACCGCCAGCGGCAGCGAAGTATTCAGCGAGGTGATTGCGGGCGGTTCCGCCGGTTCGGCGAAGAGGACGACCCTGCTGCCGGGTCATCAGTATGACATGATGGTGTATTTCTGTTCAGGCGTTCACAATGTTCTGGAAGAGGATGACTGGACCAGTTATAAACTCAAATATGCCTCAACGAAGGTCTCGTTTTTTACGCAGCAGCCTGCCGGGGATCTGAACGATGATGGTGCAGTGAATATGGAGGACCTGGCTTTGTTGTCGGCGTATTGGAAGAAGACCTCTGCTCAGGCTGGATGGAAGGCTCAATACGACCTGCAGCCTAACGGCGCAATCGATATCGGGGACCTGGCGGTCATGGCACAAAACTGGTTGGACTAAGAGCTTTTATAAGACAGCCGCAATTGTGGAAAAGACAAATTCCGGCACAGGGTGTACTGTCTATGATCACTCTGGAAGGCATCCTACATGAGCCAGACAAACACGGAATTCAGAATCCAGGCGTAATGCCTTCGACAAGGTGATTTACCTCAAGCACGGAGGCTTGAGCTGCGTTTATCCGTTCTGGTATTTGCTGGTGATATAGACGGCCTGAGAGGCGAGGAGGTTGGGCAGGAGTTTGACGGCGCTGGAACGGCCGATGGGGATTTTCTTTTCGATGTAGATATTCTTCTCGGCGCAGAAGTCGTCGAAATCCTTGAGCGACAGGAAATGGATATTGGGCGAATTGTACCAGCGGAACGGCAACTGCCTTGTCTGGGGGGCGCGGCCGGACAGGAGCATCTGGACGCGGCAGGCCCAATGGGTGAAATTGGGGAACGAGACAACGACTTTTTTGCCGACGCGGAGCAGTTCCTTAAAGACTTTTTCGGGGTCGCGGAGCGTCTGTAACGTCTGGGACAGAATGACATAATCGAAGCTGTCGGTGGGAAACTGCGACAGGCCACGTTCGATATCGCGATGGATGACCGACAATCCCCGTTCGACGGCGTGAACGACGAGGTCTTCTTCGAGTTCAATCCCGATGGCGCTGATATTTTTATCCTGAACCAGCCGGGCCATCAGTTCACCATCGCCGCAGCCGAGATCCAGTACCCGACTGTCCGGGGTAATGAACTTATCGATCAATTCATAATCGACACGAACCCGCTTGGAACGCTCGATGGTCTTAAGCTGCCTGGACGGGTGCTTTTCGGACAGGCAGCGCGAGCCGGTGCGAACCCGGTCCAGAGTGGATTCGAGAAAGCCGGCGATGAGTCGATCCTGTGAGACGGAATCGAGCAGGAAGGCATCGTGGCCGTACGGCGAATAGACATTGCAATAGGTGACATCCTTGCCTTCGGCGCAGAGGGCTTCGACAATCTCTTCGGATTGGGCCGGGGTAAAGAGCCAGTCGCTGGAAAAGCTGACGACAAGGAATCGGCACGTAACCCGGTTGAAGGCATTACGCAGTGTGCCGTATTCGCGGTTCAGGTCGAAATAATCCATCGACTTGGTGATATACAGATAGCTGTTAGCGTCGAATCGTTCGACGAAGGTCTGGCCCTGATAGTCGAGATACGTCTCGACGGAAAATTCGGAATTGAAATCGTATTTGTATTGTTCGGCGCTGCGGAGTTCGCGGCCGAATTTTTCGCGCATCGACTGTTCGGACAGGTAGGTAATGTGGCCGATCATGCGGGCGATGGATAGGCCCCGGGACGGCCCCTGTTCGGCCTTGTGGTACTGGCCGTTGTTGAAGTTGGGGTCGCCAAGGATGGCGTTGCGGCCGACGGCATCAAAGGCAATCGACTGGGCATTGAGCCGGGTGGTCGAGGCGATGCAGATGGCACTGTCAATCCAGTCAGGCCAGACGATGGCCCATTGAAGGACCTGCATTCCGCCCATCGAGCCGCCGACAACGGCCAGCAGATGCGAGATGCCAAGTTTTTCGACGAGCAATTTCTGGACATTAACGACATCTTCGATGGTAATAATCGGGAAGTCCAGGCCATAGGCGGTGCCTGTGGCGGGATTGATATCGGCTGGGCCGGTCGTGCCGGAGCAGCCGCCGAGGACATTGGAGCAGATGACGAAATAGACATTGGTGTCGATGGGCTTGCCGGGGCCGATCATGGCATCCCACCAGCCGGGCTTACGGTCGTCGGGTTTATTGTAGCCGGCAACGTGGGCATTGCCCGACAGGGCATGGCAAATCAGGACGGCGTTGTCTTTTTGGGGAGACAACTGGCCGTAGGTTTCATAGGCAACGTCAATCGGGCCGAGGGTCTTGCCGCTTTTGAGGGTCAGGGGCGCATCCGGTTCCACGACCCGGATTTTGCGGGTCTGGACGATACCGACTGAGTTTTTCAAGTCTTTTTCCATCCTGTAAATTATAATTCAGGGCAACAGACTTGTAAAGTCCCAAAATCAGCCGGATTGCAAGCCCCTTTCATATCAATGAGGCTCATCATCAATATGAATTTATCAGGGTCTGGAGGACCGGATAGTCCGGCGTCCGCTGGTACAGGGGGCGCTTGTCGGCCTTGTAGGTGTTGGTCAGCTCGTGATAGGGCTTTTTGTCGGTGTTGATATAGAAGATGCCCAGCGGCAGCTTGCCGCCGCGGGATTCCTCGCAGGCCCGCTTGAAGGCATCTTCGCGGCTGTGCGGGTCGTAGCTGCCTTCGAGGTAGTAGGTATTGTCCTTGAACCACTGGAAGGTGTTGACCTTATTAAAGGACACGCACGGCTGGAGGATATCGACGAGGGCATAGCCGGGGTGGGTGATGGCTTTTTTGAGGACTTCCTTGGTCTTGTCCTGGTCGCCGATGAAAACGCGGGCGACAAAAGAGGCATCCAGCGCGATGGCCACGGCCAGCGGATTGAACGGCTCGGCGATGACGCCGTTGACTTGGACGGGGGTGACGAAGCCGCGGCGGCTGGTGGGCGAGGCCTGGCCCTTGGTCAGACCATAGACCATGTTATTGTGGACGATGTTGGTGATTTTGGGGTTGCGGCGGATGGTGTGGATAAAGTGGTTGCCGCCTTCGCCGTACATGTCGCCGTCGCCGCTTTCGGCGATGACGGTCAGCTGCGGATTGCTGACCTGAATGGCAAAGGCCGGCGACAGCGCCCGGCCGTGCAGGCCGTTGAAGGCGTTGCAGCGGAGATAATGGGGTATCTTGGCGGCCTGCCCGATGCCTGAGACCATGACTAAATGCTCCGGGGCGATATCCAGTTCCGCCAGCGCCTGCTTGAGGGCCTTCAAAATCAAATAGTCCCCGCAGCCCGGACACCACGCGATGTCAATATTGCCCATGTCAAATGCTTTTGTATCCATAGAAAACCTTCTTTCTCAATGCCTGGTTCAGCACATTTTCTTTTCGAATCATTCCCGTCCTGAATACGTATTATCTTCGATCACTGCACAATAATCCCCGAAAGACTGTTCCAGCGCAGCCACCAGATGGTTTCTTACCGTCACTGCAAGGTCACTGATTTCTAAACGTCCCATCTCGAAAATCAATATTTCAAGCTCTGCCTTTTCAGGTTTTACGCTTAACGATGTAAGCGGGCCTTTCCTCTGTTGTTTATCCATCCTTAACGTGTAGCGGGTGTAATCCACGGTTTTGACAATTAAACCATGCTGCTTTCCGATGGTTTCCACAAGCTTAACGATCTCCTGCTTTTTGCTGTCGGTTAGACACTCCTCCGCGGGAAGCGGTTTTTTGCCTGTGACAAGAATAGTGCAGCTCCGGGCGGGATCGCAGCCCGTCAAAACACCCATACCCATCAACAACATCAGCATCCAAATACTTTTTTTCATACCTTATCCTTTATTGATCAATTTCCCCACAGCCCGGACACCACGCGATATCAATATTGCCCATGTCAAATGCTTTTGTATCCATTACTGGCTCCCTGTTTATGCCATGTTCCACAACTCAAAACTTAGAACTCAACACTCAAAACTTTATTTCTCGCCTCCGCCGCAGGCGATTCCTCAACTAAGAACCGCCTTTGTCTCTGCCAATTTTCCTTTTCTGCTATTATACAGACCCCCCCTTCTTTTCTCAATTGCCTATTTTAATCCATATTCGGAAATCCAAAATCTAAAATCGAACGCCCCCCCTTTCCAGCGTCTGAATCTGATATTTTCTACCTGTGGCTGTCATTCTGAGCGAAGCGAAGAATCCCTCACTTTTGCCTTTCCTGTCTCGCCATAGCCTTGGCGACGGCGGATGAATTTTAACTTTTGATTTTCCTTTGTCCACGCCGTCCACTTCGTCCATTACGTCCACTCTGTCCGTGTTCGTCTCTGTCATTCCGGCTCAACTATTTCACCGCTTGTATTGCGAGCAACCCACTTACCATTCTCAACCGCTACTGTCACTTGATCATCTTTGTGGAGAACCCACTGCGGCAATCGGCCTTTCCATTCTATCTTACCGTCCTTTGTAAAGGAGTCTGCAAAATCTAACATAGTTATGCTGTAACGGTCGTCATGGTAATCTTTGATATCAATATACTCAGCTCTTTTAAGAACTAGTTTTTTATCTACAACCGGCGGCTTAATAGCAAGATTATCTGCATAACCTTTCATGGCTACTGATGGATATAATAATGCATCAAACATATCGGATTGAAAATGCTGTTCTGCTATAGCAACCGAGGTTTTATATAAATATCCCTGACCACGAGGAACTATTTTCGTGAACTCATCTGAAAAGAATTGTCGAATTAGCATGTTTGTTTTTTCAGGATCGTTTTCATTGCTCCAAGATGGACATTCCCTATTTGTGCCAAGCTTCTTGAGCGTATCAGAACAATATCCGATATTATTAACTAATAGAAAATCCATTGTTTCCCATTGTGAAATAACCACCTTATCCCCCGCATTGACCCCTAATTCATAGAAAACTGCCTCACGAGCACAACTGCAATAAAACAAAGAGTGATTTGGTCTGCCTGCCCTATGAAATTCATCAACTTTTTCTCGTGGAGGATAACTTAATTGAGCTACATTAATAGGTTTTTCTGGCCATGGAACACCACGATAAAACTTCTTACCAGATGATATTATGGGGGTTGTTAAGCTATAACCGACAATGAGAGCATTGGTGTGTTCCTTTAAACTGTCGATATCTATGTCTTTCAAGTCTAATTTTCTCAGTATTTCAATTTCTCTTTCAACCTCATCGATACCTGCTCTTTTTACTTTGGAATATTCGTGTCTTATTTCGTATTTGTGATCGCTGTGAAAAATTATATCTGATATTGGGTTACGAGATTCTTCGGCAGCCTTGAGCTTGTTTAAGTTAGCAATGATATCTTCTGTAAGAATAAAAGTTTTTTCTTCTAAGCGGTTATTCTCTTGACTTATAGTGTACAATGCCACCCATTTATCACGGGAAGTGATATTTTTCTCAAATTTCAAACGTGCCTCCTTCCAGTTTTGTGGAAGGGTTTTTGTTAGGGATTTTCCTATGGCGTTAATCCATGTTTGGTTATTTGAACTAGGTTTCAAAGATTTAGTTTCTTTTAGCTCTTTCAACTTAGGAGAAACATGGACTTCAGTGGAAGTGGACTTGTACGCTTCATGTCTTCTTTTTATATATTTTGGTCCGCGACATTCAAGGAAGAGATGCTGTTGCTTAGCTATTCCTAAAAGCACTTTTTTCTGGTCATCAGATAATTCATTCTCAGAATATATGAATATCTTCCCTGTAAAGATCAGATTGGATAACGATATTGGGTCACTGCAAAATTTCTGCTCTATCTTACATGTGCCGGAAATAGATAAAGCCCAGTTCGGATTAATTAATATCGATTTGCAAACATCAAATGCCTCCTTTGTTTCTGGAATGTAACAAGAAATATACTTGGCATTCGCAGTAAAATCTAAATGCAACTGGGCAATGATCTCTATTGAGGATTTGTTTTCTTGGCTTGTTAAAATTTGAGGCTGATGTACATTCAACGTCGTTGTGAAATCTTGCACAAAAAACTCTTTAACGGATTTAGGCAATTTATTTTCCATACTTATATTCTTGATATAAAAAAATCAAACGAGTCAAACACATTTTCTGTCGTTCCCTCATATCTTTCCCAATTTTCCCTCTCGTCTCTGGTCATTTTTCTTCTGTCGTATCCAATGGTTCTGCTCGGGTTATCAATTTCTTCTGTTGGGAGACAAGTTTTCTTTCTATCTTTTTTACATCTTCCGCCGGCGGCAGCTTCTCCGGCTGAATATTTCGTTTCACGAGAAGTTTCCGGACTTCCTGGTTATTTTGTACATGTTCCCGCGTGATGCCCGCCTCCGTCCGCAGGTCGTCACGCTTAATATTGAAATTGGTTATCTCATTGGCGAAGTCTTTGGCCTTAATGGTAATGGTCGGCAGAAAATCAGCCAGCGCCCTCGACGGGGGAACATTGAGTTTTTGTTTCATCTGTTCGGTCGTTTTTCCGCCGAATAACGCCGTATCTCCTTTGCTGCGAATACGTGCAAAGGATTTCTCATCGGACAATCTTTCGTAGATAATTCCGGACAGTTCTTTTTCGGACAGGCTTAGCTTTCGACGTGCGTTGAGGCGTTCAATTTCGGCGATTCGTTTTTCGATAATTTCCTGTTTGCGGGTCTGAACAGCAAAATAAGTCTGGGCAAAGGCTACCGGATCTTTGGACGGGTCGCCATTTTGTGCAATAAGGTAGCAGGCATACCGGGTTAGCATGATATCGTCAACCTGGCGCTGGCTGCCTGAACCAAGTTCGACCATTTTGTTGGTGTCAACAAAATGGTCGGATATAGTCTGGCCGGAATTCAAACAAGCCGTTTTGGCTTTATCAATAACCTTAAAAAAATTTCTCCATTCGTCATAGTCCAGTAGTTTTTGCAAGTCCCGCGCCAGCCAGAACTCCAATCCCGTTTCCTGTTCTTTCTGAACGCTTTCTTCAAACCCCTGATGCAGCCGTACAATGATATCCTTTTCCATTGTCTTCCTTTTTCCTTCTGCAATATATAGGCCCATAAATCATTTTTTTATCTGTTATTTTCTAACTCCGTCGAATTCGGCGGGATTACCACTGTTGAAAATGGCTATTATGAAATAATCCCCGACAGCTTTTCCATCACTTCCTCAACCGAAAACTGGAGGCCGTTGTATTTTAGAATCTGGTGGTCGATTTTGATGGCTTTATGGAGCTTTAGAAGCTTGGTGAACTGGCCTGTGGCGTTGCCTTCGATGCAGATGACGCACTCGGCACGGCGGGCATAGTCGGCGACGGCCGGATGAATCGGCCAGACCTGTCCGCAGTGCAGCATGGCCACATCGACACGGCCCAGGCGGGCAATCGCCTCTTCGACGACCGGCTGGGTGGAGCCCCAGCAGATGACCAGCTTGGCATAATTCAGGTTGGGCCACAGCGTCGGGGCAATGGCGGCTTGTTCGAGGAGGGCAAATTTTTTAAGCCGTTTATCGACCATCTTCACACGCAGGTCGAGGTCTTCGGTGATATGGCCCTGCTGGTCGTGCTCATCGCTATCAACGACAACCAGACCATCGCCGAAACCCGGAATAGCACGGGGCGACAGGCCATTGTCGGTCAGGGCGTATCGCTGATATTCGCGGAAGGACTTGATAAACTGCGGGCTGGTTTTGCAGGCGGACACGTCAAACCGTTCGACAGTATAATAGGTATCGACCAGGTACTGATCGCTGAGCACAAAGACCGGCGACTGGGTCTTGTCGGCCATATCAAAGGCCTGACGCATCAGCGAAAAGGCCTCCTCGACGCTGCCGGGGGCAAGAATCGCACGGGGGAAATCGCCGTGGCCGGCATAGAGGGCCAGTTCCAGATCCCCCTGCTCGGTGCGGGTGGGCAGGCCGGTCGCAGGCCCGGGACGCTGGGCGATATGAACGACCAGCGGGCTTTCGATCATCCCGGCAAGGCTGAGGCCTTCGGTCATCAGGGCAAAACCTCCTCCAGCGGAACTGGCGACGGCCCGAGCCCCGGCGTACCAGGCGCCGATGGCCATATTGATGCCGGCGATTTCATCCTCGGCCTGTTCAACAACGATGCCGAAGGTGTCGGCATGTTTGGCCAGAAACTGCAGCAGGCCCGTCGATGGCGACATCGGATAGGCACCGATAAAATTGCATCCGCCGGCGACAGCTCCCAGGCCAAGGGCTTCCACCCCGCTGACCAGCATGCGGCTTTTCGCGGCATAGTCGGGACGCAGGGGAAATTGCAGATGCTTTTCAGCGGCGATGCGTTTGCCGTGCTCAAAGCCCGCCCGAACCGCGGCCAGGTTGCCCGAGACAATCGCCTCGTCTTTGCCGGCAAAGCGTTTGGTGATAAAATCGCTCAGCACCGACAGCTCAATATCAAACAGGGCCGCAAGAACTCCGACGGCGACGACGCTCGAATAAATTTTGTTGCCAAGGCCTGTGGCGATTTGTGTGAATGGGATATCGATTAAGTTCAGTTGGCCCAGATCGGGGCGGTCTTCGAAGGCCTCTTTTTCGGCGATAATCAGGGTGTCGGGAGAAAGCCGCTTTTCGACGTGCCGGATGCCGCCTTTGTTGAGGGGAATCAGGATGTCGATGCGGTCCACGCAGGCCCGGACAGGCGTAGCGCCGACGCGAATCGAGGTCGAATTCATCCCGCCGCGGACGCGGGACATGTATTCCTTGGTTGCGAAAATATGGAAGCCGGCCAGTTTGAAGACCTGCATCAAAAGCTGTTCGACCGTCTGGACGCCCATGCCGGCCTGGCCGGTCAGGACTATCGAATAATCGTTTCCTCGCGCCACGCTGCCCTCCGATTTGCAGTTAATATAGATATGTTTTAATAGTCTTCCATGTGGAAGAATTCGGCGTTTTCGAGCCAGTGCTGGGGTCGGGAGACAAAATCCACGATGTTTTCGAGCAGATAATAGTGTTTTTTCTCTTCACCGGCCAATTGCAGAAACAATTGCTTTTGACCCTGCTCATCGACCTGGTCGGCGCGATCCAGATAGAAATCCTCGCTCTGTTTTTCCAGCTTCATCGCCTGTCGATACATGGTAATGTCGTCGGAGCACGTATCAAGTGCATCGCCGAATTCACGAATGCGCTGAAAGATGTTTCTGGCTCGGCCGACAACGTCCGTTTCGGCCATGGTGTTCGCCCCGCCCTGCATGGCTTTAATCGCCTTGTAATGCTTGACCTCCTCATCGGCCAGCATTTCGAGGATATTGGCAACCCCTTTATGGGTGGTTTTCTGGGCAAGCTCCCGGTAAAAGGTTTCGCCGTCTTGTTCCATCTTCATCGCAAAGGCAAAGATATCCATAGCGTTCCCTTCCTATTGAGGTCATAATTCAATTAGATAAGGGCATCATAGCCGAAAAACGGGCTTAATACAACCGGTTTTTAACTGGAAGGAAACTATTCAGGATTTGTCGGGTCGAGAATCGAACGGTTGGAAAAAGACATACAGGATTGTAATTCCTGAGAAAGTCTGGTATTGTGAGCGATTATGATTTTTGGGCAATCGCCAGTGATGAATAAAACACTAAAGACAGATAAAAAACAGGCCTTTGTGCTGTGGCTTACCGGACTTTCGGGCGCGGGCAAAAGTACTTTGGCCGACAGGGTTTACGACCAATTAGCTAAGTCCGGGCGAAGACTTGAACGCCTGGATGGTGACAGCCTGCGTGCGGCGTTTCCCTCGACGGGTTTTTCACGTAAAGACCGGGATGAGCATATCAAGCGGGTCGGGTACCTGGCCAGCCGGTTGGAGCATCACGGGGTGATTGTGGTTGCGTCATTTATTTCTCCGTATCGTGAAGCGAGGGACTTTGTCCGGCAACTTTGTCATAACTTCGTGGAAGTCTATGTGGATGCGTCGCTGGAGACCTGTCAGCAGCGGGATGTGAAGGGGCTGTATAAGAAGGCTATGGCCGGGCAGATTCAGTCGTTTACCGGGCTTGATGACCCGTATGAAGAGCCGGAACATCCTGAAATTATCGTCAAAACCGACCAGCAAAGCATCGAACAATCGGAAAAGACGATTCTGGATTATATACAACGCTATTTATAAAGGCGATTATGGATCATCTGGATCAACTGGAATATCAGAGCGTTCATATCCTTCGCGAAGCGTATGCGAACTTCAAAAGCCTGTGTATGCTGTGGTCCATCGGCAAAGACAGTACGGTGCTGCTGTGGCTGGCACGAAAGGCTTTTCTGGGGCATGTGCCGTTTCCGCTGGTGCATATCGATACGCATTATAAAATCCCGGAGATGATTACCTACCGCGACCGGCTGACGCGGCAATGGAAGCTGGATATGGTTTACGGGGTCAATTCGCAGGCCCTGGCGGATAAGAAGACTTTTCCCGACGGCAACGCGGATCGGCTGACCTGCTGTCGGCTGCTCAAGACCGAGGCCTTGAAACATACGCTGGCCGGAGACTGGCCGCGATACCGGTTCAATCACACCGCAGACCAGTATGAAGTCGATAGCAACACCGAACCGTTTACGGGCGTGATTGTCGGCCTGCGGGCGGACGAGGAAGGCAGCCGCAGCAAGGAACGCTATTTTTCGGCACGCGATACCAACAGTGACTGGGATATCGCTGACCAGCCTCCGGAGTTCTGGAACCAGTATAAAACGGATTTTGCACCCGGAACACACGTGCGGATTCATCCGCTGCTGGACTGGACGGAATTGAATATCTGGGAATACATCGAGCGTGAAAAAATCCCGACGGTGTCGCTGTATTACGACCAGGGCGACGGCAAGCGGTATCGGTCGCTGGGATGCTGGCCGTGCACTTTTCCCATCCAGTCGCAGGCGAAAAACCCCAAAGAAATCATCGAAGAACTTCGCAGCGGACATTTGAAAAATATTGCCGAACGCAGCGGACGTGCCCAGGATGCCGAAGACGGCGGCGGGCTGGAAACCCTGCGTCGCGAAGGGTATATGTAAGCCTTATACAATCTTACAGTCAAAGATAAACTATGAACATTCATTCACTAACAGAGCGGCTCAATATTGTGATTGTCGGGCATGTCGATCACGGCAAGAGCACCGTGGTCGGCAGGCTGCTGGCCGATACGGATTCGCTGCCCCAGGGCAAACTGCAGCAGATTCAGGAGATGTGCCGGCGCAACAGCAAGCCGTTCGAATACGCCTTTCTGCTGGACGCGCTGAAGGATGAGCGTTCGCAGGGCATCACCATCGATGCGGCCCGCATCTTCTTCAAAACCGGCAAGCGATACTATATTATTATTGATGCGCCGGGGCATATTGAGTTTTTGCGGAATATGGTGACCGGGGCTTCGCACGCGGAAGCGGCACTTCTGGTGATTGACGCCGAGGAAGGGATACAGGAAAATTCGCGGCGGCATGGGTATTTACTGTCGCTATTGGGGATACGTCAGCTTGTGGTACTGGTCAACAAGATGGACCTGGTTGGCTACAGCAAGGAGACGTTTGAAAAAATTACAACAGAATATGGAAAGTTTCTCGGCCAGACCGGCTTAACGGGGACATTCATCCCCATCAGCGGCATGCAGGGTGACAATATCGCAACCGGCAGCGACAAGATGCCGTGGTACACAGGCAAGACCGTATTGGAAACGCTGGACTCGTTTGTTAAAGAACCCGCCCCGCTGCATAAGCCGTTCCGGATGCCGGTGCAGGATGTGTATAAATTCACCGCCGCCGGCGACAAACGGCGAATTGTGGCCGGGACGGTTGATAGCGGCGATGTGCGGGTGGGCGATGAGCTCATCTTTTATCCATCCGGCAAAAGCAGCATCGTCAAGACACTGGAACAATTTAATGCCGAAGCCCCGCAGCAATTTGAGGCGGGCACGGCGGCGGCGATGACACTCGAAACCCAGATTTATATCGCACGGGGACAGATTGCCTCCAAAGTCAGCCAGCCCGCCCCGCAGGTCAGTACCCGACTGCAGGTCAGCCTGTTCTGGATGGGCAAAAAGCCGCTGGTCAAAAACAAAGAATATATCCTGAAAATCGGGACCGCCCGACAGCCGATGGTCATCGAGGAGATTCTCAGCACCATTGACGCAGCCGAGATGGCAACCGGACAATCCAACGAGCAGGTGAAATATCATAATGTGGCCGACTGCATCCTGCGGACGGCCCGGGCGATTGCCTTTGACCCGGCGGATGCCATTGAGGGGACGGGGCGATTTGTCATTGTCGATGACTATGAGATTCGCGGCGGCGGCATTGTTCGCAAGGCCCTGACGGATGCCCAGGAAAATCTGCGTGACTACGTCATGCGGCGCAATCAGAAATGGGCACTAAGCGAGATTCCACGCGACCAGCGGCAGCAGTCGTATCGGCAGCGGCCATCGTTGATTATCGTTACAGGCAGGCCGAATACAGGTAAGAAGACATTGGCACGAGCGATTGAGCAGAAGTTGTTCAGCGAGGGGCGATTCGTATTCTTTATGGGCATTGCGAATGTGCTGTACGGCGTCGATGCCGATATTAAAAAACCGGGTACCGACCAGCCGCATCGGCCCGAGCACCTGCGGCGTCTGGGCGAAGTAGCTAACCTGATGCTTGAAAGCGGATTAATATTAGTAGTTACGGCCATCGGCCTGACCCAGGAAGACCTGCGCATCATTCAGAACACCGTCGATAGCGACTTAATTGAAGTCATCTGGCTGGGCGAAGAACCGACGGACATCGAGACATCATTAGTACTCAGCCGCGGAGAAACCGCCGAAACAAACGTCCATAAGGTGCATTCCTTCCTGAAACAGAAGGGAATCCTGATATAATGGATGGACTGGAAAAAGATTTACTGCGGATTGAGCAGGCCCTTGCGGAAGCCGCCAAGTCCGTCTCGGCCTTTACGCCGGGACGCATCGCGGCGGAAAAAAAAGCCGGCGGAGACCCGGTCACAGCGGCGGATTTGGCCGTGGACAAGGTTCTGAAAGAGTTCCTGCACAGGCCGGGCGAGGGTTGGCTTTCGGAAGAAACGGTGGATAATCCGGATCGATTAAACTTTGAACGGGTATGGATCGTGGACCCGATTGATGGGACGCGGGAATTCGTGGAGGGGATTCCGGAGTGGTGTATTTCGGTGGGATTGGTCGCCAATGGCCGGCCGGTCGCGGGAGGGATTCTGAATCCGGCGGCAGGTCAGCTTTTTCTGGGGACGATTCAGAGTGGCGTGACCCTGAATGGCACGCCCGCCCGAGTCACTGAGAAAACAACGCTGACAGGTGCCCGGGTGCTGGCCAGCCGCAGCGAAATACGCAAAGGCCTGTGGAAGCCGCTGGAGTCGGCGCCGTTTGAGATTGTCCCCTGCGGGTCCATCGCATACAAGCTGGCACAGGTTGCGGCGGGCCTGGCGGATGCGACCATCAGTCTTGCCCCCAAAAATGAATGGGATGTGGCGGCCGGGGCGGCACTGGTTACGGCCGGCGGCGGCAAAACAGAAATCAAAAATGATTGCAATAGAACCTTCAACCAGCGAAATACCCTGATGGATGGATTCACTGCGTGCGGAAAAACACTTTGGAACTTGTTAAATCAATTACTGTAACCGCTCGAATGAGCATGGAAATGGTACATTGATTTTTCTTAAATAGAGATAAACAATCATGCTGAAGCGACACTTTGCCATTGTCAATTTTATACGCATCTGTCTCGATGCTGTCGCCATCGCGATGATATGGAACTTCTGTTATTTTCTTCGCTTTCACTGCGGGCTTTTTTCTTATACCGATATTCCGCGTTATAGCACCCATCTGACCCTGACAATCCCGGTTGTGTTTATTATCTGCATGAGCAGATACTGGTTTGGAATTTACAAATCCATCCGCATCCAGACTATCGGAACACAAATTCAAAAGCAGCTCGGCTCGATTGTGCTGGGCTACGTCCTGATTATCGCCTTTCTCTATTATGTCGAGAAAGCCCCCTATACACGGGTCCTGCTGTTTCTGTTTTTCTTTCTGCTGCTGGCCGGCCTGCTAAGCTGTCATTTCATGCTGGTCCAGGCACTGCGATATATGCGTGCCAGGGGATACAATCAGCGGCATTACGCCATTATCGGTACCGGCAAAAATGCCCTGCGGCTGTTCAGGGATATCCGCCGATGCAGTTATTGGGGATTGACCTGTGCCTTCTTTCTGGACGACAACCCCAGCCTTGACGGAAAAACCATTCAGGGCATCCCGATTTACGGACACATCGATCAGTTGCCGGACATCCTGAAGGCCAATCAAATCGACGAGATATACCTTGCCAAAAAAAGTTCGCCTGCCACGTTTTCGATTTTGGAAAAGCTGCAATACTCCGGCATCACGGTTCGCATCCTGCCCGACTGGGGCGGGCTGACGGCCCTGAGTCGTCCTTCGACATTGACGGTGGGTACCAGTATTTTATTCACCGCATCCGAGCCGCCGTTGTCCGGAATGCATTGGATTATTAAAGACCTGTTTGACCGAATCGTCGCCCTGCTGCTCATCATCCTGCTTGCAATCCCGATGCTGCTG
>JBDKVE010000025.1:0-3587 GCA_039679345.1 Anaerohalosphaeraceae bacterium
TGACGGCCGATTACTGCACCGCCGATAAGCCATTCCTGTTTTCCGTGGCCGTTTCGGAAGGCAATTACCGCGTCACTGTTACGCTTGGTGCCGAGGACACTGCAACCGACACTGTCATTAAAGCCGAATCCCGTCGCCTGATGATTGAACGTGCAGAAACAAAGCCCGGCGAATTCATCCGCCGAACATTTACGGTCAATGTCCGCAATGGTCAGATAGCCGGCGGCGGGCAGGTGCGTCTTAATGACCGGGAGAAGGGGGCTTTCCACTGGGATGAGCGGTTAACGCTCGAATTCAACGGCAAGCGGCCCTGTGTCTGTGCTGTTGAAATGAAAAAAGTTGATGATGCGATAACTGTATTCCTGGCCGGCGATTCGACCGTCACCGACCAGACCAAAGAACCCTGGGCTTCATGGGGCCAGATGCTGACGCGGTTTTTCAAGCCCGGAGTGGCCATTGCCAATCATGCCGAGTCCGGCCGGCGGCTTAATTCGTTCATGAGCGAAAAGCGGCTCGATAAAATCCTCAGTCAGATCAAAAAAGGCGACTACCTGTTCATCCAGTTTGCCCACAATGATATGAAGCAGGGGACACCGGAGGAAGTAAAGTATCAGGATTCACTCAAGCATTTTATTGATGAAGCCCGCAGTCGCGGTGCCAATCCGGTTCTGGTCACTTCCATGCACCGCCGCCGGTTCGAGGAACAGGGCAAAGTCGTGGATACGCTGGCGGGCTTTCCCGAAGCCATGCGCCAGGTCGCCAAAGACCAGCATGTGCCGCTGATTGACCTCAATGCCATGAGCAAGACATTTTACGAAGCAATGGGCCCGGAAAATTCAGCCAAGGCTTTTCAGGATGGAACCCATCACAATAATTACGGCGCCTACGAACTGGCCAAATGTGTGGTCGAAGGCATCAAGGTTAACGTCCCTGAATTGGCCAAGTACCTGACTGATGACGCTGCCGCCTTCGATCCCGCTAAACCCGACCCGGTCGAATCATTTAATATCCCCGCCAGTCTTGCGACAGACACGGTCAAGCCGGAGGGAAGCTGAGTGGGATTTTCGATTGATGATTGCTGATTGTCGATTGGAAAACAGTTTGAACTGAATCAGCAATCGGCGGTCAATCCAAAGCAGTCATTGTCCCTGAACGAAACCCAATTAAGGAGACGATACGATGATGATTGATTATGTAACGCTGATGCTGATTAATATGACGGCGGGCCTGGTCACACTGGCCTGCTTTTTATGGACCGCAATCGACAGCGAGGGCAGGGCAAAGTGGGCGCCCGCGTTTTTGATTCCGGGCCTTATCGCTGTGGTCTGTGGCTTTGTGATGACGTTCACCTCGCCGCTGCCGGCCCCGTACAGCATGCTCTTTGGCGAAATGTCGGTGCTGCTGGGGGCCTTGTTTGTTGCTGCGGCATGGGCGCTTGCCAACGGTTGGCGTTTGCTGCCGCTGGGAATCTATGCGTTCTTTGCAGGCTCCGCCGCCATCCTGCTGGGTGTCCGGCTGATAACCCTGTCGCTGACCAAAAGCCCGGCCCTGTCCGGTGCAGGTTTCATCCTGACCGGCTTTGCCGGCGTCTTTACGGGCCTGGCGCTCTGGCAATACAAAGTCAAACTGCTTCGTGCCGCAGGAGCCGCCGTCTTATTGGCCGCCGCCGCCATCTGGGCACTGACAGCGTATCTGGCCTATTGGTCCCACATGTTGGTCAAGCCCTGAACCGCAGCAATAGAGGCCGTATTACGTGATGATTCCCGTTAATAGGAAATCACATACCGTCCCGCACCCTTGATCCCGAGTGTCAAGGTCAGCAGGTCGTCTTTGATTTCATAATCAATCTTGCCCAGGTCATTCTGTGTCCCGGCAGCAAGCGCCCGCACTTCGATTTTATCTGTCGTAGCATTGGGAGCCAGCGCCTTAATATTCAGCCGGACTTTGAACGCCTTATCCCGCGGATACGGAAAGACCGTCAATGCATTTTTATCTTTCTGAATCTTGACAGAGCCATCCGTTGCCACAGTGCCCAAATCGACCCACGTGCCCGCCGGATTCATGTGAGCTTTAAAGTCCGCCTGTGCCGTTTCTTCGCGTTTAAACTCCTCGCTGCAATCGGCTACGGTAATGTTTTTGATCTTGCCGTCTTCTCGCTGCAGGTGCAGCCGACCCAGCACAATTCGCGTTCCATCCTGCGTCGGCCCCGACAGCGTCAACCGTCCGCCTTTATTGAACAGACCCAGCGTCAGATCATACGTATCATATCCATCCGTGGGAACCTTAATCTCATACGGTCCATCCAGCACGGTTTCGCCGGGCTTCCATTGGCTGGTCGGCCGGGCCAGTCCGTGATCCTGCTGAAATTCAATGTGCTCGCCCTGCTGACTCTGTGCATTGACAAAATGCACAAAGCAGGAATAATCCGCATCGACGGCCTCCTCCACATGCCACGCATACAGGACACGAATCCTGTTGTCGCCCAGATACTCCATCTTCTCCAGCCGCGGCGTAATCGCTCTGGCCGCTCGCAGATACGGCATATTGAACGACGTCCGCGCATCGATAAACACATACTCCGGGCACGACACATAATCGGCAAACTTGCCATCGCGTGAAACCATGCACGCCTCAGTTTCAGGCCCCAGCGCCAGAAATCCCCACTGCGGCAGAACACGCCCTTCGACCGTCCACGGCGTCTCGTTCCAGTTGACCCACACCGTCAGTCCGCTGTCATACTTGATCCGCTGCCGCCCGCGCTGCCCGACAGCCAGCGCCACCGACGCCGACACATATCGCCCGTCGATATCATAACTGATATCCATCGCTTTGGCCGTTCCATACAACGCCTGCACCGCGTGCATGATGTGGTGTTCCTTGGCCACCCACTGCACATTATCCGTCTGGGCACTGCCGATGAACCCGGCGTGCCCGTAAGCAATCTCCTGCGCGCGGTACTGGTCCACCTGCTTAACCGCTCCGGCATCCTTACCCCATCGCATCCCATACGCCGCATCGAACCACCGCTCATAATACCCCATGCCGTGATTGACCATCTGCGGATGAATCTTGAGCAAATCAAAGTCCAGGCACGGCTGATGCCCCTGCCCGCCGGCCACCTGCGCCTCGACGCCATCGCACCGGCCCGCCCAGTAGAAATGATTGGCCCCTTCGCCGAACAGCGGCCCTTCGTGCGTGTCCCGCATATACTGGAACAGCTCTGTATCGTACTTGACCTTGGCCAGCGCCATCGCCGCCATCGGCTGGCCCGTCTCATGATCCAACTGATGCCACAGCGGCACACACGTATGCACATCCAGATACGCCGCGTTGGTCTTGAATCGCTTGTGAATCTCCGGCGCGTTCTGTTTGGCGAATTCCAGCGCCATGTTGCACTTGAGGCCAAAGCTCTGCACCTTCGTCCCTTCGTTATACCAGGCCGGCGATGGTGTCCCATCCTCGCGGAGCACCCGCGCCGAATCCCGATACGATGGCGCATCGGGGTACAGGTCGATATAGTTCTCATGCAATGACCACGTATAGCCGCAGGCATTGGCCGCCTTGCCGAATTCGATCATCCCCTCATC
>JBDKVE010000026.1:0-2688 GCA_039679345.1 Anaerohalosphaeraceae bacterium
ATTCTGCAATTTGACTTCCAATCGCACCGCCGTCGTCGTAACCGTCTTGAAGGTCGCTTCATTAAACTGATCTTTCTCGATCCCGTAACTTATGTTTCCCGGGACCGGCTTCCACTGGCCATTATCCTGATACAGCAAACGCCAGGACTCAGGCACCGCACAGCCACCGCCGGCCGGCCGGTCATCCCACCAGTATATCGCCGTCGCGGATATCGGCTGCGGTGCATTGAAATTATACTCCACCCACTCTGTCGTCCCCCTGAGGCTCCACCACGTATGGCGGGGAATCGCATGGTCGTTGGAATTGACGGGTTCAACGCCGTCATTCAGTGCAGCGATCGTATCATTCTCAAAACAATGGGATGCTGAGACTTTCGATTGGTTGGCGATTGTCGGCTTTAACAAGGGTATAGCCAGATTTTTTTCCTCCGCCATCCAGACTTCGATACGACCACTATCAGGACGATTGTCCTGACAATAAAATGGGATAGCGGTAAATTCTGCTTTCTTGGCTGTCTTATCATGGTTCAGACTGAATATCTCGCCGGTAATGACATTCACACCACCCAACAAATCAGGTTTATACTCCAACCGAAATGACGAATCCGGGCCAAGGAAGCACGAGCTTATTTTTGGATTATCGATCTGTTCAAAACAATAAACCAAAGGACCGGACTGAAGAACAACTCGTCCGCGATTTGCTACAACATCTGGATGCGCATAAACACGACGTGGCTGTATGGGAAGTTCAAACTCTACCGTATCACCTTTGTTCCAAGTTCGTGTAATGACCGCATAACCCCGAATCATCGTCGGCATCGTTATTGCTTTGCCGTTGACTTTAAACACGATTGGGGGGGTTCCGAGGTCTGAACGATATAATCCGAGGGAATTCTCCGATCCCTGTGCCCATCCGGGGACATGCACATAGACACTAAATTCCTTTGACTGTTTCGGCTCAAAGACAAGGGAAACCGCACCCTGCCACGGGTATTTTGTTTTTTGTATTACCTTCACCGGCGTGTTTTTGATTACCACTTCGGCATTGCTGCCAATAAAGAGGTTTATGTAAAGGCCGTCATCATCAGAGGCATAGATGTAACCTGGAAGTGCAGAAATAATCTTAAGAAACATGGGCGGACAACATGGGCAATCATTCCATTCCCATCGATGATTGGAGCTTGCGGACAGGGGATTTTGATAATTGTAGTGCCTGCCTTCCAGCGACACACTACTCAAAACATTATTATATAATGTGCGTTCTAATTCGTCAATATACTTGGCATCGCCGAAAAGAAGATTCATATTGCGATGAAAGAATCCGGCCCCAACTGCGGCGCAAGTCTCCAGATACGCATCATTAGGTAAAACATAATCCCCCCCCAGCTTCTCTTCATGTGCGAATGATCCTACGCCTCCCGTAATGTGCATTCGTTTGCCGACCATATTATTCCACAATCGATGGGATGCTTCGCCATATTTTGCCTGCCCATTAACTCTGGCTGCAGCGCTTAGTCCTGTACACATAAGTGTAGCACGTACGGCATGACCTTCGAGGGTCTCCTGTTTGAATATAGACATGTGGTCTTGCGAATAGGCGCCCCAGCCTGGCCTGTCGCTGCCGTAATTTTGCTCACGTATCCATTTATGGCAAGCCGCCTCATTTGCTGCCCACTCCTCGGTAGTGGGTTTACCGCAATGGTTGCCGCGGTTTTCCAGCCAGAACTCGGCGAGTTCCAGATACCGCCTCTCGTCAACTGGTATGCTCAACTTTTCTCGAAGCGGAAGATTGCCCCGAAACAGCAAATACAATTCCACAAAAGCTTCTTCCGGCAGAGAATGTGAGGGGACAATGTTTTTCCTGGGCGAAGGCCCCATTATATCACACATGTGATTGGCAAGCCGAACAGCCACTTCAAGTAAGCGGGTCTTGCCTGTCGCTTGATAATAATGAACCGCCGCCTCCACCAATGCCCCTGCGTTATAGACATCATGCTGCCAACGCTCGGATCCACCGTTTAATCCCCAGTAATGACCGGGCTCATCGAGTTGTGTATATGTCATAATATATCCATTTGGATTCTTAGCCGCAGCAGCATAAATACGTTCGATATATCCATCAATCTGTTTTTCAAGATTGTTATCCGGAAAAGCAATAAGAAGATCAGAGCCTCCCCTGATTGTTTCATAAATTAAGCCATCATGCCAGGGCGGCCCTTCGTGCTTTCCATCCAAAACTCCGGCTACACGGTCAAAATTACGAAACGCACCACCTTTTTCAAACTTAGTCAATACATCCCTGATAGTAACCCGGCTCCAGGTATCAAACTTCGGGCTCCAAAATGCATCTTTAATTTTTACGTCGCAAACTGGTACAGGGTGTAATATATGCATAGCTTCTCTATTATCTGTCTGAGCATTTGCAACACTGCCGCTGCAAAGAAAAAGACTGGATAGAAAATAAAACCATCGTTTTACGCTGCCTTGCTTGATTGTTAACGTTTGCATACTACTGTAATTTTTCATTTGATTCTCCATTCCAAAATACCGCCTGAATAGTTATTCTGCAATTTGACTTCCAATCGCACCGCCGTCGTCGTAACCGTCTTGAAGGTCGCTTCATTAAACTGATCTTTCTCGATCCCGTAACTTATGTTTCCCGGGACCGGCTTCCACTGGCCATTATCC
>JBDKVE010000027.1:0-1587 GCA_039679345.1 Anaerohalosphaeraceae bacterium
ACCGGGTTGATGGTGGTGATCGCCAGCACCAGCAGAATCAAAAAGGCAACCGCTCCGGGGAGGATAAAACGCTGATAAGTGAAGGCATCAACAATCGCCACCCATTTCAACCGGTAATTCAAAACCACGTAATGACTCATTAGAAAAAGTAACTTTCGGGGTAACGTTGACGCAGATAGAAAAGTTACTATGGTAGTTTCCATAAATTAGCCACTTTTCGATCGATCGAATTGCGTAGAGTAACAGGATTGAGTTTAACATAAAGTTCAGCCAGGCGAGCTTTTGTTTCTAAAGGGATATCTGATCTGGCCATTACACGCTGGTAAGGAGTAGAAGCCTGATCATAGGTTTTGATGAACTTATTCCCCACCTTACCTTTGGAAACCAGCTTCAAAACAGGTTGGAAGAAATTGATGTACAGCCGTAAGTCAGAATAGATGCTTGTCAGAAGGTCAAATTCCTCATCCGTTTCAAGGCGATCATAGCCTACAGTATGACGAACCACCGACCAGTTTTTTTGCTCAACGTAAGATTGGTCGTTCTTTTTGTAAGGTCGAGAACGAGTGAAGGTAATTTGTTCGCCCAGGCAGTAGTGATAAAGCAGATCGTTGATAAACTCACTGCCATTGTCTGAATCAATGCCCCGTAAGTCGAATGGTAATTCTGGACGCATGTTGTGAAGAGCATCTCGAACCGCTTGTTGGCTGCGATGATGCAAAGCAATGGGTTCGGTCCATCCAGTACACACATCCGTGCAAGTTAATGTGTTCAAATATTGTCCTTCAACGGTATTTCCGCAGTGGGCTACCAGATCAATCTCCATAAAACCAGGGTGATCTTCGTTCCAATCTGCAAAAGTGCGTACAGGTATAGCTTTTTTCAACAATACGCCTGGTTTAGTAGTGCTCAGTCCATGATGCGTTCCAGTAAAGCGCGCTGGCTTGAGGCAACGATCTATGGTGGAGCAACTTATACTCAAAAGCAATTGTTTTGCTTCTGGCGTGATGTTTATTTCGTGAAAGCGTTCCAAAATTCGTATTCCCTCTGGCAAGAAAGGATGTAGACGTTTTGAACAGATTCGTCCATAGATTTCCCAGATTTGTTCCAGCGCTGCCACTACTTCACCTCGATAAACCGGCTTTTTCCCCTTTTTGGGACCATGAGAGTTTGGATATCCATGTTTCAAGATCCGATTCGCATATTTTCGATGAAAACCCGTTGCAGCGATGAATTCATCTAATATTTTATTTTTCTCTTTTTTGGAAGCTTGTAAATACCTGGGTTGGATGGTCTCCCATAATTCCCTTTTGCTCCGTTGGCTCATCATTTGCTCCTCCCGGCACCTTTTCTATGCCGAATAGTAACTTCTTTTTTGAGTCAACGTTATTCTTCATAGTTACTTTTTATTTGAGTCAATTCGACCAGGAAAACAATCAGATGAAAAAGGGCATAATAGAAGGCGTTAAGCCCGAATGTTTTACGTAAGGGATAATAATCGAAAAGCCGGTAACCAAACGGAGGGGGGTGATGGTCAATGAGGCAAGCAGAAAAAAGTAGGCGATGCGACCGCTCCATAACTGCAAGGCA
>JBDKVE010000028.1:0-29888 GCA_039679345.1 Anaerohalosphaeraceae bacterium
CAATGGATTGGTTTTGGAGAGTTATCCATGCTGGGCAGTGCAGTATTGATTATCAGCTTCAATTCGCTGAAAGGACGCGACCGATGCGATGCGGCCCAATCCGCAGAATAGTTCAGATTCTGGTCCTTGCGGTATTAATTGGTATCGGCACGGATTTGACCGTGTCGTCGGCGGCCTGTCTGCCGTGGTTTTCACGATTCAGCCCGCTGATGACACTGACGACTCGGTTAGCTGCGCATCAATGGACTCCTTATTTTTTCGGGGGAACGATTGTTTTTTTTCTCAGCGCAGTGTTTCCGCGATTTTTTTGCGGGTGGATTTGCCCCGTGGGGACCTGTATCGATATCGTAGATACCGTGACACTGGCCGGAAAAAGAACGCTGCTGAAAACTCCTTTCTGGGCAACCGCATGGATTCTCGATGCAGGATTGATTGCAGCAGCACTCAACCAGCGCGAGTGGGCAGGCTATCTGGACCCGTTGACTTTTTTTGCTCATACGCTGGCTTTTTTTATGCCTCAAAAAACCAGTCAATTCATCCAGAGTGCATTCGCTGATTCAGGAACAGGATTTATTTTGCCCGCAATCTTTTTTGTGGCAATCTCACTGACTTTTTTAGGGCGAAGAGCCTGGTGCCGAATGCTGTGTCCCCTTGGCGGTCTTCTGGGCATGGCCGGAACATGGGGATTGTTTCGACGACTGGTCAATAAAGAGTGCGTTCTGTGCGGCAAATGCCGGAAGCAATGTCCTATGACAGCAATTCCCAGCGACCCACACGAAACAAAATATCCCGCCTGTATCTCCTGCCACCATTGCAGTGACATTTGCCCAAAGAAGGCTATTCACTTTCGATAAGGCCACAAACTGTCAAAAATGGACCGACTACTGATGTTTGTGCAATATCATTATTGACCAACAGCTTGCAGGGTATGGCCATTACATCCTGATTTGGTGGCATCCTTATCAAGGCAATCCGGACATGAAACATCTGATCCGATTTAGCATTTTCCTCGGTGTTTTTATGTAAGCATATTGCCTGCTTGAAATAAGGTATTTCCCAATTGTGTGTCCTGCCGAAAGAGGGTATTTGTTGCGATAATGACAAACATCATCAGGCAAATCTCACAGAGGTAAGACAATCCGTTCACTATCAATTGGATAAGATGGCGGATTTAAAGTTGAAATCCCGGTTAAAAACAGGAGAACAGCTATGAAAATGAATGTTTTGACATGGATTGTTGTTAACGTTCTGGTTTTTTCCACGGTTGTACTGGCAGTAGAGGGCTGGACCTTCGGAAATGCGGGTTTTACAGCCTATACTCTCGATTCTTACTTTCCGGGAACAAGTGGCCTGGGAACAGTCGGTACACAAAATCCCACATTGACTGTTCAGATCGGTAAACGTTATCAGGTAACGGTGACCAATTTTGGCAGCCATCCCCTCGAAATGATCGCAAAAGCAGCCACCGCATCGGGGGATACAGTTCTTTTATCACAACGGCCTCTTGTGACAGGAACATTTGAATCAGATCCCGGGGTTAACTGGCAGGATACGGGGACAAATACGGTTGCCTTCACACTGACACAGGGACTTTATAATGCCATGACAGCATCGGGTAAGATTCCGGGGTACCGCTGTGCCCTTCATGTTTCAACCATGCGCGGAAATTTCACTGTGATACAGCCGTTAACCAATCCGATACCAGCGGTTATTCAGCAAGGCACCGTAAAGGTGGAATTGGAACTGGTTGCTTCCGGATTGGCTGCACCGATTGATATGAGTCCCGCACCGGATGATACGGGCCGGCTTTTTGTTGTGGATCAGGCCGGCAAAATTGATATCATTCAAAATGGGGTTCTTCTGAGCACGCCATTTCTGGATGTCACAAGCCGTCTGGTCAGCCCGCTTGGGGTAATCGGTACTCATGATGAGAACGATTTCGATGAACGCGGACTTCTCGGGATGGCATTGCATCCGGATTTTTCGAATTCAACCAGTCCCGGGTTCCACAAAATATACACTTTTACAAGTGAACCGGACAGTGCTCCGGCGGACTTTGTTACAGAATTTGATCCGACTGTGATTAATTGTCAGAGCGTTATTGCAGAATGGTCCGTGAGCACCGTTGATTCCAATTTAATTGACACCTCCACCCGGCGTGAAATTTTACGAATTAACAAGCCCCAATTTAATCACAATGGCGGAATGCTTGCCTTTGGGCCTGATGGATATTTGTATATTTCTCTGGGTGATGGCGGCGAGGGTAATGATTCCGGCTCAGGACACGGGCCGGACGGCAATGGTCAAAATCTCAATGTCGTGCTTGGAAAATTCCTTCGAATCGATCCGCTTGATCCATCGACAACACCCAGCAGTACGGATGCCGTCAGCGTCAACGGCAAGTATCGTGTACCCACGATGAATCCATTTGCGGGAATTCCCGGAATTGACGAAATCTATGCATACGGATTGCGGAATCCGTTCCGGTTCAGTTTTGATTCTGCGACTGGAGACCTCGTAACAGGCGACGCGGGTCAGAATTATATTGAAGAAATTGATATCATTGAGGCGGGAGGAAATTACGGCTGGAATCTAAAGGAAGGGACATTTCGATTCGATCCACAGACCGGCAATATATCGAATTATCTCACGGGACTTCCCGGCACACTGGTTGATCCGATAACGGAGTATGATCACGATGAGGGTACTGCCGTTATTGGCGGTTATGTCTATCGCGGTTCCGCGATCCCGGAACTTGCGGGTAAATATGTGTTCGGCGATTTTTCAACCAGTTTTGCCGGTCCGGAAGGCAGATTATTCTACACCGATATCAATACAGGAACAATCCATGAATTTGTCATTGGGCTGGGCAACAGGAATCTCAGTTTGTATCTGAAAGGATTCGGGCAGGATAGTTCAGGAGAGTTGTATGTGCTTGCAAGTCAATTTTTGGGACCCTATGGGACAGGCGGTGTGGTTTTGAAAATCGTTGATCTTTGCAGCGCAAGAACCCCAGGTGATATCAATAACGATTGCATTGTCGATCTTCTGGATTTGACTCAACTGGTCCTGAACTGGCTTGACTCCGGGCCGGGGAATTTAAATGGCGATTCGATTGTGAATTCCCAGGATTTCGCAATTATCGCTTCACACTGGCTGGAGCCAACAGCTCGTTAAAAGATAGAAGAACAAGTGAACCGATTCGGAACGACTAAAACCGGGAATTATTAAAAACTATCGACCCTCTGACGGGCTTCATGTTTGCGCTCCTCAACCATGGTTTCAATCGCTTCCGGAGTGCCGTGCAGCGTGGGATCGACAAGGATATGTTCAACCCGGGTAAAGCCGATGAAGTTTAGAATTTGATCCAGATAGCGCTTTTGCTGGTCATAGCCTTCGGCCGGGCCAGAATAGGCCCCACCCCTTGCTAATACGACAAGGGCGGGTTTATTTTTGACAAGCCCCTCGTACCCTGCCTCCGACACGGCAAAGGTAAAGGTCGGCTGGACGATGATATCGATATATTGCTTGAGGCGATAGGGGATGCCAAAGTTCCACATGGGAACGGCGAAGACATACTTGTCGGCGGATTTGAAATGATCGATAAGGCCAACTACCTCATCCCAGGCCTTTTTCTCCTGAGCGGTGTGAGGTTTGCCGTGCATGATATTGTACTTTCCCTGAACAACCGGGCCATCGAAGGCGGGCAACGGAGCTTCAAACAGATTCAAGACCTCCACGGTATCCTTTGGATTACGGGCCTTGTAGGCCTCGACAAACGCATCGGCCACCTGAATCGATTTGGACCTCTGCCCACGCGGTGAACACTGGATATACAGCAGCTTTGCCATTGGCGAATCCTTTCCACTCGATACTTTCTATGTTCTATTTGTCCTGCACGGATAAAGTTCGCAACAATATGGATTTATAGCACAATTTAAGTCGGACAACGGATATCCATACTGCTTCCACTTAAAATATTCCGGTTCGGCACGGCTAAAGAACTTTGGGCCACCGGCTTCCAGCAACCGCTTAATCATCGCGGCTATGAAGGGTTACGTTACCCAGTGTATCCACGCGGCATAAAAGCGGCCCGTGGCCGCCGCGGAATAATCGTACCCTTTGGGTATATAAAAAAGGCCCGCCTTTGCAGGCGAGCCTTATTATACCCAATGGGTGCTGTTTTACCGCAATTAAAAAACTGAATCAAAAGACCTTTTCAAAGACCTTGACGCCATCGACGACTTTACAGGTATGGACGGCATACTTATCGGCAAAATCGGGGCGACTTTGCGGATAGGCGACATCGACAGCCTTTTTGACGGCATCAGCGCCGGAAGCCAGCACGAGGGCCCCGGCCGCACCTTTATCACCGCCGCCAAGCATGCGTTCGCCAATGGTCTGCGGAATGGTGCGGACGATATCGCACATCGTTTCCAGCTCGGGGCCGGAAATCTTGTATTCATCCCGAAGACCAATGCCATCTTCGCGGAAGATCTTGCCGACGGTTACAATATCGCCCTTCTTCCAGGCTTCCATCATCTTGTAGAAGCGTTTCTGGGCTTTGTAGATGTAGGTCATCCGATCAACCAGATGCGAGGCCTTCTTCTCAAAGGCCGCCTTGATTTTGTTATACAGGGCGTCGGTCTTGATATCAGCCAGACAGTTGATTTTAAAGCCGGCCTTTTTGGCCTTCTTGACCAGTTCTTCGCATTCGGCACGACGGACTTTATAGGTCGATTTTTCCAGGCCGGGACGAACGGTACCGGTATCCATCACGACGATACGGAAGTCTTTGGCTTTCCTGCCGAGGGGGACATAGCTGATCGAGCGGGTGGCGGGCTTGTAGTGAGTGCCCATGCCCTGCCTGGCGAACAGAATCATAATCTGATCGAGCTTGCCGCAGGGGGAACCGATGTATTCATTTTCAACTGCCTGGGCCAGATCGACAATCTTCATCTGGTCTTTTTCGACGATGCCGTTGGCATCCAGGACCGACAGAATCAGATTGAGGGCCAGCGAGGCCGAACGGCTCATGCCGCCGCCGGGGATATTGCCCAGCAGGACTGCGTCGATACCCTGGGTCAGTTTATAGCCGGCTTTCTGGAGGATATAATCTACGCCGTAAGGGAACCGTGCCCAGGTGTCGGCCACTTTCGGTGACCGGGGAGCGGGAACTTTGCCCAGTTCAAACTGGATGACACCGTCGCCGGGGAAGTTCTCACTGTACAGCCGCATTTTAGTAGTGCCGTTGGGCTTGTAGGCCATCCAGATGAAGCGGTCCGTACCGACGCCAAACAACTCCGTGCCATTGTAATCGCCATGCTCCACACCAATACAGAACCGTGAGGATGTCCGGCGGACTTTGGCGCCCTTGATATTGATTTTCTTCTTTGCGGCGATAGTCTTGAGAGCCGCAAACGCCTGTTTATCATTGGTTACCTGTGCCATATTGTACCTCCCTGCTACTTTTTGGGTTTCTCATCCTTTTTTTCGGCGGCAGCAGCCATCTTTGCCGAGACCAGCATAAAGACGCCGAAAGCCAGCAGCAGGATACCCCAAACCAGGTTAATATTCATATCCAGCGACCGTTTGTACATCTCGGCGTCCTGACCTGTCATCAATCCAAAGACAATCATGATCGCACCAATCAGTGTAAACATCAGGCCTATCGGCCAGCGAATATCCAACATAGGTACCGTCCTTTCATTACCAGAAGAGAATGTTTAATACGACACAAGCCGCCAACAGAATCACGCCAAGCACTGCCGGACGCAGGAAGAAATTCTCTTCCTCGTCTTTGATCTTCGGGGTCAGTGAATAGACCAGACCCTTGAGTTCTTCATTGGTCTTGGTCTGCTTGGTAGCCAGCGAAATACCAAGAGTCAGGACCAGGCAGACTGTGAAGGCAAACGCCGCCAGCCAGAAGTTCTGGGCCATTTCACTGGGGAAATACTGGACAACGTGAAGATAGCCGCCCTTAATGCCCGGGACATTGCCCGTCGCCAGCGTCAGGGCATGGAACACTGCTGAAGTAATGGTTCCCAGCAACAGGCCGAAAAAGGCACCGGTAGCTGTTGTGCGAACCCAGAACATGCCCAGAATAAATGTCGCAAACAACGGGGCATTGACAAATCCAAACACCAACTGGATCACGTCCATGGCGTTGTTGTACTGCTTGGCAAAATACGCACAGGCAATACTCAACAGGATGCCGACCACCGTGATCGCCTTGCCCATCCACAGATAGTGGGCGTCACTCTTGTTGGGGGCCAGATATGCCTGATAAAGGTCATACGTCCAAACGGTGTTAAAGGCCGTTACGTTGCCGGCCATACCGGACATAAACGAAGCCAGCAAGGCTGTCAGAGCCAGACCCAGAAGGCCGGAGGGACAGTATCGCGTCACGAGGGATAAAATCACACCATCGTAGTCATTGGATACCGCATCCTGCAACTGTGTCTTCAACTGTTCTTCCGGCAGGGCCTGTGCGGCCTGGGCCTTGAGCAACAGTTCGATTTTAGGCTGATTGAATCCAACCTCTGCAACCTTATCCAACTCCTTAACCGCCTTGTCTGCGGGTAACTGCTGCGTTACAGCCTGCTGAACTGCGGCAATTACGGCAGGATATTTATCCACGGCAATCTGAGCCTGAGGCAGTCTGTAATTTTTGCCGGGCAATGCGGTCAGGGCAATCGCCAGCATACCGGGCAGAATCACCAGCACCGGAAATATCATTTTGGGCACGGCAGCAATCAGGGGAGTACGACGGGCAGCACCCATATTTTTGGCAGCCATGGCACGCTGAACGACGAGGAAGTTGGTACACCAATATCCAAAGGACAGCACAAAGCCCAGACCGAAAACCATCGCAAAGACATCAACGCCCATCGGGTTGGCCGACGCACCGCCAAGCAGCGGCTTCCATGCACTGGTCCACGCATCCGGAGCAAATGTTTTCGATGCATCATTGACCAGATTCATAGAGGCCGGATTGGTCGCGACACCGGCAAGACGTTCCTTAATCACATCCCAGCCGCCAACATCCTTGAGTCCCAGATAAACGACCGGGGCAAAGCCCAGCACAATCATAAAGAATTGCAGGACTTCGGTGTAGATGGCTGAAGTCAAACCACCCTTGAGCACGTACACCAACACCACCGCCGAGCAAATCCACAGGCTGAAATTGTAATCCCAGCCAAGCAGTTGATTGAGCAGTTTGGCCAGGGCATTCATGGAGATACCCGAGGCAAAGACAGTCATCACGGCAAAGGTAATGGAGTTCAGACCGCGAACACGTTCATCAAAACGCATTTTGAGGTATTCTGGCACCGAACGTGCTTTGGAGCCGTAATAAAACGGCATCATGAAGATGGCCAGAAACACCATCGCCGGAATCGCTCCCACCCAGTAGAAATGACAGGTGGCAATACCGTATTTGGCGCCGCTGGCGGCCATGCCCACCAATTCAAGGGCACCGAGGTTAGCGGAAATAAACGCCAGCCCCGTAACCCACGCAGGAATCGATCGACCCGATGTCAGGAAGTCCGCGGAGGTCTTCATATACGACTTGAGGGTCCATCCGATACCGACTACGGCCACCACATAGATAGCCATAATCAGGAAATCTATCCACCCTAATTGAATATGCTCCATACCTGCATTTCTCCTTTCAAAATAAAATCCTATTATATCGGGAGACGGGGGACAATCCTCATCCCTTTCCTGCCTGAAGAAACCACCTCTTCTGTGAGCAGGAAATTTTATGTATTATGCCGATTTTTATCCAGATATCAAGCAGGAATCCCGGAACGAGAAACATTTTTTAACGCCCCACCAATTCCAGTTTCTGGCAATTTAGTCCTTTAAAACAGCAATTTGAGCATCGGGGGTGCAGATAATCACCTTGCTTGCATTTTTTTCATGCAGGAGCTGCCTGATTTTCTCTTCCGGCATGATCATGACGGCTGTTGAGAGCGCGTCGCCGGAGGCCCCATCAGCGGCAAAGACCCAACAGGCCAGTCGGTCCGTGACAGGTTTTCCGGTGGCCGGATTAATAATGTGCGGTTTGCGAACAATACTAGAGGCACTGAGAGCCTGATTGGCAAGAATAGGCTTTTCGATAATCTGGTCGGGATCCTTTGGGTGACGGATGACGACCGGCCAGCCAGCCTGGTTGGCCGGCGGATCCATGGCTAAAATGGTGCTTGCCCCGGCATTGAGCATCGCCCTGCTGATGTTCCATTGGCGGAGAATTTTAGCCATTTTATCCAAAGCACACCCTTTGCCTATTCCTCCTAAATCCAAATCAGCATGTCCCTGTTTTACCCGGACGGTGAGATTTTCCGGGTCGAGTTCCAGATTATCCATGCCCAGATGATGGACAGGGGCATGGGATGCTGAGGTTGTTTGTTTCTGCTGTTCAGCGACCTTGCCAAGGGTGGGGTCAAACGCCCCGCCGGTAAGCTGGTGTATCTTTTGGGCCGTCAAGAGACAATCCATGGTATCGGGGCTGACGACGGTTTCCTGGCTGGGCTGGAGATTATTGATTCTGGATACGTCGCTATTGGGAACGTAACGGCTCAGCTCCGCTTCGAGGCCGGCCAGTTCGGCAAAGGCCGCCCGGGCAGCGGCGGCAGCATTTTTGGTTTCTGAGGAACTGATATAGATTTCGAATACCGTCGCCATCGCCTGCTCGCTGAAACGGATGGGCTTATCAGACAGAGGCGACATGTCGTGATTCATAGTCGAAGGCTCCGTAACAGGGGATTTGTTTACATCTGAGACACGCTGCTGCAACCATTTATCATAATCATCCTTGCGAATATAACCCTGCCAGAGGACGCCGGGGCGCAGAGGCAGCGGTTTATCAAAAACGGGCATGTAGAGCGATTTTTGTCCGGACGGAGGCCATTCGTAGAGGGCGTTGAGGATTCGTTCTTCCATTCGCAAGGGAGCCAGGATTATTGTGGCAGAGAGCATGGACCTGTCGATTTCGTTCCAGTAGCCGACTTTGTCGGACTGCCTGAGATACCACGGCCAGGGCCAGTAATACCCCGTATCGTCGATGACATAGATGCCGAAATCCGGCCTGTTTCCAACGGCCTGAATCATACTCTGGATGCGGCTGTCCATCTGAAATATTTCCGGGCCGGTGTGGGCATAAACATAGGGATTGGCCGGGTCGGCGGGGATTTTGAAATTCAGCCACCAGGCCTGAACCATCGGATTTACCACACACACGAGAATCAGGACCAGCCGGAGCCATCTGGAGCGTTGCTGCCATAGCCAGGCGATCATGATGCCCGAAGGCAATGCCATCGCGTAGAGGATAACGACCCCATTCCACGGGGTTTTATAGGGGATAATGGAATAGATAGCATAAAGCGACAGGGTCATGCAGGTCGTAAACCGCAGCATTTCCGTTGAACACGGAAGGCTGATTTTACGGGTGCAAAACAGCATGACCACGGCCAGGGCGGACAAGACAACCAGAATATCTTCATTCCACGGCTGTTTTTCAAAAAATTCAAGCCAGGTAAACAAATCCAGATAATAATACCACGGATAGGTATGCACGGGAGTATGCAGGGCGCGGGCAGTACTGATGAAAAATGTGGAGTAGGATTCCTTTACGCCCTTGAGGTCGTGGCCAAAGCCGGAATAGAGCAAAGCGGATATGCCCGCAGCAACAACCAGCATGGCAATCTTGCAGGCCACTCTCTTTTTGGTATTGCGGATGAATTTCCGCTGGTCGGTAATATGCGAGAAGACAATTGCGACGGCTGCGGCGGCATACACCAGGACGCAGGTTTCTTTGGTGGCGTGCATCAACCCCGCGAAAAGACCGGTCAGAATGGCCCAGCGTAATTTTTCCTCTGCAAAATACCGCCAAAGACAGGCAATAAAGGCACCGGCAAACAGGGCAAAGAGCATTTCATGAATGTAATAGCGGCTGTAATAGACCAGGCCCGGTGAAAACGCCAGCAATACCGCACTGAAAAAGATGGCACGCCGGCTCAGATACCCCAAGAAAAGAAATGGCACGCCGCAAAGCAGGATGCCCAATATTGCTGTGGCACAACGTAAAGATACTTCGTTGAGGGTTTTGAAATCACGCTGTCCGAATAATGTTGCAAAAGGGTATGTCCAGTAATGCAGCATCGGACCGTGGAATTCACCGGGGTCATAATCGTAATATCCGCGTTCGAGGAAATCGGCAAACCGAAATGCATTGACAGTCTCATCCGGGTGCATGGGACGCATATCCAGTGCCTGGAAATGCAGCCATACTGCGGCAACAAATAAAAGTAATGCCGAAAATATCCAGCCTGTCTTTGAGCCAAGATTCATTACTTCCTGCCGTACACTTCGATTTCAATATAGTGATTCATATCGCTGGCATAATTACCGTTACTATAGCAGCGAACATAACGGCCCTTAACACCTTTGGCATTCACCAACAGGCCATTCGAGTCGTCAACATAATTCTTGTCCTGGCCGACACCCTGGCCGGAACTGTTGTCGGTATCACTGTTGAACAGCGTTGTGATGCCGGTTACGAATTCCGGGTCATCGGAGACCTGAACAATCACGTCAAAATAGATGCGGGCCTGTCTGTGATAATGCCAAATAGCCACGGCATAAATGTCATGGGGTTCGCCCAAATCCACCTGGACCCACTGGCTGAAAGGCCCTAATTCCACGACACTGCCGTCAGTGGCTTCTTTGTCACCATCGGTGATCATTGTCAATTCGCCCATAATCGGATCTGATTCGGAACCGGTCACCGGTTTGTTCAGGGCAACATTAACGACCCCTTTGGGAGCCATAAACGGCGGCTGAATCCAGCCTTTGGGTTTTATATCCAGATTCACAATGCCCAGCAGGTTTTCATCAGTCCCCACAAATTGGGGCCTTGGCAGAATCAGGGGAATTGCAACAAGCTCCTCGGAACCTGCAGTTGCAACGATTTGCTCCGGCGGATTGGCAACGAGATTGTCTCCGGCGGATGTCCGCGTGGTTTGAGATTGGTCGTTGACAACAGGATTTGCGACATCCGCAACGGGGGGTTGTTTCTTGCAGGATACAGAGGCAGCCAAAATCGATACAAAGAGCAAACCAAACATGTGTCGCATTTTTCTTCTCCTGATTGGTGATATGCAAGATATTTTTATCGTTTTGTATCAGGTCACAGGCAAACGAAAATTTGTATCGGAACACAGGAAATATCCCTGTGCAATAAGCAACCCTATACCCGACCGTATCAAACCCAAAGCGGCTTGCTATTATCAGCCTCTTTGTGCAATAGAAAATCTGCCGCGCGCCCTACCAACAGAGAATGGGGCGCCGCTTGGGCGCCCCACAACACACTTCAATTATGTAAACAGTGCTGAAAGGCCTCAGACCCTGTTCTTACTTCTTGCCGAACACTTCGATTTCGATGTAGTGATTCAGGTCACTGGAATTGTTGCCGGCGCTGTAGCAGCGGACATAACGGCCTTTGATACCCTTGCCATCCACCACCAGACCATTGCGGTCATCGACATAATTTTTGTCCTGGCCGACACCCAGGCCGGAGCTGTTGTCGGTATCGCTGTTGAACAGAGTCGTGATGCCGGTTACGAATTCCGGATCATCGGAGACCTGAACGATGACATCGAAATACACGCGGGCCTGCTTGTGAAAGTGCCAAACGGCGACGGCGTAAATTTCATGCGATTCGCCCAAATCGACCTGCGCCCACTGGCTGAAAGGCCCTAATTCCACGACGCTGCCGTCGGTAGCTTCCTTATCGCCATCAGTAATCATCTTAAGCTCACCCATGATCGGTTCCGGTTCAGAACTGGTCACCGATTTATTGAGAGCGATATTAACGACACCTTTGGGAGCCATGAACGGCGGCTGGACCCAGCCATCAGGCTTTTTATCAAGATTTTCAATACCCATCAGGTTTTCCGGGGTTCCCACAAACTGCGGCTTGGGCAGTACCAGAGGAATCGCAACCATGTTACCGGCGGCGGCCGGAGGTGTCTGCTCAGTCTGAACTGCTGACGGCTTTTCAGGTTCCGGGGCCGGGGTGGTCTGCTGCGGACCAGCCGGAGCCGGCGTAGTTTCAACAGGCGGTTGTTTTTTGCAGGATACAGCTGCAACCAAAATCGTTAAAAGGGCTAAACCAAACAACTTTCTCATTATTTTTTCTCCTGATTAGTGATAGTTGAAGATATTATTTTAGATATTATTTTATCATTTCAGAACGTTTTGACAAGAAAAACTTATATTGCCCAATTTGCTCGCGGGCTGCGAGATAAAAGCTTATTGGCATCCGGATCGTCCACAAACTGTTCCGCAGCCGGATTCCATTGCAGGGGACGTCCCAACTGCATGGCAATCGTGCCCAAATGGCAGACGGTGGCGCTGCGGTGGCCGATTTCCACATCGGTCACAGGCCTGCGGCGTGAACGTATGCAATCCAGAAAGTTGGCTTTATGATTAATACTGCGATACAGCCGGGTTTCTGAAGGAAGGATGGGGGTTGCTTTCAGGGAATCCGGCCACGTTTTAAATTCTTCGCGGCTGACATAGATTTTTCCATGGTCGCCTTCGAATAAAACCGATGAGCCGCCGGTCCTGCAAATCATGGTGATATCGCCGGGATAGGTATATTCGATGAATACATTGTCGGCGGTATCAAACAGGCCGTCTTTGGGAAATTCGCCCTTGCCGGAGATTCGGATTGGGCCGGAATCATCCATGCCCAGCGCCCACTGGGCAATATCCAGATGATGGGCCCCCCAGTTGGTCATCTGGCCGCCTGAGTAGTCACTGAGAAAGCGGAAATTGTAGTGGCAGCGTTCAGTCACATAGGGTTCAGACGGAGCCGGGCCCAGCCACATGTCATAATCAAAATGGGCAGGGACAGGCTGCGATTGCCATGTCAGCGGATTGGGGCGGTTGTTGGCGGGAATATCGACAAAAACTCTTCGGATTGTGCCGATTCGCCCGTTCCGAACCAACTCGCAGGCGAATCTGAAATTGGCTTCGGAACGCTGGTGCGAGCCGACCTGGAAGACACGGTCATATTGACGAACTGCATTGCATAAGTCCCGGCCTTCAGCAATCGTCAGGGTCAGCGGCTTTTCGCAATAGACATCTTTGCCCGCCCGGACAGCCGCCATTGAAATGGGGACATGCCAATGATCCGGCGTAGAGACCACAACCGCATCGATATCCGGCCGGGCCAGCAGGTCTCGGAAATCGTGATAGCCGGCTGAGTCCGGAAGGCGTGCTTCCTTGAGAGCCTGCTTGAGATGCTGCGAATCCACATCGCAAACCGCGACAATCTGACAGCCGGGGGTATTGAAAAATCCCTTCAGATTGGCAATTCCCATCCCGCCTGTGCCGATGCATCCAATGGTGATGCGGTTGGACGGAGCGTCCTGACCGCTCGCCATCGAGGGCATGACTGCGGGAAAAAGAAGGCCTGCCGCCGAACCGCCAGCCAGGCCTTTGAGAAACAATCGTCGTGTCAACACATCCGATTTCATCAGAAAATTAAACAGTTCCCTTCATTTTGCCCAACACGAGGGCCAGAACAATTAGTATAATCACGGCGGGCAATAACAGCTTGATGCTCTGCTGAATCGAAGAGCCTTTGGCCATATTGCCAATCGCTTTGGGTACAAACATGCCGCCGACAAGCCCCACGGCAAAAATTATGCCGAACAGACTGCCGTAGATAGACGGGTCAAACTTGGCGAAGGTTACGCCGACAATCGTCGGAAAACAAGGTGCAAATGCCAGACCTGCACAAACCGCCAATGCACTGGTCCAGATGGCCCCGCCCCGCATCATGGCAAAAATCACAATAGCCATGATTACCGCAGCACCTGAAATAAACCAACTGCCGTATTCAGTAATCATACCAATCTGGCTGGCAATCAAACGACCGGCCATCATGGCGACTGCAAACAAAGACAGCATCTGCTGAGCGGTCGCATCCACCACATCAGAGGCCATGGAGGGGAAGTCTTTGGCAATCACTTCTTTGCCATACGGTGCAAGCCAGTTGCAGAATGACGATTCAAGGCTGATATAGCATAACAACGTCAGGGCTGCCACAAGAGCCGCCGGCTCCTTGAGCAGAGCCACTGCACTGGCCAGAGAAAACCCGGCATTGCCTTTGGGAAACTCGGCACCGAAGACCAGAACGGTCGGAATCAAAACAAGAATCCCCAGCGCCCCTACCGCAATTTCATAACTGGTTTTGCGGAACAGCAGGCTGACCAGAAGCGGGGTCAGGAACAACCCAAGGCCGAAAAACACGTTGCCCAGATTGCTGGCCGCGGCGGGATTTTTGCCTTCGAAAAGAATCTGCGGAATCAGGGTGTTACCTACGGTATTCATAGCCATAGCGCCAAATCCAAGCAGCAGACACGGCACAATCGCTGTTGCATAGTTTTTGGCATTGGCCAGGATGAAGACGCAAATTGCTGTGGCAATAAATCCAAAAAAGGCCACCGGCTTATAGCCGATTTTATCCACTGTGATACCCATAACCAGAGATCCCAGCAGACAACTGAACATAAAGATTGAAATCAGGGAACCGAAATGCCCCTGATCGATTTTCAGGCGAGGCATCAGCTTGACGCCAATTGACCCCAGCAATGAAAAACACATCCCAAGACCAAATACACTCAACAACGCTACAGCCTTATCCATGGCATGCCTCCTGATAAAAGATTTCGAGAGTTATACTGTTTTGCAGTCTTTTAATATTCTGGATCGAATCACCAGATACGTCTGTGCGATTGCCACCATGACAAAGCACAGCGTGCAATAACGATGAATCCACAACAGCATTTCCTGACCATGAGTGCCAAAGATCGGATACATACTCAGCACCATCGTCACACTCATAGGCAGTGTCAGCAGCAGCAATATCCAGAAGCCGGCCTTGCGAAGGCAGGCTTCCAGCGAACAGCCGCATTCCGACATACGGGCCTGCGCCTTACAAATAAAGGCATTGGACCATGTAACGGCCAAAAATGCCATGCAAAATACAAATACACCCGCAAAGGTGGCGTGAATCATCAACAGCCAGCCGCCAAGACGCGAACCGAACACCACCGGACCAAAGCCGGTCAGAATCAATACCAGCGCCGCCAGCATGACCAGCAGATATACGAGTTTGCGGATTCGCCCGATCCATGTCAACTGCTGTTCGAGGAACAACAGCGTAAACAGATGCACACCGCGGCGAATGAGTCCCGTGGCCGATAATCGCGGTCCGCTGCCGCAGGGGAAAATCAGCGCGTGAAGAAAAACCAATCCGATCACTGCGCCGATTCCAAAGATGGAAATCCATTGAAACATATTAAGCCTTATCCTCCACACACACGCGGGTTATCGCGGACAGCGCCTTTAAACCGTACAGCAGCAAGACCAGAGCAATCAGCCCGCAGGCCGACCAGGTTACAATCTTCAGCCACGGACGGAATACAAACGAAAAATTAAACGCCCAGACATACAATTTGCTGACGCCCTGCAGGCTGGCCATTTCCACAGGCTCCAGCCCCGCAGGCACCGGGCCATCCACCGGCAATTTGGCAAAGAAAAAGGCCGAATCTGTGGTATGGCAATCGGCACAGCTTTTGGCTCCCAAAGACTGATCTTTGGGACGCACATCATGGGCCAGCGGCCAGGCATACGGAGCAGCCGCAGCGTGCGATTCGGTCAACAGTTTGCCATCTTCGCCGAGTTTATACATCTTGCCGGAACAGATATAGACAGGCGTTTTTCGCTCGTCGGACTGCAGTGCGGTTAATATCGCAGTAACCTGTTCTTCCGACAAGGTCATCCATTCGTTTTCTTTCGGCTCATTGCCCTGAACGGCGGAACTGACTGCTTCGGTTACATCGCGCGGCAATAAAGGTTTGACTTCATTGTTATCCAGGGCCGCCCAGAATGCCGGCCAAATCAGGCGATAAGGGCCGATTTTGCCGTCCTGCCCCTTCATCAGCACCGGTTCATAGACGTGCGGCAGCTTCATATCAACTTTGTGCTTGCCGTGAAGGCCCAGCTTGTGAATACCGGCAGTACGCACCTGGCCGGCGGTTTCCTGGGGAGCAGGTCCGCTATGACAGGCGGTACAGGTCATTTTTTCAAAGTGAATGGTCGGAATACCGGCATGTTTGGGGGTTGGTGAACCCAGCCGCCCCGCCGCTGTTTCCTGTCCCTTGGGGCCAAGATGACAGCCTTCGCAGGTGAATCCGACCATGTTAGGATTCTCAGTTTCATAGCCGCGAGAGATTTGGTGGTCTGTGCCGTGCCTGTGGCAATCGGTGCAATTCAGCCCTGAATGCATGTGGACATCTTCATCCCGCGTCCATTCCGATGCCTCTCCCACAGCCATATCCTGCACGGAATGACAATAATAACACCGCTCTTTGGGCACATTGGCGGTGATATTCATAAAGACTTTGTCGTCTTTGTCAAAAATCGAAGGATTGTATGCGACGGTAATTCCCTTATCGACGGTCGGATCAAAAAAATCAGACAGCGCCGAGGCGGTTCCATTGACCACCGCCATACCTGATGCCGCGGTATTCATCCAGCGGAAATTCTGTCGGGCTGCCTGCAGGGCTGCAAGACTTTGATCCTGTCGGAAATCGGCATTGTGACAGGCCAGACAATTAATTTCCCAGCTTCCACTGATTTCCTTGCGGAGCATCACCTGCGGGTCGTCTTCGGCATCGGCAAACTTACCGAAATGATTGCCGGGGATGTGGCTGTTGAATGCACTGATAAACTCCCACTGGCTCATACCAAGCTGTTTGGTGCTATACACTCCTGGCCAGTTGCGTTCCGAGATGGGCAGCACGGTTCGGGTCTTGGGGTCGGCCAGCACAAAAGGCTGCCCCGGGCGGCCATCGTTTTTCTGCGGGTCGGATAACTGGAAATGCCAGCCATGGGTAATCACATCAAATGTGTGGCACTGGCCGCACGTTTTTTCCATGGAGAATGGCTTGGCGTCCGCATCCGCAGCACGTATCGCAATGCCGGTGTCATCCATCAGTTGCATCTGATGAACCGGGGTATAGCGGTTTCCATCATTGCTGTCGCCAATCAGGGCTTCCTCGGCCCATACAAAACTACTGCCCAAAATGACCAGCAATACACATCCTAATCGTCGTTTCATCCTGCGTTCCATCCGCCGACTAAACCTTAAAATCTTCGGGTTTGAATTCCTGCTTGCAGCCTTTTTCGATGGCTTCGTTGATCTTCAGCACGGTAACGGCTGTTTCGTAGCCGATTTCAGCGGGGCAATTCAATTTGGCCTTGCCGCGAATGGCATCGAAAAAGTTGACCAAGTGCGGCTGATGATATGCGACATCCATCGTCACCGGAATTTTGTATTCGGCGGCCGGAACCGATTCACGGACATCGACCGGCGCGGCTTCGTCCGCCTTTTTGGCAACGATACCGCCGGCTTTTTTGATATAGCCTTTGGCCACCCAGGGTTCCCACTTCTGTTCTTCTACCCAGGATTCACGATAGATGCTGCCACGGGCCGCAGCTTCGGAAATCAGCAGGGTTCCTTCATCACCCATGAAGCATTCAAAATACCCGTTGGCACTGTTGGTTGTTGTGGTCTGATAAGAGGCACGCACAATCCCTTCTTTGGTCTTGTATTCATAGACCGTGATGACATTGTCATACCATTCATGCTCGGTCCAGTAATCTGTTCCGCCGCTGGCTACGACGCTGGTCGGCTGAGCATCCAGAAACCAACTGTAAATATCAATCTGGTGGGAGCCCAAATCCACGATGGGACCGCCACCCATACCTTTATACCAGCGCCAGTTCATGAACTGCTTCATATCCTTGAAGCCATACTTGTTCAGTGTGGCTTCGTCAATCTCCATTCCCGGAGGGCAAACATTATCGATACAGGCCTGACGGCTGCGGTTCCACTGGCCGTTAATGGTGGTAATCCGGCCCAGCAGTTTGGCTTCCTGGATATACTTTTCATAACAATAACGATAGCGGGGATTGCTGCGACGCTGATGGCCAATTTGCAGCAGTTTGCCGGTTTCTTTGGCAGCCTGAGCCATCCGTTTTGCGCCTTCGAGGGTATTACTCATCTCTTTTTCGCAATATACATGAAGGCCTTTTTTCAGACAGGCAACGGTATGATCGGCATGCCAAAAATCCGGTGTTGCAACAATCACGGCATCCAAGTCGGTTTCTTTGTCCAGCATCTCCTGATAATCGACATACGGAGTCCCCTTACAGCCATACGGCTTATATTTATCCAGAATCTTGGAAACACGATCCAAATTGCCTTTTTTCCAGATATCGCAAACAGCCACAAAACGCATATTTAAGGTTTTACATTGTTTCACAATGGCATTCATAAGGGCCTGTCCCTGCGGACCTGCACCCAGTAAGGCAACATTAATTGCATCTTTATTGGCATCGTCCGCGCCATAGGCACTGCCGGCCACAAACAGTCCGGCTCCAATGGCGGCCGTGCTCTTCATAAATGTTCTGCGGTCCAATTTCTGCGTCATTGCTAAATCTGCCTTTCCATCAATTCAGTTCTTTAATTTTGATATTCCGATACCAGACCTTGACACCGTGGTCTTGAAGACCGATAAAACCGGTCCTGGGTAGATCTTTATAAGCCACATCAAATTTGTTCTGTGTACCATCCGGATTCTTATGCGCTTCGGTCCATTTGTCAAGATTCATATTGACAACTTGCTCAGAATTTAACACCACTTGAATCACAGAACCTTTGGCCAGGATGGACAAGCGATTCCATTGTCCGGCCGGCAGGACGGCATTGCGAGTGGGTTCCAGGATATCATAAATCCCACCGCAAACATGCTTACTAACAGGTTCACCGAAATTATCCGCAACCTGGACTTCGACCCAGGGCAGCCAGTTATGATCGCCGGCTCGGACAAACACGCCGCTGTTGGTCTTGGATTCCAGCTTAAATTCCATATCCACAATATAATCACCGTACTTGGCCTTGGTCCAGATATCCTTGCTTCCGGCCTTCAATTCCAGTACGCCCTGCTGCGAGGTCCAGCCGCCGGCTTCGAAGTCGGCATTGGACAAATCTTCGGCAAACAGCGGCTTCCAGCCTTCGGGCTTCAGCTCAGAAGCAACTTTGTTGAAATACAGCATACTCTGATAGATGTAAGGCGAGTTATTTTCCCATGCAGTCTCATATTCAATGGAAAACGTGCCTTTATACCCCTGCCGATTCAACTCTTCAAGGATGCCTTTCATGCGGGCTTCGCCGGTACCCCAGACAATATCTTCGCCATTGCCGATTTCCTTAATGTGGATGGAACGAATGCGGCCATTGAGCTGCTTGAGGCATTCGACCGGATCCAGGCCGGAACGCACCCAGTGTCCGACGTCCGTGCAGGCGCCAATCCATTTGCTGCGTCCTTCGCAGGCCTTCAGCACGGTTTCGGGATTCCAATAGCGAGAGGGCTTGGGGTGATTATGAATGGACAGACCAATCTGGAATTCCTGACACAGTTTGTCCAGCATTTCCATCTGCTCAAGCGAGGGTTCACAAACAATCGTTTCGACGCCCATGTCTTTGGCAAATTCGAATACGGTTCTGGCTTCCGCTTCATTATTTCCCACTCCCACGACACCAAAATTAACCAGGGTCACGCCTTCTTTGGCCAATTTTTCTTTGACCTGCTTACGAAACTCGGCGGGCATGGAGGCGTCCATCTTGATATCTTTATTTTCAGGCGAGAGGCTCTGGCCGGGGAATGCTTCAATCCAGCCCAGACCTAATGCCCGTGTTTTTTCGATGGCTTCATAGAAAGTAAACAGTCGGAATGTCCAGGCCTGTGTACCGACACGCCATCCATCGTAGGCATCCGTTTTGGGGTGAGATTGTATATCTTCGGCCATCACAGTAACTCCCATAATGCCAAGAAAGACAAATAATACCATTTTTTTCATCTTGATAACCCTAACCTTTCTAAGTTTGATATCTGATAAAAATAGTTACAGCTTGATTTTACAAAGACCAGCCTTCGCGGTAAAGATGTTTTACATATTGATTTGCTTCAGACAGATTGGTTGCCTGCATCGCCTGGCCATCCCAGCGGATTTTCTGGCCGGGATAGTACAGCGACAGATTACCCATTAATACCATTTCCGTCAAAGGACCGGAAAAATCAAAATCGGCACAGGCTTTCCCGCCCGATTTGCAGGCATCCACCCAATTCATTTCATGTGTGGTTGTGATTCGCGGCAACGTCTTTTCAGGACGCTTAACATCCTTCATCAGGCTGTATGGAAGCAATTGTGTGCCATTTAGCAATTTGCCTTTTTCGCCGACAAAAATCATGCCGCCTTCCGGGCTTAATTTGCGACCTTCTTCCATCTCCTCCGGTACATCCGGCATCAATCCACCATCATACCAGCAGATTTTCACAGGGGGCATATCTTCCCGCGCGGGGAATTCGTATATAATACGCGAACCAGTGGGGAAAGTCTCTGTGATATTTTGCCTTTCCCAGCCTAACGGGGGGTTGGCATAGCTTCCCTGGACGGCAGTCGGGTATTTGAGCTTTAAGGCCCAGAACACCCTGTCAAATGAATGACATCCAATATCTCCCAGAGCACCGGTTCCAAAATCCCGCCAGCCCCGCCAGTTAAAGGGGTGATATATCGGATTATAAGGACGTACTGGAGCTGGCCCAAGCCACAGATCCCAATTTAATGTTTTCGGCACTTCAGGAGTTTCTGCAGGTCTGCCAATCCCCTGCGGCCAGACGGGGCGGTTGGTCCAGATGTGGACTTCGGTAACTTTGCCGATAGCCCCGGACCATACCCATTCACACGTCAGGCGGACTTCTTCGGTACTATGGCCCTGAATACCCATCTGGGTAACTACTTTATACTGGCGGGCAGCCTCGGTCAGAAGCCGGGCTTCATCCACCGTTCGGGTCAGGGGTTTCTGCACATAAACGTGCTTGCCCCGTTTGATACATTCCATGGCAATGACGGCATGGGTGTGATCCGGGGTTGCGATAATTACCGCGTCAATATCTTTGCCCATTTCATCGAGCATTTTGCGATAATCAGCAAAGACTTTCGCCTGAGGATATTTCTTGAAAACAGGCCCGGCATACCCCTCGTCCACATCACATAAAGCGACAATGTTTTCGGTTCCGGCTACAGCGCCAACATTGCCCTGTCCCATTCCGCCGACACCCACCCCGGCAACGTTTAACCGGTTATTGGCCGAGGGTTTTCCTTCCTCGCCGAATACGGAAGACGGAATAAAAAGAAACGAAGCGGCCCCCGCCGACAAGCCTCCAAGAAAACTGCGTCGTGATAATCTTGTAGTTGGGTCGGAAAACGAGCCGTTTCGTTTCTTCATTGCTATCTGCCTGTTTAATTGCCTTATGTGCCGGAATTACAGAGACCAGCCTTCACGATAAGCAGGATTGATAAATTGAGTCAATTCGGGGAAGTTGGTCACCTGCATCTTGTCGCCATCCCAGAGAATCTTTTCGTTCGGCTTGAACAGACTGAGATTGCCCATCAACACCATTTCCGTAAACGGTCCTGCATAGTCAAACGGCGTCGAGGCTTGCTTACCTGATTTACAGGCTTCCACCCAGTTCATTTCATGGCTGGTTTCGACTCTGGGCAGGGTCTTTGCAGGCCGTTTATATTCTTTCATTTTTGTGTATGGAATTAACTGCGGCCCTCGGCCATAACAGCCGCACATCAGCTTGCCTTTGTCGCCGACAAACAGAACGCCGCCATCTCCATCGCCCATCTTGCGATCCGCTTCCAGTTCTGCCGGACGTTCAGGCATCAATCCACCATCGTACCAGTGAATTGTAACCGGAGGCAAATCGCCGCGACTTGGATATTCCAGATGAATAACCGAGCCCAGCGGATACGTTTCAAGGGTATTATCATCTTGTTTAACACAACTGCCCTGCACACTGGTCGCATATTTCAACTTCAATGACCAGAAAACCGGATCCAGAATATGGCAGGCCATATCGCCTAGTGCACCTGTCCCGAAATCACGCCATCCACGCCATTTAAAAGGCAGATACGCAGGGTGATACGGCCGCATGGGAGAAGGCCCAATCCATAAATCCCAATCCAGCGTTTCTGGAATGGCAGGCGTTTCCTGGGGGCGGCTGATTGCCTGGGGCCAGATAGGACGATTAGTCCAGGCATGTACTTCACGGATTTCACCGATTGCCCCATCCCAAATCCATTCACATACCAGCCGGATACCTTCGCCGCTGTGGCCTTGATTGCCCATCTGGGTAATCACGTTGTATTTGCGAGCCGCTTCCGCCATCATTCTTGCTTCATAGACCGTTTTGGTCAGAGGCTTCTGGACATAGACATGTTTGCCTCGCTTCATGCATTCCATGGCAACTACCGCATGGGTATGATCCGGCGTTGCAATTACGACGGCATCAATATCCTTGCCCATCTCATCCAGCATCTTGCGGTAATCTTTAAATTGCCTGGCCTTGGGATGATTCTTAAAGGTCCCGGCCGCGTAAGAAAAATCCACATCGCAAAGGGCTACGATGTTTTCTGTCTTGGCTATTTCGGCGATATTGCCCCCTCCCATTCCTCCAACACCAACGCCGGCAACATTTAACTTTCGGCTGGGCGGGGTCTGCCCGTCTGCACCCAAGACATGACTCGGTACGATAGTAAACAATGCCATTCCTGCCGCAGAACCAAGAAAATCACGACGTGAAATTCCCTGTCCCGCTTTCTTCTGCTTATCCATTCTTCTCTCCAAAAATAGATTTAAATTATTCCGGCTATTTACTACCTACTATAGCCCGCATATTATTCACTGGTTTTCCATCCTGCGTTACCACTCTCAGGCAGAAACCCCATTCGCCAGACCCCTGAACCACCTTAACCAAAACGGGATTGGCATCTTTTTCCAATCGGACTTTGACCTTGTCACTGGCGGGAGTTACCGGCCGAACATCCTTATTAGTATGTATCAGCTTGCCATCCAGCCAAATCATAACACCATCGTCGCTGCCAATTTCAAAAACAGCGTCGATTTCTGCCTCAGAAACGAGAGTTGTCCGAATATAAGCGGCTCTATCGTTTCCTGAAAATTCTTTCCCGATATTAACCAGCCAAAACTGGTCTGGATTATCAGACTTCGGCATGGGCTTCCAAGTTACACTTCCCGCATCAGTTTCTGGAACAAATTTTATATCATATAAATCATTGGCGGTCTTTTGCGTCTCACTGTAGGGAGCAGACACTTCCCATTCCAGTATATATCCCGCCTTTTTATCCAGTTCCTGATATATCTTCCCGGCCTGTTCTTTCAGAGAGTTGTTTGAGGATGTTTCCATGATTTTCTGTAAGGCAGCCTTGGCTGTTGTTGAAGTCAGGCCTGAGCCTATTTTTGAACAGATTCCAACGATGGCCACTTCTGCCTCAGCCTTAAGTTCAGGATTTTCCATGGCTGCAATTGCAACATTCAATGCTTTTTCGCTGCCATATCCGCTTAATGCACTCAAAACCTGCTTTTGTTCTGCGCTTCGGTCCACCAGCTTCATCGCATTGACCAATTCATCCACAATCTGCTCGGAGGAGCGGCCGGAATCTTTGCTGATCATCCTTAAATACGAGCGGAAAGCGATAACCTTTGTCTTTTCGTCCTGACTCTTTACCACCACCTGCTTCATATCCTCAGTGAGCTCGCTGCCGGGCCAGTCCGACATTGCACGAAAAGCCGCCTGAGCTATTTCCGCATCCGGGGCAACAGCCTGCTTACGGAGAAAATCAACCGTCTGAGTATCTCCAATGCGTCCAATCGCACTCAATAACGCAACTTTCGCCGTCTTGTTTTGTGTTTTGTCATAGGTCTCTGTCAGGACTTTGGCACTCCCCTGCACTTGAGATTGTTTTCCAATCACGGAAACAACAAGACCTTGCACCGCATTGTCCGGCTTTTCAGCCAGCAGAGCAACCAATTCCGGTAAATCCGAGGCGTCTGCAATAAGCTGGAGGGCTCGAATCGCTTCCTGACGAATACGGTTATCTTCACTGCGGGCAAGAGTCAGCATATCTTTCATGGCCGCACGAATCTGCCGTTGACCCGTCGTGCGGATTAATTCCCGGCACACTGCCTTGTCTGCATCGGTCGCTGCCGGTTTCTGCAGCATGCTGATGATGGTCTGATTGACATTTTTGTCGGACAGGCTATCCAAAGTAAAGCGGGCCATATCCTGTTCACCTTTATCGGATGCACGTGCGGCGGTCTGAGCCAGCACTTCGACACAGCCGGCATCACCCACAACCTGCAGCGCCCCGACAGCCGCATTGCGTACCTCAACGGATTCACTCTTCAATGCCTTCATGGCATAATTTTTACCTGCGGTATTTCCACCGGCGGCGATTGCCCCAAGCATGCGTACCTGCTGGTCAGCCGGGAGACTGTCTGCTCCGGCAAGGATTTTTTCCATGGCGGCTGTATCCTTAACCTCACGAACCAGGGCAATCGCTGCGGTCATTACAACCATATCTTTATCCTGCAAAGCGGGGACAATCACCTTTTCCGGCTGAGCGGTTTGCATCTGCACAAGCCCTCGTAATGCCCCGGCCCGGATAGCCGGCGGATAGTCGGGGCCATAAAGCTGCTGATAGATTGCCGCGGCCTTTGTACTTTCTGCTTTTTGTGCACAGGTCAGAAGGGCATCCAGAAGCAGGATTTTGTTGTCCTGTGAAATCGTTTTGACCGAAGCCAGCAGTTGATCTGCGGCATCCGTGGTACCGATTCTGCCCAACGACAGAATCGCTGCGGCGGAGAGTGCCGAAGATGGATTCTGAATCAACGCCCCCAGAGGCTTCACTGCTGAAGCAGTTTTTCGGGCACCCAGCGAGGAGATGATCCCGATTTTAATCTTTTCATCTGGTGTTTTTGCCAGAAGTCCCAACAGGGCCTGATCCACAGCATCCCCCGGAATGCGTTCGAGGGCATAACGGGCAATATCCGAAGTCTTGGGGTCGGCCAGCATCGGGCTGAGCACCACGACCGATTTTTCCGTGCCGAATAATCCGAGCTGACGACAGAACATGTCTTTGGCATCATACGGCACAGACACATCCTGCAAGGCGGCCAGGAATGCTGTTTCAATTTCAGCCAGTGCTGCCAAAGCGCCTATCCGGGTAACAATCATCTCCTGCAGTTGGGTAAACGGCAGGCGGCTTTTTCCGTACTCATAGGATTTGGCTTGTTTGACCAGTTCATCCAGCTTGCTCTTATCCAGAGGAGCGGCCTGCGGTTTGGTCGGGACATCATAATCGCCCAAAGCAAACTGAATTCCGGCCAGATAATGCTGCAGGACAGCCGGCGTCCAGGTCAGGTAATGATTATGTCCCAGTGAACAATAAAATACACGTCCCTGTCCCCAATTCTTAATCCAGCTTATACCGGTATCGGCATCTTCGGGCGTTACGCCTTCGGCATTTTTAGTCGCCTCATCCGACATATCCAGGCTCATCAGGACAAGCTGTTTGCTGCGGGAATACAGCGGCGCAGCAGTACGATAGATTTCATCATTGACTTTGAATCCCTTGCCTTCGAACATCTTCATCAGGGGGTGATTCGGCTGATCAAGCTTGATCGCCCAGGTTCCACCACCTCCCCAGGGATGTCCCTTGAACTGGCCGCCCATCATCTCCGCCGCTTCGGGCCATTCATAGAAATTATCCGTGGCAGCATGAATACCAATCATTCCTTTGCCGCCTTTGACAAAATTCATCAAAGCAGCTTTCTGGGCATCGTTGAATTTCAACTGGGTTGTGTTATTCAGACAGACTGCATCGTACTTTTGAAGATTCTGTTCCGTGAAGACAGCCATATCATCGGAAAAATCCGCCTTAAACGCGCTGGTCTTGGCGGACATGATTTCAAGGGTTTTGATCCAATAGGGTATGCTGCTGTGCTTGAATCCATCACATCGACTGAATACCAGAATGGCTCTCTGGCGAGCCGGCGCGGCGATTGGCTTATCCGGCATCGCCGCGGTGATTTTACTTTCTTCATCCTGCGTCACCGCATTGACCGGGCTGCTAAATCCCATCATTATCCCACACAACACAACGGCAATCAACCCATTCTTAAACATGTCTTAACTCTCCTATCGTGCTTAATCCTAATTTGTCCTGATTGTTGTTTCAGGTTGAATATTTTCACAATATTTTACATGCCGACTGAGCCTGTTATAAAAGCCACGGGCTTCGCATGGTTCTTCCGAGCATTTTTTCCGCGACCGGGTCATCAAGAATCTGCTCCGTTGCGGGATTGAATTTGATCTTCCGTTCCAGCAGCATGGCAATCTGACCAAGATGACCGACGGTGGCGGAACGATGGGCTGTCTCACAGGGCGTCAGTGTTTGGCGTCGGCTCTTGACACAATCCAGGAAATTGCGGGTATGGCCGGGAGAATTGAGCAGATGAATGTCACCTGCTCCCAGCGGTTCATTTTTTATGGTCTCTGAAGATGTCACCATTCTTTGCCGATTCACGTGTACCCAGCCATCCGACCCAATCCATTTGGTTCCATCCTGAATTTCATCATATCCGCCGGCAATAATCATCTGAATGCCGTTTTCATAAACCGCATTCAGCCGATAACGGGTAGCGGTGTTCCACAATCCTTCGTAAGGATACTCTCCCTTTCCTTCAATTTCAACCGGCCCTGTATGGTCCATATCCAGACCCCAGTGGGCAATATCCACATGATGGCCCACCCAGTCCATCAACTGGCCGCCACCATAATCCAGGACCCAGCGCCAGTTTTTATGAACGCGGGCCGGACAGTATGGCGACAGCGGCGCGGGACCCAGCCAGAAATCATAATCCAGTTCCGGCGGAGACGGACAGGCTGTTTCCTGGCCTCGGGTACCCCCAAAATCCGCATGGCCGGCGGGAAGTCCGACTTCCACGGTATGTATTTTACCAATCCGGCCGTTGCGAACCAGTTCGCAGGCCTGCCGGAAATGCGAGACCGAACGCTGCCAACTGCCGGTCTGCCAGATACGTCCATAATATTTTACTGCATCACACAACAGCCGACCTTCGCGGAGATTGTGAGTCAGCGGTTTTTCACCGAAAATATCCTTACCCGCTTTAGCCGCGGCGACACCAATCAGGCCATGCCAATGATCCGGAAGCGACAGGCAGACGGCATCGATATCCGGCCGCCCAAGTAATTCGCGGAAATCGCTATAGGCTTTGCAGTCCTGGTTGCCATAAATTGAATCCACTTTTCGCTTGGCATCGCGAAGGTGATTGGCGTCCACATCACAGACAGCCACGACCTGCGCATCATGTTCATTCAGAAAAGAGTCCAAATTCCCCCCGCCCTGCCATCCGATACCAATACAACCCACGGTGATACGATTACTCGGCGAAGGGCTTGAGGCACGGGCGACGGATTTAAAGATGAATGGAAGTCCTGCAAAACCCGCTGCGGCCGCAACAGACCCCTTGATTAAAGTCCTGCGATTTATTTTCTTCATTCTTGATTTCTCGATAAAAACCAATGCGGTTATTCTATATCATGCCAACAGGAACGCATCATTTTTTACAACCGCCATGGACTCCTGAAAGAGCGGGACAGATAGCGGTCGGCCTCAGCGTCATTGACAAATTCTTCTTTGGCCGAATCCCACTGCAATTTCCGTCCGGTCAGCATCGCAATTTCACCCAGGAGAGCAACACTGATGGACCGATGTGCGATCCGGGCCGGGGTGATGGTTTCGCGACGACTTTTTACGCATTCAATAAAATTCTGCTGATGATTGCTGCTTTTGTACAGGCGAATTTCTTCGGGGCCTATTTTTCCCTGGAGAATCTTCGGATCGGATGCGTCGATCCTGTCGCCGCGATCCACATGAATCCAGCCTTTGTCGCCATACCAGACCGCCCCCATACCCTTGGGCTGCGCTGAGGCATTGGCGACTTTGATTTTGACACCTGTGGCATATTCACATTCAAAGGAATAGGCATACGGAGTATCATAAACACCCTCTGTATGGTATTTGCCCTGACCTTCGATAGTGACCGGGCCGCTTTCATCCAGACCCAGGCCCCAGTGAGCAATATCAATATGGTGGCCTGCCCAGTCGGTCAACTGGCCGCCTGAAAAGTCCATAATCCAGCGCCAGTCCCAGTGCGGAGCCTGACCGCCATAGTCCATAAAAGGCCGCCACGATGCAGGCCCAAGCCACATCTCCCAGTCCAATCCCTGCGGAACCGGCTTGATGCCGGCCTGTTTGGAACCGCCGCCATCGGGAAGACCGACTTCGACATAATGGACTTTTCCAATCCGGCCGTTGCGAACCAATTCGCTGCCGCGATGGAAATTCGCAACCGACCGCTGCCAGCTTCCCGTCTGCCAGATGGTCCCATACCGGGCTACGGCATCACAAATCGCCCGCCCTTCCCGGATGGTGCGGGCAAGCGGTTTTTCGCCATAGATGTCAATGCCTTCCCGGATACAGGCTATCGCCATGGCTGCATGCCAATGGTCAGGCAGAGCAAGCATGGCCGTATCAATCTTTTCTTTGGCCAGCAATTGGCGATAGTCGCCATAGCTGCGGCAATCCTGATTGCCATACCGTCCATCCACGGCATTTTTGGCATCGCGCAAATGGTTTTGATCCACATCGCAGACCGCCACCATCTGTACTTCCGGGATATGCAGAAACGCATCCATATTGCCGCGTCCCATCGAGCCGCAGCCGATAGCCGCCATGGTGATACGGTTACTTGGAGCAACATAGCCGTTTTTACCCAGTGCAGAAGGTTGAATGAGGTAGGGAAAACCGACGGCACCCGCAAAAGCCGCAGAAGCTTTCCGGAGAAAGCTTCTGCGATTCATTTCAGTGGATTTTGTCATTGTAATAATCCTGATTATCGATTGTCTTTATCGAACGCGGCATCGAAAGCCAGATTCGACGGCTGAAAATCAATACGTTTAACAAATGCACACGCCTCCTGAGCACCGTGCATCCGATCCATCCCGCAATCTTCCCATTCCACGGAAAGAGGACCGTTGTAACCGATATGATTCAGAGTACGGATAATTTCTTCAAAATTCACACCGCCATGGCCCAGTGAACGGAAATCCCAGCCGCGCTGCGGATTGCCGAAATTCAGGTGCGAGGCCAGAATGCCGTTGTAACCATCCAACTGAACAGCCGCATCCTTCATGTGAACATGATAAATACGATCCGGGAATTCGTTTAAGAACCGTACCGGATTGACCATCTGCCAATGCAGGTGGCTGGGGTCGAAATTGAAGCCGAAGGTCTTGCGGTTATCAATCGCCGCCAAAGCCCGTTTGGCAGTCACGATATCAAATGCAATTTCGGTCGGATGGACTTCGAGTGCAAATTTGACTCCGCATTCATCGAACACATCCAGAATCGGATTCCACATCTTGGCGAAATATTTGAATCCATCGTCAATCATCTTATCAGTGACCGGCGGGAAGCTATAGAGAAAATGCCAGATGGAGGAACCGGTAAAGCCGTTGACCACTTTGACGCCCATATTTTTGGCCGCCTTGGCAGTGGCCTTCATCGCCTTGACCGCCCAGGCTCGTTTCTTTTCGGGGTCGCCTTTGCAGTCGGCGGGAGCAAAACCATCCGAGCGGCTGTCATTGTTCAGGTCGCAGACAAGCTGACCCGCCAGATGATTACTGATGGCAAACAGTTTTAAATTATTCTCTTCCAGAATTGCTTTTTGTTTCTTGCAATAACCGGTGTCTTTTGCCGCTTTGAACACATCGAGATGATCTCCCCAG
>JBDKVE010000029.1:0-17524 GCA_039679345.1 Anaerohalosphaeraceae bacterium
GCATCGTTGCCTATCGCTATGCCGCGCGACAGGATACACGGCTTCGCAAAGTTGTAACCATTGGAGCAAACTGGGAAATGAGCACCGACGATCCATCCTGGGCAATGCAGTCCGGCATGACAGCCCAAATCTGGAAAGACATGTTTCCTTCAAGCTATGCTGATTATATGCGTCTGAATCCCACGCCTGACTTTGACCGTTTTGCCGCAGCCCTGATCGCCATGTGGACGGATCTCAGTCCGGATGGATACCCCGGCCCCTTGATGAGCCGGATTCACAGCGAAATGCTGATTGTCCGTGGCGATAACGACCCGCTTACCTCCCTCGAGAGCATGTCAAAACTCCGCAATCAGGGAACAAACATGAGCTTTTTGAATATTCCATTGGCCGACCATGTTGCCTTTGATGATGCTCCGGAAGTGTTCCTCCTCAACACAGGCAGGTTTTTCGGAGTACCACGCGATGGTCAGACAAAATAAGAGGCACCATCTGACAGGCGGCATCGTCAGCTTAAACCACCTGTATAGCTTTTAAACGCCCACCGCTCGGGGAGGCAATTAATTCTCATCTGTTTGGATTATTTTTCCCGGGTAGAACGGGTGGCGGCCACTTTGTTGACTTGTTCGTGAGCGATGTAACCTGTTGATATAAAAAGAGATGTGATTTTGCGGGGTGATATTTTGTCATGCCGGTGGTACGGGATTTGCATATTGAGTGACGGATTAGTCTAGTTATGGTAATATAATGGATATGAATACGTGGATATCAACGAAGATAAGTCCTGTCCCAAAAATTCAGGGGGGCAAAGCAAGTTTGCTGGCAGAGCAAGTCCGCCAACGGACACAAGTCTCGGTCTGCTTAGATATATGAAGCGTCTTGGAATAAATGCAGGTTAGAAAGAATTATAATGATCCCAAATAAGATCAATCAACATCAAAATGACATCAGAAGAATTATCCAGTCTTTTGTGGCTGCGGAATTCTGTCCAAACTATCTTGAATCGCATCTTGATGAGCTTATTTCAGCCATGCAGACATCGGTGAAGGACGAACCTTCTATAGAGGTGTCAAAGAAAATTCTTGAGGCCGGGCGAAGTCTGGCCCAGGTACGTCCGGACAACTGGAAGGTTATGTGGCTCATTGCTCTTGCTGCTGGAAAACTGGGGATTGTCGAATTGGTTGATAAAGCCTGTCAAATAGTGCTTTCCCTCAATAAGGAATTCTGGTTTGCCCGGGAACTGCCCAAGCATGTGAGAGGATACTATTCTCAGTTGGGGCAGGATGAATTTATTGAGCGGTATTTTTCCGAACGAAAACCACGCGGTAAGACATTCGTAGAGGTGGGGGCCTTTGATGGTAGGCATTACAGCAATGTCCGTCGCCTGGTTGAAAAATACGGTTGGCAGGGAGTTTCTGTAGAGCCAGTCGGGAAAAATTATGCCAAGTTATGTCAATCGTATCAGGGGTATAACGTCACCTGTATTCAGGCGGCGGTATCCAATCATCCTGGCATTGCGGACATGAGTGTATCAACCTATCCTCATCTTCCGGAATGGGGTAGCGATGTGGCGTCACTGACAGCGGAAGACAATGACCGCTGGACCAAGAAATATGGAGCACAGTGGTGCAAAGAAACGGTTGTCGTCAAAACATTGACAGAGATTATCTCGGAAAGCAGTCTGAAACATGTTGACCTGCTGTCCATCGATGCCGAAGGGCATGATTTTGAAGTTTTGGAAGGATTGGATTTTTCTCAGTATAAGCCCCAATTGATTGTAGTCGAATACGGCGGTGAAAGACAAAAGATTATCAGTCTGCTTTCCGCCCATGGCTATTCGGTTATTTATGATAATAAACAGGATGTATTTTTTGCAGATATTCAAACCATAGTTGATGATTATGCCACCCATAACTATACAGGCCAGACTGCAGAACCCTATGTGGAAATCCAACGAGATGTCGAAGAGAATATCAACTTCTATTTAAGAAAAGATATTCGCGATTCGTTGCGAATGGTGATTGTGGGCGCCTATCGCGGTGATGAAATCGGCCGTTTTTTAAACCGTTATCCGAACCTGGAAATCCATGCGTTTGAAGCAAATCCGAACACGTTTCAGAAGCTTCGGCTAAAATTTCAGAATAATCCCAACGTGCATTGTTACAATTATGCCGTCTCGGACCAGAACGGGATTCTTGAATTTTATGAAAATAATCTGGCAGGAACGGGTTCCATTCTGCCGATTGAACCTTCCGGCCAGGCCAATCGGACAGTTGATGTGGCTAAACAATATGGGATGGTAAATAAAGAGAAATTTGCCATTCAATCTATCCGCCTCGACGATTTTGAACCACTCAAGAATAAAACCATCGATTTATTGTGGTGTGATGTGCAAGGGGCCGAACTACATGTTCTAAAGGGGGCTGCAAAGACTTTGCGCAGTTGTAGTTCACTGCTTCTGGAGGTCTGGTTTTATGCTACGCTTTACAAAGGGCAAGCCCGACTGATTGATCTCGAACGTTATTTGTCCAACTGCGGATTTTATCTGGCAGGCATAGGACTGGATCATAAGATCGGCAACGGCAGTGGCAATTCGTTCTGGCTGAACCAGAGGCGGATGAACCGAACGGTTATCAATGAAGAGTTTTGTGATATCAAAGATGTCCGATCGCGGATTAATCCTCATCTGTTCAAGATTAATTATTTACCTGCACAGGGGACTGTAAAACTACAAACAATCAATCCTGTTTTTCTGTTGAATACCCGGCGATTGGATGTTTGCGCCAAGGTGATTTATGGACGTTTTTGTCAATTCAGTCTTCAAAGCCAGTGGGGAGAAGAAGTCTATCTGGCCCATTTAAAAAAGATAAACAATTATCGTGAAGAGGACGGCTTCGATAAACAGGGGGCTGAATCGTTTATTTTGGCGTATAAGAATATTCTTGCCTCCATGACTGGGAACGGGTTTGATGGCAGGCAATCCTTGATTCCGGTTGGAAATGACGGGACCATTATCGATGGCAGTCATCGATTGGCGGCGGCATATATTTGTAAAAAGGATGTTTGTACGGCAGTATTCGATCGAAGCACCAACAGTTATGATTATGAGTACTTTTTGAAACGAGGATTGAGCCGAAAGTATAGCGATGCCATGGCATATGAATATTGCCGGATCAAGAAGAATACTTATATTGTTTCAGTGTTTCCATCCGCGGAAGGTCGTGATTCTGAAGTTGTCAGTATTATCCAAAAGTATGCGACCATTGTCTATCGCAAAGAAATCCAGCTCGAAAAGAATGGTCCGCTTCTTTTGATCAAGCAGATGTATCAGGGCGAGCCCTGGCTGGGGAACTGGGCCAATTTGTTCAAAGGGGCGAAGTACAAGGCGGATCAGTGCTTTAGAAAATCCGGCTGTGTGCGTGTATTTCTAGTGGAAACAGATGATCTGGATAATCTGAAACAGTGCAAATCGGAAATTCGCCATCTGTTCGGCATCGAAAATCATTCTGTCCATATCAATGATTCATATGAAGAAACGCTCCGGCTGTCGCAGATTTATTTCAATGAAAACAGTATTCACTTTTTGAATCATGCGCAACTGAATTACTTTGAAAACTTTTATCGTCTTTTGCAGGATTATGCCGGGCTTCTGGACGAGCATCATGTGGATAAAGACTGTTTCTGCGTCGATGGCAGTGCGGTCATGGCGGTCTATGGTATCCGCGAAGCGCGAGATATTGATTATTTTCATCATGGATATGATGACGTCAGATATCTCAATGAAGAATTAATCGGCAGCCACAATCTTGAAATTAAATATCATACCAAGACCATGGATGATATCATATTTAATCCTGAGAACCATTTTTATTTTGAAGGGATAAAGTTTGCCTCTTTGGCTGTTGTCAATGCGATGAAGTTAAGACGTGGAGAAAAGAAAGACATTGTCGATGTCAATTTAATGGCTCCCCATCTCAATCATCCTGTCGCCATCGCTATGGCAAATACAGAGCTGGCAGCAAAAAAAACAAAAATCGTTGGCCTCGTTGCGGCTCGCAACGAAAAATATCTCATAGGGCAGTGCCTTCGGCTGCTGTCGCAGTTTACGGATGCGATCGTTTATCTCGATGATTGTTCGACAGATGATTCTGTCGAAATTGTGCAGTCGCTGGCCGGGCAATGCAGAGTTGAGCGGATTCTGACCAAACAGCAATGGCTGCGGGACGAGCCGGGTGATCGTAATAAAATGCTTCAGGCTGGCCGCGAGATCGGCGGGACGCATTTTATTGCTCTGGACGCGGATGAGGCGTTTACATCCAATCTGCTGAACCATGACACCTTGCGGGAAAGAATCCTGTCGCTCAAGCCGGGTGACCAGCTTTTACTGAACTGGATATGCCTGTGGCGGTCGGTGGACCAGTACCGATTTGATAAATCAGTCTGGACAAACAATTACAAACCATTCGTGTTCTGTGACGACGGGCGGAGTTCCTATGCGTCGGAGTTCATTCATACTCCGCGTGCTCCGCAGAATCTGGCGGGCCGAAAAATAAAAATCGAGGGGTATGAGTACGGTGTGCTTCATTTCCAGTTCGTCAACTGGTCCAATCTGCTGCTTAAGCAGGCATGGTATCGCTGTATCGAGCGTATTCGGGAACCGCAAAAGTCCATTGCGGAGATTAATAAACGATATGCTCCGAGCAAGGATGAAACGAATATTCACCTTGAATCGTCGAATCCGGAATGGTTTCGGTATTACTCCAATTTTGATACCGCTGTGTTTGGGCTGCCGGATCACTGGCGCGGCGAACAAATACGCGGCTGGTTTAAGGAATATGGAATTGAATATTTTAAAGGACTTGATATCTGGGATATCATTACATCTCAGGGTGAAGTACGACATTCAGTGACGGAAACCGCCGCTATAAGCCATACGGTGCTCGGCAGCAGTTCCTATCTGGTCTCGGCGATTGTCTCAACCTATAATTCCGAGGCCTTCATACGCGGCTGTCTGCAGGACCTGGTCGAGCAGACCCTCTATCAGAAAGGCCGGCTTGAAATTGTCGTGGTCAACAGCGGCTCTCAGCAGAATGAAGAAGCTGTCGTCAAAGAGTATCAATCGCGCTATCCGCATATTCAATACATCAAAACACACGAGCGGGAGACGATTTATGCCGCATGGAATCGAGGCATTCGTGCTGCAGGCGGCCGCTATATCACCAATGCCAATACCGATGATCGCCACTCTCCTCAAATGCTGGAGAAGCTGGCGGCAGTACTGGAATCTTGCCCCAATATTGCATATGTGTATTCGCAATTTTATGTGACTTCTACACCTCACCAAACCTGGCAAACCAAGACACCTGCTTGTGTTTCCACCTGGGTGCCTGAATATTTGCGTGAAACATTGCTGGATAGATACTACTGCGGGCCCCAGCCTATGTGGCGTCGTTCACTGCATGATGAATACGGCTATTTCGATGAACGTTTCAAAGTGTGCGGAGATTATGAATTTGTACTGCGAATATCACAGACACATGACCTGATACGCATTGCCGAACCGCTGGGACTATATTACAAAAATCCGGACAGCCTTGAACGTACGGCGGGCACTCATGATGCGGAATGCAATTTCATCCGAACTCTGTATCGGCAATTTAAAAACTATACGATTCGTAAGCCCCTGATGCATCCACTGCCGAAATTCGGAGTCATTATTCGCAATTACAATAAAGGGCGGTATATCAACGCAGCGATTCAATCCATTTTGGCGCAGACAGCACAGGGATGGGAACTGATTATTGTCGATGACGCATCCACGGATGATTCCGTGAACACTGTTCAAAAATATCTCCAGGATACTCGTATTCGGCTGATTCGGCATCATCAAAACCGGGGTGTCTCACATGCGGCTCTTTCCGGGATTGCCGGTCTCAGTGCGGATCTGTTTGGCGAGCTGGATAGCGATGATGTGCTCACTCCGGATGCACTTGAGCAAGTCATCAAGGCTCATTCCGACCATCCGGAGTGTGGTTTTGTTTATACGCAGCACAGGGTTTGTGATCAAGATTTAAATCCAATTAGATTTGGTTTCTGCAGAGAACTGCCCGCGGGAGGCACAGCACTTCAAAATGATGTCATCAGTGCTTTTCGAACATATAAGATGAGGGATTATATTCAGACGGCGATGCATGATTCTGAACTGGATATTGCTGAAGACAAGGATCTCTTTTATAAGCTTTAAGAAGTGACGAAGTTCCATTTTGTTCCTCAGGCTCTGTATCTGGTTCGACACCTTCCTCAATCTCAAAGTCGAGGAGCTGACAAGCTCCTTAAAGGCTTGCTGTCTCATGCCCGGGCGAAAATAAATGCTTATCGCCGGCGGTGTTATCAGGCAGCGAGGGAACGAAGGCTTGATCCGAGGGAATATTTTGAACAATATCTGTCAGGTGTGGTGAAACAGGATATTCATGTTTCATTATTCTTCAGTATTGTCTTCCAGTACAGAGAGTTATTAGCCGAACAATTATTGTCTCTTCCGACATATCCCGCGGAATCAGCTTGGCAATTGACAGTTCGAATTGGTGCGGAATCCAGTACTCGAAAATTTTTCAATGTCCTCGAGAAACACAACATATTAACCGATCCGATATGGCTGGATAAGTATATTGAATTGCGAGACAGGGCTTTAAAACTTACAAAACCGGATGGATGTACTGAATTGATACGCAAAGCCCGACATGATTTGACTGAAAGTCAAGCCTTGCCGGATTCTTTGGTGAATGCCTTACAGCTTTTCCAGAACGCTCAGAAGGCCTTCGCCGCCGGCAATATGCTGACGGCCCGCAGGCTCATGGCGCAATACCAGTCTGTGATGAATTATGACCATCTGCCGCGGATTGACCGCCGCGATAACGCCGGCAGTCCGCTGATGTCGGTGGTGATTGTGACATATCAGCGTTCCGAGGATGTGGCCAAACTGCTGGATTGCTTCCAGCGCCAGACCGACCGCGATTTTGAGACCATTGTGGTTGATAACGGCGGCACGGATATTAATGCGATTACCGGCAAGGCGGATTGCATTATTCCCTGCCCAATTAATTTCAATCTCAGCGAGGGCCGCAACATCGGGGCCTGTTTCGCACGCGGGCAAATCGTTGTCTTTGTGGATGATGATGCCCTTGTGGATGCCGATTATACAGCCTCTGTCCGTCAGGCATTTCAGACATATAACGTACTTGGATTGCGCGGCCGGACGCTGCCGAAAACACCGACATCCAATAAGCACATTTCCATCTGCGACCGCGGCGACAAGCCTTTCCCGACCCTGTGCAACCAGGAGGGCAACTCCGCGTTTCTGCTCTGGGCGTGGCGGGCGGTCGGCGGGCAGGACCCGCTGTTGTTCGGCCATGAAGGGACCGATCTTACCTGGCGTCTGATTCATGCTTTTGGCCGTCGGGATGCGGTGATGTACTGGCCCGGGACGGTGATTTATCATGACTATGGCGACGGCGGCAAGGCCCGCCGAAAACGGCACCAGCAGGAAATTAATCAGGACTATCTGTTATATAAATATGATGAAAGCATCTCGGATATACGTCTCCAACTGGAGAATCTGCCTCTGACGAAGGGTGATGCACTGTCGGTGCGGCCGTTGGTTGCGACCGAGGCAAGGCGCTGGTACTGTCTGTGTTATCAGGATAACCTTCAGAAGCTTGACGCTGTGCCGACTCCCAAGGTGGCGGTTATTATTGCCTGTTATAATATGGCCGAGTATCTGCCGCAGTGCCTGGATGGAATTCTCGCCCAGACGATCCGAAACTGGGAGACAGTGATCGTTGATGACGGCAGCACCGACGGTTCGCGCGAGATTCTGCAGCGGTATTCGCAAATGGATAAGCGTTTCCGTGTTTTCTTTTTCGACAAAAGCGAAGGCCCCTATATTCGCCGCAACTTTGCCATTCAGCACGCGCGGGCACCGTTTATTTCCATTCAGGATGCGGATGATATTCTCGCCCCGCAGAAGCTGGAATTGCTGCTGGAGGAGATTCTCAAAGATGATTCGCTCGGCGTGGTGGGGTCGTTCTTCGGGCGGTTTATCGACACCTACCGCGGGGCGGAGTATTGCGACCGGATTCGCCTTAAGGTCAGTCCTTCGGAAATTGCGAAGGATGTTCAGCGAAGCTGGTATGTGTGCTGGCACGCCTCGGCGGTTATCCGTAAAACACTGTTTGAGCAGGTTGGCCTGTATGATTGTCAGCCATGGGGCTCTGATACGTTCTGGCTGGCCAAGGCGGCAGTGTATGGAATTCTGACCGGCAGGGTGCGATTTAAAAATCTTCCGGAAATCCTGACCTATAAGCGGGAACACAAGAAATCCCAGACCGGGACGATTCTGCTGAATCATCCCAACGGGCGCCGCAAAGTCTTGTCGCGTTATGGTCAGCAAAAGCTGACGGAGATTTCTCAGAAGGCACAGCAGAATCCCGGCTTCGATGTTGGCCAGGCCATCCGTGACTGTAACTGCAATGATTTTATTCCACGGTTCGGGCATCTGTTTGAACAATGGGAATCCGGGGCAGTGACCCGGCAGATGATTGCCGGTATGCTGTCCAAGGCAACCCGTGAATTGTGCTCACGGTATTATAGCGATTGTTTGATTTCGTTGAACTCGCTTTGCGATGTGTACAAAGGTGTGGAAAAGCAGATTCAGGGGTTGAACCTGCTGCGCGGATTATGTCAGTTTATTGGCGGGGAAGATGAATCGGCCCGATTGTCGCTGCAACAGGAATGTACCGACCATGGGACGTTTCAGGCTGGAGATTTTCTGAGCCGTTATCTGGCACAAACCGCTCACCGGCCGGGCGGTGCTCAGCGCCGCCAAATGGTGGATCAATTTGTCTTTACGGATACGCACAAACCTTCGGTGGATGCCGAGGTAATCTATGATAATCGGGATGCGTCTGCGCCGAAGGTGTCGGTCGTTCTGGATTGCCGACAGGGTACGGTTGATTTAGAGACCGTGATTGCCGAATGGACCGCCCAGACAGACAAGAACTTCGAATTACTGATTCTGACCACAGGCAACTCCAAAGCGGACTTTGCCGGCCAAACTCTCCCTGTGCGGTCGGCAGTGCTCAATTTTGCAGAGGGGACAACTCGTGCCGCCGTTAAAAACCAGGCGGTTTCGTTTGCCCGGGGCGAAATCCTGTTGTTTGTTTCCTCGCATATTGCTGTCAGGGCTGACTGTGTCGCAACGGTTTGCGATGCCCTGAGTACGCCTGCTATCGGCGCAGTCAGCGGGCGTGTTCTGTCTGCGGCAGGGGGCTGGAATACAAACCTCGACTATGGCGACAAGAAGCTGTTCTGTTGTCTTGAGCAGGACTTGCTCTGTGCTGTCAAGCGGCAGGTCTTTGATCGGGCCGGGGGGTTGGAAGAAGGTCTCTGGGGACGCGAGATGCTGTCGCTGAGCTGGGCAATCTATGACGGCTCGGATACGGATTTTGGTTCGATTTTATATGTCCCGGGGCTTGCGGGCACCTGGCGTTCGGATGTGCCGGTGACCACGGATTTTGTATTGCGTCAGTTGGTTGGTGAGCAGCTTTATTGGAGGCGGTCTTGTCCGATTACGTACTGGATATTTATCTCGTTTACAGAACGGTGCTGCTGGGCCAATGAAATTCCCACCGATGCCGATCCCGCTGTAATTCCCAATATTGTTCAGTATTTTACCGGCAAGCATCGGGCCATTGCACTCCAGTGGGCGCGTCTGGCCTATCGTCTCAAACCGGACAGGCTGGGAGAGTTATTCGGCCTGGCCAACTGCGAATGGGATGCGGGTAATATCGACCAGGCTGCACGGTATTTTGAGCAGGTGCTGGCGGTACCGTTTATGCGATGCATCGAATCCCGGATTTTCAGTCCCGAGGAACGCAGCAAAGTTGTCGAAGTTATCCATTGTTATATCACCGCAGTTTTGAAGCTGGCCGAATATTATAAGGCCGGCGGACAAACAATGAAGGCTCAACAGATGCTGTCGCAGCTTAAAACAAATGTAAACTGTGTTCTGGATGCCGAACAACAGAAGCAGTTTGACCAGCTATATCAAGGTGTCCAGACAACCTCGGGTAAGAATGTCCCCAGTTTGACAGCATCCCGGAGTCAGAGTCCGCTGGTGTCGGTGATTATGCCGGCCTGCAATTCCGCCGCGTATATCGATGCGGCGATTCAGAGTGTGCTGGCTCAAACGTATCCCAATTTTGAATTGATTATTGTCAACGATGGCTCGACGGATAACACCGAGCAGGTTATTCAGAATTATCGTGACAACCGGATTCATTGTTTTTCGCAGGCCAATGCGGGGCTGGCCGCGACCCGGAACGCCGCCATACGCCATTCGACGGGGCAATTCATTATCCCGCTCGACGATGATGACCGGATGAAGCCGGAGTTTATCGAACAGCATGTTGCAGCATTTAAGCGTCATCCTGAAGCAGACCTGATTTACTGTGATGACCATCTGGTCAATGAAACCGGCCAGTCGATACGAGTCATCCAGCGCAAGGAAGTATCCGACCAGACCCAGCTCATCTGCAGCTTATTCCAGGGCGGCTTTCCATTCATTCCGTTCCGAACGTGCATCCGGCGGAGTGTATTCGATAAGATCGGCTTGTATGATGAGACGCTGCGAGTGGCCGAGGATTATGACATGATGCGTCGATTTGCCGCACAGGGACTGATTGCCAAACATCTGCCGGGGGATTTCTACATCCGCCAGGTACGGACCGACAGCCTGTCAAGAAATCACACCCGCCAAAAGGCCGAGACGCACTTTGGCGTCATCCGACAGTTTATTGAGACCTTCTCATGGGAGCAGTTGTTCCCGGATACCAATTGGAATGAACTCACTCCCAAACACAGAGATTTCCAGGGACGGTATTTATCGGCGAGAGTATTTCAGGCAATAGAGAGCAATTATATGCAGAATAATGCGCCCGGCTTCTATGCCGATGTGGCGATGGATTTTGCGATTGAACAATTGGAGTATTGTCTGGAATTATCGCCCGATAATCGGGAGGTCATACAGCGGATTGAGACCTGCAGACAGCGAAAATCGCAATTTGCCGCCGGTGCGCTGGTATGATGGGAGATAATGGTTCAGTGTGTGAAGTATGCGTCGATAATAGAGGTAAGGAAATAGATAAAATATACAGCAAAATAAGGCAGAATATGTCGCCTTATAAGAACGCATAGGATTGGAGTTAACAGTATGGCAAGTATCAGTTTGTCAGGACTATCGACGGGGATAGATACCTCGTCGATCATTTCACAGTTGATGGAGGTAGAAGGCCAGCGGTTGACAAAATATTCAGCGAAACTGGTCAAATACCAGGAAAAGCAGACCGCGATCACGGAATTGCAAACCAAGCTGAGTTCCTTCAAGTCCTCGATTTACAGTATCTCGGATACGAGCAAGATGAAGGCCTTCAACACGAACACCAGTGACAGTGATGTGGTCACGGCGGAAGCGACTTCCAGTGCGTCGGAAGGCAACCATTCGATCAAGATCAAACAATTGGCGACGTCCGAACGCTGGGTGCACAGCGGATTCCGCTATGCCACCTCGTATGTGGGTGAAGGCAATTTCATTTATTCGTACAATAATAGTGAACGAGTCATCCAGACAACCGATACCACCACGCTGCAAGACCTGGTCGATTTGATTAATAACGACCCCGAAAATCCGGGAGTCACAGCCAGCATGCTGAAGTATGATAATGGTGACGGCAACGAATGGCACCTGGTCTTGTCCGGTAACAACAGCGGCGAAGATTATCAGGTTACCGTCAATTCCAGCAATACCGAGGTTCATACCGCACAGACCATACTAAAAAAAGGCGGCAATAACGCAGAGATTTCCACCCAGCTCAAAAACCTGGATGGATTTACCGGGACCATCGAAAGCGGCACGACGGCGGATAAGATTCGTATCAGCGGAACAGGGCATGATGGGAGTGCGGTAAATTATACCTTTGATGTTACCCAATACACGACGATTGAGGATCTTGTCCGCGAAATGGAAACCGCGTTCGGCAATTCCGTTGAAGTGACCTACGAAGAAGGCATGCTGAAAGTCACTGACAAGTCCAGCGGCACCAGCCAATTGCAGGTGAACCTGGCGTTTGAGGCGGGGACGGGTTCGTCGGCGTCACTGACCCTGCCGACCATTTCCCGGACCACGCAGGGCGGCAGCAAAACAGCGAATATCGCGTCGCTGGCGGCGGGTACTTTTACCGAGACTCAGTCGGCCAAGAACGCCCTGATTAAAGTGGATGATTATCCGCCGGATGTGGTGGACGTTGAAACCGGTGAAATGCTCGAGGAAAAATGGATCAGCCGCAGTTCCAATACGATTGATAATGTGATTGCCGGGGTGACGCTCAAGCTGCATGATACAACCGTATCCAGTGAGAGTTCGACGGGATATACCACCGTGGAAGTGAACCTGACGCGGAATACCGAAGAGCTGAAGAAAAAAATCACGACGATGGTTGACAGTTACAATGAGCTGGCGACCTATTTCAAGGAACAGACGACCTATGACACGGAAACAAAAACATCAGGTATTCTGTCTTCGGATTATAGTTTAACCAGCATTCTGAACCTGGTTAAGAATCCTCTGCGTTCGGTTGCAACCGGTTTTGGTTCGTCGGATTCGTTTACTCGTCCGGAAGATATTGGTCTTAAAATCAATGCCGACGGCACACTGGAGCTGGACACGGAAGTATTCGATGAGGCCATTGTCGATGACTATATGGGCGTGCTGTCGCTGTTTGGTGCGCAGAAGACCGGGCTTTCCACGGGGGCGGATGCCGCGTATGTCTCATTCTATGCGTCCAGCAAATACACCGATGCCGGTACGTATGATGTGCAGGTGGTGGTGGATGAAACAACTCATGAGATTACATCCGCTCGTATTAAGTTGACCTCCGAAAGCTGGTCCAGGGCACGGACGATGAAGGTGAGTGGAAAAAATATCAGCGGCAGCTCCGAACTGGATGGCAGTAAAAATCCGCTTTACCCGGAATTCGACCTGAATCTGACGGTGGATACCAGCAAAACCGGAACCCTGAACACGACCATTCAGATTAAGCAGGGGTTTGCCGGGGCGATGTATGAATCGGTGGATAGCTCCCTCAAAACCGGGGGCCGTGTTCCGCTGGCACTGGACAGTATTAACGACCAGATTTCAACGCAGGAAGACCGGATTACCAAAGAGCAGAGCCGTCTTGAAACTTACGAAACCCGGCTCAGACAGAAATATGCCCGGCTTGAGAAGATGCTCAATCAGATTCAGCAGCAGTTCTCCGGCATCATGTAATCGGGGAGGATCATATCCTGCTTAAGGATGCATCCGGCAGGCATGTCGTTATTGAAATGCCATGACGGCGGTGTATGATGCAAACCGAGTTGAGTTTTCAGGTACAGCCGCGGTCTTGTCTTCAAAATCCCCAAGGATGAGGGTATGCAGCCGTGAGCCGATTTTCTCGGCCATGATTTCAATCATCTGGGGGCCATAGATGAGGATTTTGTCATAGCGCCCTCCCAATTCCAGCAGGGCGGTTTCAATCCGGCGAACAGCCTGTATTTCCATATCTCCGGCCGTAAAGACGCTGATTTTGTCTATGCAGGTGGACTGGGGGCTGATGACTGTTTTGGCCTCATCCAGATCAAAGGCCTTTGCCGCGGCCCTGCGTTTGGGCTGTGCGTCAATCAACAGGACCTTAAAGCCCTTGCCGGCCAGGCCTATAGCCGTATTAACCGCAGCCTGCACCCCCAATCCGGTTCCCGACAGACTGCTCAGCAGGACAGCCTGTTGCGGCTCAAGTTTGAGTCCTGCGGTCAGGTCCGTTAATTGCTGGTAGTAATCCCGGGAGTCTGTCCAGGTCAAACGATGGATGGGACAATCGACGGTGTTGATAGCCACCGGGGGGCTTGAGGGTTCAAAATCGACAATGTTTTCCCGCAGCGGCGGGGCGATACGAGCCTGTTCCATAAAGTCCGGATTCAGCAGTTCCGTCTGTTCCGGTTGCCCCTGTGTTCCCGGCAGGGAGATATTGTGTCCCTTTTCATTGCCCTCGGCGTGGTCTTTTTTAAGGCACAGGGCTTCTTTACGCAGCAGGCCCGCGCAGCTCCAAGCCGAGGCAACGGCCGGAACCATGGAGATAATGGCCAGTCCCGCCGCCTGCGAGGCCACCGTTTCCAGCAATTCGGCGTTGTAGCCCCCCGCGAGAGTGTCGCTGAATACCTTGATTCCCAGTGCCAGGAGAATCATCACCACAGCCGCGGCCGCTTGGCATCGCATCAGGACGGCGATAGAGCCCATTGATCCGAAAAACCGCATCTCGGTTTTGATTTTCTCCAGGACGGACTTGGCCTGCTCCCGGGAAATGACATTCAGGCTTAAATCCGCCTGAAGGCCGGCTCGTTTGACCGGCAGAATCTCTTCGGAATACCTGCGTACCGAGCGTCGGATTTGCCGGGCGGATAACAGAATCATCCAGAAACTGAGTATGACAATCAGGACGGCCAGTATCGCAGCGGTGATGACGCCGGTACCCAATACGACTTTGCCGATAAAGCCGACAACCGTGCCGGCGGTCTGTTCCAGGAGGATTTTTCGTACGGTCATGGCAATCAGGCCGATTCGCAGGAGATCTAAAACCCCGACCAGAAAGTCAAAGCCCCCTAATTCCTGACAGTTTACGGCGGCCAGACATACTGCGACCACCGCGGCTGCAAATACTACACTGCATACCCAGACAATATCCATGATTGGCAGGGGGATGGGGATAAGCAGGCCGGCCAATACCGTCAGGGCCGCTGCTGCAAATACTGCATCCAGCCGGTAATGGATTGCTTCCGGTAAATTAGATTCTGTTTGTCGTCTTTTCATCCACCACTCTGTTTGATAACCCGGGCAGTATAGCGTCTTTGGGCAGGTCTGTTCAAGACTTATTTGGAATAAGCGTGTTTAAGGCGATAAATGACGGCCAGCACCTCTGCAACGGCGGTGAAGAGTTTTTCCGGAATCGGCTGGTCCAGTTTGACGGTGGCATAGATTTCACGGGCCAGGGCGGGCCGGCGGATAATGGGGACGCCGTAGGAGCGGGCGATTTCCTTGATTTTTTCGCACATGTGGTCGCCGCCTTTGGCCACGACGATAGGAGAGGAGGTCTTGCCGGATTCATAAAACAGGGCGACGGCCACGTGAGTCGGGTTGACCAGAACGACGCTGGCCTGGGGGACTTTTTTGAGCATCCGCCGCATACCCAGTTCGTATTGTTTGCGTCGCAGCTTGGATTTGACTTCCGGGGGGCCGTCACTGTCGCGGTTTTCTTCCTTGACTTCCTGACGGCTCATTTTCAGTTTTTCGATATATTTCCAGTGACGATAGAACCAGTCCACCCCCCCGATAATCAGCAATCCGATACAGATGCGTATGACTGCTCCCAGGACCACACCGCCGATGGACGACAAAACCTGGTCCACATCGACCCATTGCAGAGTTGCCAGATAGGTGATTTTATCGCGGAGATACACATAGACCAGCAGCCCGATGAAAGCCAATTTGGCAATGGACAACAGGAGTTTAACTAATGATTCCGGTGAAAATAATTGTTTGAGGCCATTGGCCGGATTCAGTTCATTTGTTTTCCAGGTCAGGGTATTGGGGGCAAAATTCAGACCGCTGACCATGATACTGGCGCCGATGCCGCAGGCTGCCAGCGCCACCAGAAAAGGCGACATAATCAGCAGGGTGCCGATGATTTTGGAATTGATATATGCGATAAAAACCTGGCTGTTTTCCATCATTTCCGACCGGCAGCTCAGGCCTTCGATCAGCTCATTTTTACCCCAGGATATAAACCACGGACCCAGCAGGGTACAGACGGCCAACAGGGTCAGCAGCGTTACGGCGGACACCATCTCGGCACTCTGCGTGACCTGGCCTTCTTCACGGGCTTTCTGTAGGCGACGCGCTGTTGGTAGATGTGTTTTATTGGTATCAGCCATAGATCCTTATCGCGTTAAACCACCAGCAGTTTGTCCAGCCAGCCAACCAGTTGTTTGAGATATTCGTTGACAAACGGCATCAGAATACCATAAATGAATAATCCCAGCCCGACCCGTACCGGCAGGCTGAGGAACAGAATATTGGATTCCGGGGCGACACGGGCCATGATGGCCAGAACCACCATCAGCAGCAGGAAGATAGCCAGCACCGGGGCCGACATCTGCAGCGACAGCATCAGCATGGCCGATCCCGACAGCAAAATGCTTTCCATCAATTTGCCGATATCGGGGATCTGACCGATACCGAACTGGTCATAACTGCGGGCGATGATTTTCAATAAGATGTGGTGGCCGTTGGATGCAAACAGAAGCAGGATAAAAATGATTTCCACCAGGATGGCCAGGGCGTTTTCCTGTTCTTCGGTCAGGGGGTCCATTTCACTGGCGACGTTAAGCCCCATTTGCTGTTCGCCGATGCGGGCGGCGTTTCGGACTACGCCAAAGAGGGCATACGCCACAAGCCCGAGAGCCAGTCCGTAAACGGCTTCGGAGGCGGTCCAGAGGACAATCTGCAGAATATCCGGGGCGGTGACCAGTTGTGGAGTCGGGCTGATAGCCGCAAAGAAAATCGCCAGCAGCACGGCAATGGCGGTTTTGGTCTGAGGGGGAACCGATGCCCAGTTAAATACCGGCGAAGCGGTAAAGAATGCACCGACACGTGTCGTAATCAGTACAAATCCCAGTATTTTGCCGGTGATGAAGTTATCCATGTGTTATTGGCCATAGGTCTGAATTTGATTGAATATTTCAGTGGTGAACCGCATCAGCACCTGCAGCATCCAGTTGCCGAACAGCAGAGCGGTGATGCCGGCGGCGATGAGCTTGGGGGCCATGGTCAGGGTCATATCACGAATGGATGTGACGGTCTGGAACAGCGAAATGATGATACCGGAAATCATGCACGCCAGCAGGATCGGCGCCGAAATCAGCAGGGCGGTTTCCATGGTATGGCGGGATAGATATAAAATGGAATCAATCGTCATGTTTTAATCCTTATCTGAAACTCAAACTCAGTCCCTGTGCCAGGATTCCCCATCCATCCACGAGGATGAACAGAATCAGTTTCAACGGCAGGGAAATCATGGCCGGAGGAAGCATCATCATACCTGCACTGAGCAGGATGCTGGCGATGACCAGGTCCAGCAGCAGGAAGGGGATAAACAGCAGGCATCCGATTTCAAAGGATGTCCGGAATTCACTGATAACAAATGCGGGCGTGATGATATGCAGCTCCAGGTCTGCGGGATTGGAAGGAGGGGTAACCTTGGCCATGTTGACAAACAGGGCCAGGTCGCTTTTGCGTGTCTGACGCAGCATAAATTCCTTAATAATCGAGGAAGATACTCCTGCAGTGCTTTCGAAATCCAATTGGCCTTTCAGATAGGGCTGG
>JBDKVE010000030.1:0-15700 GCA_039679345.1 Anaerohalosphaeraceae bacterium
ATCAAGGTTTCCTGGGAACGCCCTTGTTGTTTGGCAAAGACGATGTGGGCTTCGTCGGTAATAATAGCCATTTCCAGCTTTTCACGGCCGGGTGAACACAATTTCACCTGGAAGATCCATTGATAGAGGATCGGAATTAAGAATGATCGGGCGCCATTGCTGAGCCCATCTACTTCAATGACGGTATTCTCGTGAATCAGCGCCCTTGTCATATCCTCCTGTGAAACCAGGTCGGAGGCGATATTGGAAAACCGCAGGCTTTCCAGCGCCCGTATCGCGGAAATCTTCCAGCCGCGAATCCGTTCTTTGGCTTCCATGGCCGCGATTTCCGCCAGAATATCCTGGGTGACCGGACATGAATTACCATGATCGTAACAGGCTGTCAGTGCCTTCTGGATGATGCTTTTGGCCCCCTCACCCAGCGTAAAGGCACTGGCCATCACATCGACCAACTGGCCGATATAGACCGAAGGTTCCAGGCCGGGGGGCGTAATAAACGGATTGAATCCGAATTTTAATAAGGAACGGCCGGCGGTATAAATATGGACTTTGCTTTTCAGGGAAAACAGCATGTCTCTTACATTCCGCTTCTGGTCAAAGAACAAAAAGGGAATGCCAAGCTGATCAAGCTGCCTGATCAGATGGTAGCAAAAATTACTCTTGCCGGCACCGCTGCGGCCGTAAATCCCCATATTCTGCAGCAGTTCCTTCTGGATGATGGCGGCAGGCCATTTGGGTTTATCATACAGCACCGCACCCAGATTCAGGGTGCCTTTGCACTTGTTTTCAGGGGGCAGCGACAGAAGAATTTTTGTGTTGAAATCCCCCAGTCTTTTATAAGCGACAGAGATAATCTGTTTTTCGATCAAGGTTTTCAGGTCAGGCTCTGCCATGTCGCGAACCCGCATCCAGTGGTCGACCTGGGCGGCAAGCAGGGGGCGGAGCTTGGCGGCAATTTTTTCGATGTTCATTATTCCAGATTCAACTGCTCGTGTTTATTAATCAAGGACAGCAGATGATCCTCAAGCGATTTTCGTTTGTCATGATAATGGATGACCAGTTTACGGCGTTCTTTTTCAATCTCAAAAAGCCGTTGCTGCCATGTCTGCTCGTCTGGAAAATGGGGTTGCGTATACCAGGGTATACCTTGCCGCTGCTGCATGATTTCGGTATGGATGTCGCATTCCTGCCGGAGCAGTCCCCGCATCTGATGCTGGGTGAGAAACTTGATCTGTTCCAGTTGTTCGACGGTTAAAGCGATTTCACGGCGGAGCATCGACGGGATGGAGGTGTCCCATCGGGTACGTGAAATATCTGCCGCCAGTTCCTTGGCTCTGTCTTCCAGGGATTTGATAAATCGTCGCCTCATTTTCAGGAATTCCAAGGGCGTCGGAGTTATTAAACATTTCACTGTATTGCTAATGGACAATGCCTGCCTGGATCAGCAGGTGTCGTAATTTAATTCCTGTTTCGGTTAGCTCATATCGGGGGTGACTTTTGCCCCTGTTTTGGACCGGACGAACGATCCCTTTGATCAAAAAAAGATGAATGATGTCTCGTATATTATTGGCGCTGATTCGAATTGGTGTTTTCTGGAATCGAAAAAACCGTTTGATTTCGGAAGGCTGCATAGGGCTTGTCAGAGCTTTAATAATTGCAGATCGATGGCTGAAACAGGTCCACCCATACAGATTCCAATCGATATCGGGCAATTGAGGGGTGCGGTATGTCAGATTGTGAATGGAATACAGCAGCTTGAGGTACTGAAGTCCGGCCTTGGTGAACCAATAGAGCCGGTTGTTGCGTGCACGAGGATTCAGGCAGACCAGCACCCCGGAATCCACAAATGTCGAGATGATATAGCCGCAGGTATACGCGGGTATACCTGTTTTCTTGCTGATCTGCCTGGTGATCAAGGGCTGCTTGAGTGCCAGAAGCACTTTTGCGGAGCTGTTCTGTGTCGTTTGCCCTTGATAATCTCGCTTGCTTGTCATATTCAATTCAGGACATCGTACCCCTGTATCGTGGCAGTGTGTCACTTCATAATGACACAAAATCAGGGTTTATAAACCTTTCGGTCCTGGATGAGACACAAGCTATTCTGATCAAATCAGTTCAAAGCAGTTTAAGATTCATTTTCATGATAAAGGATGGAAACTAAAAAAATGGTCTGCAGCAATTGCCGTCGTGAATTGGATGTGGGTATCGAAGTCATCCGTGTGGAACAAGGCGTCATCGGAACCCGAAGGAACTTCGTCTATCTCGATGATGAGAAGCTGTTCTGTTGCGAAAAATGCCTTCGAGAGTACTATGACTTGGGTGATCTGACGAGTGTGCCGGCCCGAATCCCTTAAACCGATGGAATCAGGTTAATTCTTCAATTCGTTTTATTAGTTTTTTGATCAATTTATTGGTTTCTTCTTTTTCTTTTTCAAGCAGCTCTATTCGTTTTGTATATTCTTCCATGTTCACACCCCTTTTCTGTGTAAGTGCAAAATTACAGAAGCCGCAGATTTCGGAATCCCACGCATTGGTTTTTCCGCAATGGGGACAGGCAAGAGGTTTGTTTTTCAATTCATAAGAACGGTCCTGATGGGTCGGGTTTTTGTCGGCATACGTTAATTGCATCTCCTTGATGTCATCACCTCCATAATGTTGGTATTCTCCGATGATACTGCTGGATTGGGTATGTCCGGCGAATTTTTTGAGGACCGCTTCCGATACATTTGGATTTTTACCCATCCGAGTTAAGGTGGCATGACGCAGGACATAAGGGGAAAATTTACCCTTAAAACCTAAGATTCTCTTGATTCTCTTAAAAAGGCGGCTGAGGGCATTGTGTGAAATGGGTTTGTCGGGATTATTCAAATCACAAAAAACATAGTCTTCGTCCTGTCGCTGGCCGGGATATGCTTTGAGCCATTCAAAAAAATAGGGTTCGGAGAAAATGATCCTGATCGGCCGATAATCCGCTTCACCGGACTGCTTTGCAGTCCATACCCGGAAGTAATAGCCGTGCATATCTTTTTTCAGGTTTTTCCATTGAAGCGACCTCAATTCCACCGGTCTGGCACCGGCATCAAGACCTTCGTAGGCTATAAAAAATCGATCGCGTGGATTTCGGCAGGCTTTAATGGCGTTGTAGATGGTCTTTTCATCAGGTAATTCCTCAGGTAAAACCAATCGCCCGCGTCCTGAAGGCCGTTTCATCCCTCTTACCATTTTAGGGTATTCTTCATCCTCACCGAACCAGTGTTTGTAAACCTGTCGTATATGCAGATATTCATCTTGTTTGGTTTTGGTTGTCAGCTCGTTGGATGAAAGAATCGTGTTCCAGGCCTTGGTAATCTCATCCTTTGATACGTTGTCAAAATCTGCTTCCAACAGATCGCCGAATTTAACAAGAGAGTTATGGATCATGGTTAATCTTTTAGGCGTAACAGACCCTTTTTTGAAACTGACGAATTCGTTGATCATTTCTTGATTGTGTTTGGACAGTTTGTTTTTGATCTCCCGGATAGTTACACCCTGGGAAAGTTTGCCATAATGTGTTTTCATAATTATCCTTTCATATTTAGGGTTTATATAGTTTTCTACCGATATGGTTTACGGGGATGTCTCGGTGTAAGCGATTCATGACCGAAGGCCAAAACGTTATTCTCGAAAGGTATAAAAATAAGCTAAACAATAAGGATATTAAATATGGACTCGTGGTCTAATGGCAAGACATCTCGCTTACGCCGAGAAAAGTGGAGGTTCGAATCCTCTCGGGTCCATCGTGTTGAAATTAAGATCGGAGGCATTGAGTATAAATCAAAGGATTCTTTATGAAGCTTATTGGTTGGTTTCAGGGATTGCAGCTTGAATAAAAAAAGGGCTTGAACGACCAGATAGTAGAATCGCCAAGCCCTTTTCCTGATTATACGGATCTTACTTGAAATATTCCGTTTCGGCGCGGCTAATTACAGAAACTTCAACCACGTGCTTCTTTTGCTCGCGGCATAATCATACCTGTTGGCTTTAACATGGACCAACATTCATTTCGCAGGCCAGCAAATTGACCTGAATATCTGATTCAACCGGCATCATCCGAAGGTGCCTGGTAAACTGGGCCAGCATCAACCCTGCCGCGATATTGGCACAGTAAATCGTGCTTTTGGCGGTGCAGGGACCGGCCTGGGCCTGTTCCTGAGCAAATAAAGTCTGTGGGTAATAGTCCCGGCTTTTCTCATCGCAGGCCGTCAGAATCCGCAAGACCTCGGCACTCATTCGTCCGTCGCAGAAGAAATGAACCCTGTCTTTGACGGCCTCCCAGATATGCTTACGAACGGTAATCGAATCGACACAGCAAAACACACAATTACCGACAGGAGTTGTTCGCTTAAATCGGTCTGCAAGGATTTCAAGGGTCAGGTCATCGGTCATCTGTCGGCAGAGTTCAGATGTGGCGTCGACTTTGAGCCGGTTCAGATCTTTTACAAAATATCCCTGTGTCGCCAGATTGTGAATTTCCACACGGTCAAAGTCGATTAATTGCAGGTGTGAAATACCGATGGCTGTCAGCTGCAACGCAACCTGTCTGCCGATGGCTCCCACACCAATTACGGTGGCCTTGCAGGCACCAATTCGATCCCGGGGTACAATATCCGCTTGTCTGATGAATTGCTCATTCATTCCAGCACCTCCTTTTCATATTCTTCCCAGAAGTCACTTCGGATTGCCAGCTCATTCATGAACGCCTGCCGTTCCAGAGGGTCCATCTGATCAATCTCGTCGAGAAGTTCCTCCGGACTCATGTCGGGAAGTAAACAGGAATCTTTACTGCCGAAGGGGGCGGTTTTTTCTTTTGCCGGAGGTTCTTTTGTCAGCAAGGACAGGGTTTCCTCGGTGACAAGGGTTTTGTATTGATGGGTCCATTGTTCAGTATCTGTCCCCTGGAAATCACAACTGTAATCAATATGAACAGGTATCTTTAAATCCCCGCCGGGACCGGCCTTAAAATGCAGCCGGGCATAGGGACTGCCATCCTGGGCCAGGATAAACATCGCCGACCAGTCGCAGGCGCCAAAGACCCTCCTAAAGGTCTGCTCGTCCGTCCCGCTGGGATTGGGGGAGCTGCCTGGATGGGTATGCAGCCAGATGCGTGCAAATTGCTCCGGCTTTCGATCTAATTCCACCTGTTGGTCGAAATAGTCCGCCACCGCCATATCATCCAACAGGACACTGACGACGGTCACTTTTTGTTTGACCAGGATAAAATCTGTCACAAACAGCAAATCATCCGGCCGGGTAATTCCAAATCCGCCGACTTCGTTATGGGTCATGTCACGCATAAACACCAGTTTAGCCCACGCTGTCGGGCTGAATCGCAGGATCGGGTTCTGATTCTTGTTCTTCATCATCGTCTTCGTCCTTTCTCATCTTTTCACAGGTTTGGCATAAGCCGTTGGTTAAACATTCTTTACAACACGTTTCCTGACAGTCTTTGCATTTGGCCGTACAGTGATGACACACCGGCTGGCCGCAGCTGGGACATTCATAGGCACAGCCCAGACAGATCGTCGTGTCGCAGGTTTGACAATAGGTGCTGCACTGGCCGCAGAATTCATTATCACAGCGGTCACAGTAATAACCGTCATCAGACCCGATGGTGCGGCCGCAGTCATAGCAGGTATATCCTTCCCAGTCGCCGAGGGCGACATAGGGGCTGTCTGGGTTATAGGTCTCCAGAATCCCGATGACCAGCATGAAAAAGTCGCACAGCCGTCCCTGTTCCAGGGCACTGCCGATCGCGGTACATCCCTGACCCTCACAGAGTCGGCCATGGGAAACGTGGGGGTGCGTCACATTCTCATCCGACGCATCCGGTTTGGGATCCAGGGCAATGACCCGGTAGGGTCTGTCCCGATAAAACTGGTTGTATTCGTTGAGCAGGAGCTTGATTTCAAAGGGGCCAAAGGCAACACCATCCAGCACAATGGGTCGCGTGATCACTGAAATCGTCTTCTGGGCCAGGTCAATGTTAAATTGAGCAAATTCCTGCTCGATCTGATGCAGTTCCGACACGATATCCGACAACGTCGGCACCGGCACATCCTCCCGGTTGAGCAGCTCGATGAAACGGTTCAGATAGCAGTCAAAATCATGCATATCCCTGCCGACTTTATTGATCACCGAACGGGCCGCGCAAAACCACCCCTTTTCCAGACAGACCTGATAACGCCGGGATTCCCGGATGGCCTGGGAACTTCGATAGGCCGTATCTTTCAGTTTACTTTGCACCTCTTTGAGTCTGGCCGTTTTAAGCTCGAGCAGCGAGGTTAAAATGCAATGGGCCAGCTTGATATGTATCTTGTGTGATTCCATACATTGTCTCCCTAAAAAAAGAAGACCTCTGTCGATCAACTACCGAACAGAGGCCCTCTATTTGAATTGAAATTTAGTCGCTAAAACCGCGCTCCCTCGACCTTCGTTGGAGTGATTGTAACGCGGTCATTTGCCTGCAGGACATAATCTTTGGCAACCGGCTGACGATTGACCCGGATCAGGTAATCACTAGCCTGAGCCCCGGACATCTTGATCTTAAAAAACTGCTCAACCGTCGTATTTTCCGCGATATCCAGATAATCTGCAAAGCCGGCACCGTCGTTGTTAATGTAGAGAATTCTCATTTGAGTTATCCTTTCGAAATGGATGATTATAAATCGTGTTAGTGTGTGATTGGATACAATAGAACATCTATTCAGGAGGACTGCGCGCACTATCACAGTAATAGGGATTCATCGATATTCCTTTCTGAAATGGATTAGTTGGTAGGTTGAATAAAAAAGGACTCGTTTCGACGTGCCCTTGAATCACTCTTTGTCCCGGCAGGATTCCCGTGCCTTCTCCAGGTCGATCATCTGCGGGGTGTCGCTGTGGATGTCATCAAAGACAATTAAGCGAAGCTTCCCCTGCCAAATCTCGATACCTACCGGAAAACCCTCACCATCCTCGGCATTCTTCTCGCCATAACCCTGAGGCTGTATCCACAGTTGTCCATCTTTATAAACCAGCTGAATTGGGATCGTTGCCTCGGGATACCCGGCAGACTGTTCTTTTACAATCATCCTGCCGCATTGGGTTTGAACCGGAGTGTTTACAGGCCCATACCGGGTAAGGACAGCCTTCGCCTGTCGGATCGGGTCAATTTCTTCCAGATCGGCCTGATTATCCAATTGGTACAGTAAATCCGAGGTATAAGAGACCAGGGTCTTGCAGACCTCTAACAGGTCTTCTGCGGTCCCCACGGGTTCCTGACTGTTCTGTGCCCGCCGCAAGGCTTGCAGGACGGCTGCAACATCCTGTTTTGCACATTCCATTACACGGATTGCGCCATCAAGGGTGCCTTCGCCGCCTTCGGCAATTTCAACAACCATAAACCGGAATAAGTCATCACCAATAGGGTAAGTGGTGACCTGTTTCAGCAATGCTGCCAGATCACAGCAATCCCGGTCAGGCTCTATCGGCAGCAGGTCGGCATGAGGGTAGGCCTCATACAATATTTGAGCAATATTGGCTTGGTGCGTCATACAATAGTTCCTTTCGCTGAATTAAAGTTTTCGAAATGCGGCTGCACTGAATTGAACAAAGGCGCACAGCCGATACAGGACGATTAAGCGAGGTCTTCCAGGAGTTTTTTGAGAAGCGATATCTCGGAGGCAAACTGTCTGGACTGTTCTCCCCCAACATCGATACCCGACAGTATCTCATTGAGCCGGTCGGTGATTTCAACCTGACTGAGCAGAGTCATGTTAAATGGCTGGTCATCGTGTTCCGGCGCTTCAATGGGATCCCCGTTGTGATCTTCAATTTGGGCATCCTCACCGGCCACGAACTCCTGATGAATACAGACATATTTGCCCAGATGATTCTTCCTGAACTTCTGGCAGACAAATCCCGCTGTCATCTTGTTAAATTCCAGCGTATCGGCTAAATCGACGGATGCCTGTCTGCCTTTGCCGTCGATAACGATCAAAACCGGGGCAAGGGAGGTTTTGGACTGCATCATCTCAAAAGCCGTCTGGGCAGCCTGACTGACGTTAGATGCGTTAACATCGATGGAATAGATCACCCGATAAAGCCCTTTTTCTTGGGGTGGAGGATGAATCGTAAATCTATTCTTAGCCATGAGTTAATCCTCCCTAAATAATTGAGGGGCGATTTCCTGCAAGGTCTTGGGCTGCCAGTAGAGGTCCCGCTCGACGGGAAGTCCCATCTGACCCCGAATGGCTTCCAATTCACTGAGCATAAAATAGCCCAGTTCCTTTTCCAGCCCTTCAACCAGGCCAAAAAACTGGAAATCCACTTCCGCCCCGGATTCGTTTTTGACCGCTTCTCCCTCCGTGGCGTACCATGTCCAGGCCGCATCGGGTGTGAAGAATTTAACATAGGCTATTGCCTTGCCGCCCTGGCCGTCCTGGGAATACAAGGAAGGGAGTTTCCCCCGAATCTCTTTGGGCAATAACTTCATGCCGCGGATACGGTCATTGTCTATCGCCTTCTTTGCTTTTTCGAGCGATGCGGTGTCTCCCAGGGCAATGACATGATTGGCTGGAATCGACAGACCGGAGGCAAGTTCACCCAGGAATTGGGCCATATGCTCAGCCTGCTCTTTGCGGCTGATGGGGTCGGATTCACAGGCGGGGATTGGCGGAGTTAAAAGCTCCACCTGTTCCGGCTCCAGTTCAATCACACAGCGGCCATTGGCCTCACTGTACCATTCAAAATATGGGTAATTTACATAATCGGCCGGTTGGTGTCCTGCGGTCATGTCGCCGACAGAACCTTCCTGAAGCAGTGAAAAACCTTCCATATAGCTTACGGACTCGGGCTGATTGGCAGATTCCCCCTCACCCCTAAGCCGGACTCTGGCGCCTCGGATATCCCGATGAAAATTCCCCTGTAAATCCAACATCACCTTGTCTTTTAAGCCGGTAAATCGCATCCAGCCGGTCACCTTGTTGGGGACCGTATTGTCCAAAACGCCTTCAATTAATTGTTCATGAGGTCTCCAGGCCATAATATCACCTTTCCTTTCTTGAATTAGGGTTTCAATAAAAAAGGCACATCGGTTTTCAACTCAAAACCCATGTGCCTTCACGATATCTTTGTATGTTGCTGCGTATTACGTTTCTGAAACAAACTCAAACCGGACTCCTTTTTTCAAACTTTCCCGCTGCAGTCCCAGTGTCCACTGACGCGCCTTCTCGAAACTGCTGATATCCGGCGGGACACGAAGTACATAAGCCTGCTGCGTGGAGGGGCAAATCACCTTGATCAGTCGCAGGGTGGTATCGACATCCCGGTCGGTTCCCCGCGGATTTGGGGATTTGATCTCGACCAGCAGCCCGCCGTCCGGGGACTTATCGAGGATTCTGGACTGCACCGTGTCAAACAGCTTGTCATAGCCGAACCGGGTTAAAAGAGAACAGCGTAGCTGGGCGTTGGGAACACGCAGCAGTTCATGCGGATTCCATTGGACGGGGTCTTCTTCATAGAGGCTGCGGGTGACTTTGACCCCATTTATAAAATAGCACGTCCTGCCGTTTTGGAGCCATTTTCCCTCTTTCTGGCGGTTTTCAAAATGCCCTTCGGTCAGAACCGTTTGGCTGTCTGTGTCATAGATCGTCAGGCCCCAGTTCTTTCCGGACATATACCGCCCGATATCAAAGTCTTGGCCCAGATGCTTCAACTGCTCGGCAATCGAAATCCGTCCGAGGCGGGGTTTTCCCTGGACGACCATCCAGAGTTTGCCGGTCGGATAATAGATGACAAGCTTTTTTCTCCAGCGGGCGGCATCATAGGCAATGACTCTATTGTCATACGTAAACACTTCCCTGCCGCAGGCACCTGATGAGGTTGAAAAGGATTCCACCGTGCCTTTTGAACCGCACAGAGGGATATCCCATTGCCTCTGCCATAAGCCGCCTTTGACCATGCCGCGAAGCATCTTGGGGTCGTAAAACTCCTGACTGACTACCTTGTTGTTCTTTTTGACCGTCAGACCTTTGCCGTACCGCAGGATGGTGGTCTTGTTCCCGCTGCGAGTGGTCTCAGAAACAACCACGCCGCCTCGAACGCTGATTTTCCGATGATAGTTTTTTTCGCAAATGGTGACCGCTCCCTGGTCCAGCGGAGCCCAGATGCCGCGTCCATATCCGCCATAAAGCGATACCAGATACATAGGCGTCCCCTCCTTTCTTAATCCAGGATACGGCGAGACTTGATTTCATCGTATTCCCGCTGGATAATAATCAGGTAAAATCCGGACGGCAGGGTCAGCGGACGATGTTCAGGATGAACAATGTCTACTGGTTCTTTGACCGCAAGCATCCGGTCCTCAGATTCAATCCTGCCCAACCCGGCAAGACCGAACAGAAACAGCCCCTTGGGTTCATGCAGGACGGCAGTGCCAGCGGTGCGTTCAATCACCTCGTGTTTATGGCCGGTCGCCTCGCCTTCCCGGATGACCGGAGTGGCCAGTTTATGCCAGGATGGATGGGGGCTGCCAGTGGAGTCAATGCCAAGAGTTTGCAGTTCTTCCGGATGAACCGGCATAAACAGCAATTCTCCCTGGCGGTATGCCTTTCGCGTTTTAACTTTCTGTGTTTTCATGGGAATTTCCTTTCTTGTTAGAAATGAATAAGTATTGATACTGTGATGGCACACGATGTGCCTGATCACATAAATCTGACAAACAAGGAACAAAAGATTTCAAATCATGCTGCATCGATAGCTGAGATATGGAAACAATTCCAATTGCCCGTTGTCCGATATGGGATAAGCTAAAAAAATCTTTCATTAAGGTATTGAGGGTTATTTCAAAGGTATTCCGTGGATTACAGGGTATTCCACAAAACAACAGGGAGGTATTTCATACAGTGGATAGGTATTTCATGTCAGCAGGGGGGATATTTCTTGGGAATGAAAGGTATTCCAAAACGCCAGAAAAGGTATTTCACTGGTGGAGAGGGTATTTCGTGAGACGAAATAAGTGAAATATCTGTCTGGGGCAGGGTATCAACTACAGGGAATTATGCCCAAAAAGGACAAGCTCTTTATTCGCATTATCCTTTAGGCGTAGTTGCATATATGGCGGGTCGCTGACCATCAATTTCTATTAGGTGTTGTCTGTGGTTCTAAAGCGTTTTTGACGCTGGTGCAACTTAGGTGAACGTTATGTTTGTTTATTTGATACAAAATAAATGAAAATGCAGTATTTAAAGAATCAACTGATTTGCTCAGAGAGTAATAAAACATAGATATTCTTGAGTGAAGTTAATAGGATTATATAGCCGGTTGATTATAAGGTCTGCCGGCTCATGGTTATACAGATTTAATAGCCGTTGTGCATAGAACTCACAACGTCCGTCTTGATCTAATATCAAAAAGGCCCAGCACCTGTCAAATTATGAAAAATGCAGGTTCGGATTATGCTATTTTACAGCCACACTCGCTGCAGTAGTTTGAATTGCCAGATATCTTTTTATCGCAGACTGGGCATCTACGCTGTCCAATGTTGCATTCTGTTCTGCCAGGGTTTACCAGCAGAATCAGCAGGGCGATGACAAGGGCTTGTAACCGGCCGATACCGCAAGCAGATGCAAACTCTTTTTCCTTGTCAGTCGTATGGCCAGCGAACTCAGGCAGAGAACGTGATTTCCTGTATGAAATACATGCTCGGCTCGTTCCTGCGGGCCAGACAGGAATACGCCCGCAAGATATAATGCTGTATGAGAGTGCTGACCTTCAACTTGATGATCCTTTTATGTACTTATATAAAGAGCAACAAAAACTGTAAATTAATCGCTTAATTTTAATGTTTTCTACAGAGCCTTTTCATATTTTAATTCTTGAGTGTTTTCGGCGTATTAAAGGATAATCGGAGCCGGACTAAACCGGAGACTGTGGGGAATGGCGTTTCCTTAAGGATATTAACAAAAAAGGCCTCCCGGGTCGATAAAAATGTTGTCAAGACAGTTTATCGATAACACGATGGTGATTCTCAATTACAAACTGGGACGATATAATGAGGATGAATATGCACTGGCACGTCCGTTACTGAATAGGCTCGGAAAAGGCGATATTCTGATTGCAGACCGGCATTTTGTGGCCAGCCATTATTACCCCTATTATCTTTCTCTAGGGGTACGCGCGTTCATCAGAGTCTGTAAATATCCCATATCAAACGACTCGTTTCCTACAGCAAAAATGACTTTCTGGGTTGGCTGAAAATCAATTCTGTCTATCAGCGAAAAGAGTCGAGTTTGCCGGAGAAGGTGATGGTGCGATTCACCCAGGCCGTGTTACGAATCCGGGGTTGTCGTAAGGTGGTTTGGTTTGTCAGTTCTCTGCTGGACCCGACGCTTTATCCTGCCATGGAAGTCGTCCAATTCTACGGCAGACGATGGCGAATTGAGATGTTATTCCAGTCTGTAAAAATAAACTTGGGTGCCGATGTCTTGCGAAGCTTGAATGCTGTTGCGATACGCAAAGAGATTGCAGCCCGCATGATGGCGGTCAATCTGGTTCGGATGATTATGCTGGAATCCGTGACAGGCCGGGGTATTGACCCGGTACGGATCAGTTTTGCGTATGCCGTCAGAGTCATTTTAATGTTTGCGCCATCATTGGCGATAGAACCTGTCTGGCGATTGCCGGATATTTATGACGCAATGCTTTGCGAAATAGCCAGCCATCGTGTCCCGGAAAGGCCGGGCAGAAACGAACCGCGGGCAGTAAGACGAGAACGTGTGCATTACCCTTCATTGAAAATGACACGACGACAATGGAGAATTAATTATGCTGCTTAAGGAAACGCCATTCGAGACTGTGGGACTGTTGAAAAATCTTTTGAATCCTGCATGGCGGGCGTACAATACGCCTCCGCCGGTGGTGGCGGCCTATGGCTATGATATGCTGGGGCGAGTGGCGGAAATCGATGCGGTCACCGTCCGGGTGAAGCTGACCTATGACTATGTGGCCCAGGAACATAATATCGCCGGGGGAAGGTTCTGCAGCCATAATTGCTACATCTTATTCGCAAATATTTACGTATAGGCAATAGTGCTCATTAGTTGCAACTTTAAGTCTTGATATGGCAAAGAATTGCGTTGAACTTATATTTGTAACCGTAGGACTGTTTTTGTTAAATCATTACTATTCTCATAATTTTCTCAATCGACCAATTTGAGTAAAATTCTGAGTTACTGCAGTTTGTGATAAAATATCTTGCCTGAGTATATCATTCGTGATATATTCTAACATGAAAATGTCGTACGAACACGAAATCACGAAGCTTTTAATATAAGACACTTTAAATAGAACAGAATAATGCATAGCAAAAATAATATTAAAAAACAAATCATTCTACATCAAATTCAAAATACTAAAAAATCAACGGTAATCTTTTGTATTTCAACGATTATTAAAGACATTGCCAATGTCTAAAATGAAAAAAATTGCGTTACTTATAGAAACCTCTACCACTTATGGCAGAGAGCTCATCAGGGGTATAATTCAATATGCCAATATTTCATGCCCTTGGATATTTTACAAGGATCCTAGTGGACTGTCCGAAAAACTTCCGTCGATAGATAAATGGGGATTAGATGGGATAATTATGAGAGATACTCCTCAGAACCTGAAATTATTGGAGTTACATATCCCGACGATTGTTTCTATTCGTTATCAGGAAAAAATTGCAGGTATACCGAATATCATCGGTAATTCCGATTTGATCGGGAAAATGGCTGCAGAATATTTCTACAATAAAGGATTCACAGTTTTTGCATTTTGTGGAATGAATAACTTTCCATGGTCAAAAGAACGTGAAGAAACATTTAGAAATGCTGTTTGTTCCAAGGGTACAATATATATCTACGATCAACAAATAAAAGTTCTTGATTATGAAAAAGAGCTAGCTGCAATAGCCCAGTGGCTATCAACGTTACCCAAACCAGTAGCTGTTATGGCTTGTAACGACGTCCGAGGTGCTCATATCATAGAAGCGTGCAAGCTTGCTCAAATACAGGTGCCTGATGAAGTTGCTGTACTAGGGGTCAACAATGATGATATGATCTGTGAATTGACATCACCTCCGTTATCAAGTATTGCTCTGGATATCCACAAAGCTGGGCAACAAGCCGCAATGTGTCTTGAAAGAATGATGTCAGGCAAAAAAATAACTGAACAAAATATTATGGTAGAACCTAAACATGTTATGACACGGCGTTCGACCGATATTCTGGCAATAAATAATCCCGAAATCGCCGCCGCAATCAAGTATATCCAACATAATAGTAAAAAGTATATCCAAGTGAATGATGTCACGGCGGCGGTGGGCACAAACCGTCGAAGTCTCGAACGATCTTTTAAACAACATCTCAAACGTTCTATTCATGAAGAAATAACAAGAATGAGAATAGACACAATATCACGAATGCTCACTGAAACAAATTTATCAATTGCAGAAATTGCAATGAGCATGGGATTTAGCGATATCAACCACATCTCAAGATACTTTAAAGCGAGCAAAAAAATTAGTCCATTTAAATTCAGGAAAAATCATGCCTGATGTCAATTGCGTTAATTCATAATATTTGTTAGAAGCAATTCATAACCTGGAATTTATAGAATTTAAACTTGCGCATTTTAAGGACTTATTGTAAACCATCGAGAATAATAAAGCATGGAATCTTGATTATTTCATTGTAATGGGTGATTATCATCACAAGCATGCAAGCTGCCTTATAAGAAACGAAATCGATATCTAAGCCAATCAAATTAATTTATGTAAAATGAAACGAAGTTATCGATTCTATAAAAAATCAGAAAAGTATGATAGTTCAGATTTGTGGTAATAGTTAGGAGATGATTTGCGATGGGACCCCTCAAGCTCATCCCTGCTGACAGAGGCCTATGAAATATGTGGATTGAAACTATTGTCGCAAAATGGTATTATTTATACGTATAATGGTGTTTGTTTGGAGCCATGGCTGGTTAGAATATGCAATATGGGTTCTGCACTGCTGTCCAAGATAATCTGTAAATACAAAGTATCTCTGTAAATTCTTCACTGAAACGTCTGTTTCGGACAACTTCTTCCACTGTTTAAGTTCAGGTTATCGGTTTTTCTTTCATTCTCCATGTTCTGCTGTCCCAATCTGCGTCTTGACGGCATTCTCGCTGGTCCCCACAAAGGTCTTAATCTTCAAATTCTGCTTAATTGCCTTAAAAAACAACTCAATCTGCCAGCGGTCTTTATAAATACGGCCAATCGTGCTGGCCGCGAAATCCATATGATTCGTCAGCAGCACAATTTCCCGCCGGTTCTCTTCATCCCAAACCACAATCCGACGCAGCCGATGCGGACAGATGCGGCGGGCCTCATAGCCGGTAAACGCGATTTCTTCATCACGCAGGATATTGCCGCGGTCGGGTACATCCCGTGTCCGGACCACCCGATAGGCCATATTCCCTTTGGCACGGGTCACAAACCAGATTCCTTCGCCGGTCCAATAGTCAAACACGTCATAATCCACATACCCGCGATCCATCACCACGATGGTTCCCGGCTCAAAATCCAGGGTTTTAGCCACCGTGACGTCATGGACCTTGCCATCGGTAATCAAGGCCCACTGCGGCAAATACCCCTGAT
>JBDKVE010000031.1:0-14108 GCA_039679345.1 Anaerohalosphaeraceae bacterium
TTTATTTTACGGACGTTCTTTCACAAGTCTATGAAAAAGTAAAAGCTGTACGCTAAATGCCCGGCCAGAGTTTCAAAGTCTGCCCGCCTGAACCGGGATGTTCAAAGGGGCCGGGGATGGGATGGATCACAGATCTTTGCTGACCCGAATAATCGGTATCGATTTTTAACGTTGAACCATCAGGTAACTGGTAGGGCAAATCGGGAATCTTTGCTTTGCCGAGCAAATCGGAGGTGACAAGCGGGGCACTCGCAGTGCCGGTCCAGCGTTTGTCAAAAGTCATATTCAGTAGAATCCTGGCCTTTTCCTCGACCGGATGGATGGCAGGGTCAACATCCGTCAGGACAATCGGATTCAATTCACGGGCGGACGGCTTGGCCCCTTTCAAAAAGACATTGCCGGCCATTTGTGTCGGGTAGATGGTATTGTCACAATAGGTCAGTCCTTCATGGCCGACGAAAATATTGTTATAAAATCGGTCATCACCGCCTTTGATATGGACAAGCCCCGCTACCTCGGTGGAATGGGCTTTGTGATAAGGAGTTTCGCGGTTCAGTTCCGGCCCCATGGCAATACGTCCCGCAAACAGGTTATGAATATAGGCGCCGCCTTCGGAGATATTCAGCAGTGAAAAATTGGACAAAAACAAATTATTATCTACTACAAAAGGACCGTGATTGACTTCAACGAACAGGTCCGGCGAAGGCCCGTTATCATGCAGCAGGTTTCCAGTGACGCGGCTGCCCTGATTCATCCAGTCCAGCCAGATGCCCAGCGTTGAGCGATAAATATGGTTGCGGCTGATTTCCGTATCGATGGCCGCATGAAGTTTGATACCCGCCATCTCGGCTCCGCTAAACAGCCGTCGAATATGGATATCGTGGATATCATTTTGGGTAATCGTGCTGAAGATGGCCCCAAGACTGCCGACGATACCCGCCTGTTCACAGTGGGCGATATGATTGTTGCGTACGATGTGATGACCGATATTGTCTTTGGACCAGCCGTGGTCCTGTGTCGCCCGCTCAATGGTTTTGACATAGCCTTCGGCGGTATTGGCCGAGGTGTTGTCGTAGCGGTCACCATGTTTGCCCAGACTCACACCGACACAGGTGGAATAGCGGATATCGTTGTTTTCGATAATCCAGCCTTTGCTCCAGTGTGTACCGATCAGGCCGACCTGTTCGGCAGTAGGGGGTGCCCAGTTCGTAGCGGCGTGTATCATCGTAAAGCCCCGGACGGTGATATAGTTCACCCCCGGCTTTTCCGGATAAAAGACTGCCTTGCGGACATTGATTTCCACTTCGGCATTATTGGGATTGACATCCTTAAACTGAGCCCAGATCGTAGTATTGAACTCATCCACCTGAGCAAACCATAATCCGGCCCCCAGCATTTCCGATGGGCGTGCCTTGAATACCAGACACAGAAATTTTTTACCGCTGACAGGCTTGATTTTCGCGATGACGGTCGTCCAGGATTGCCAATCCCCGGTATTGGCGACCGCGCAGCTCCCCAGCAGAGTACCGTCAGGGTTATCCAGACGAATCTCGATTATTCCGCCTTCGGTGGCCGATGCCGCCCGAAACCGGAGTTTTTCGCAGTTTCGTCCAAAATCGAACTCTTTATATTGAACCCGGTCGTTATGTTCAATCCAGCCGATGCATTCACCCCCCTCGGAGCAGGCGGCTGTCTGGATGCCCTGCTCTTCCGTGAAACTGGCAGCGGCAATAGGTTTGGATCCCTCAGGGGCTGCATCCGCTTGAATCCATGCAATATTGAGTAGATAGTCTTGTGAATGAAAAACGAGGTCTGTGACAGGCCTCAGAACCTCTTCCAGCTTGGCGGCTTCGACAAGCCAGTGGCCATTCAAGTAGACCGCACCGGTATGATGGCTGCGTCCTTTCGGATCGAACCAGTCGCCACGAATCAAATCACTGTACGGATTGAAGTTGCCAAAGAAACGGCTCTGGATAACTACTTTCCATGTATCGTTCTGAACTTTTTCCCAGCCCTTGATGGGCTCGGAGCCTTTGATGGTAACGTTCTCGCCGGCCGCGGCCTGATAGGTTATACTCTGAGTATCGGATTGACCGCCGCGGGGAGGGTTGACCTGTTCCCGATAAGCCCCTTCATGCACGGTAATGATGTCGCCGGGCTGGGCTATCTGGGCGGCGGCGGAAATGGTCCGCAGGGGCTTAGCGGCCGTACCCTCCTGTTGGTCGTTGCCACTCGGGGAAACATGGTATTCCTGAGCCGAAACCATTGATACCGTCAGGACTAACAGTATAACAAATGCAGTTTTTTCCATGATCATGCTCCTATATATATCACTTTGAAGCGGTCTATTTTGGTATTAATTAATCCATTAAATAAATGCAAGAGTAATCTTTTGACAATATGTTTTATATTCTCGAACAGGCTATGATGCAAAGTAACGCAGTGGGTGTGTAACGGGCTTTGCAGGCGTTACCTGTTCAATTTGGGGAATTTGAGATTTGAAAAATCGGTAAATCAGAGTACAATTAGGTGTACATGGAGGTTTATCGATGAAAAGACTATTAGTGTTATTTATCCTGTCTGGAATATGCGGATATGGGGCGGTTTTGACCGTGGCCAGCGACGGGACTGGAGATTATACCTCGATTCAGGAAGCGATTTACGCGACGTGGCATGGGGATCGGGTGGAAGTCCGGCCGGGTGTGTATCATGAGGATATCTGGTATGGCGGGCGAGGCATCACCGTGGCCAGTGTCAATCCGGCCGATCCTAACGTCGTGGCTGCAACGATCATCGACGGGACGGTTTCGTTTAACCTCGGTGAGCAGGCGTCATCGGTGCTGGAGGGGGTGACGGTGCGGGGCAGGTCGTATCCGCTGACAGAAAAGCAATCGGAACAGGGGATGTCGAAGATTTACGGCGATATTGTTGTCTGGGCGGACCTGCGAGACTATGATTCAACGGGGATGGATATTTACGGGATAAATGTTGCGACAGGAGTGGAGTTTGCTATTTGTACGGCCGACGGCAATCAGATTCACCCGGCGGTATGGGGGGATGTAGTGGTCTGGCAGGATTACCGCAGCGATCCGAATTTTGCGGATGTGTATGGGGTGAACCTCACGACGATGACGGAGTTTGCTGTCAGCAATGGCACATGGGATGAGTCGGGACCTGTGATTTACAATGGGGTGGTGGTTTGGCAGGATAACCGTACGGCCTCGGCGGGGTATGATATTTACGGCAAAACCCTGGCCGGCGGGGAGGAATTCATTGTTTCCAATGCAAGCAAAGACCAATTGAATCCGGCGATTTCGGGAGCGGTGGTGATTTGGCAGGATTACCGATCGGGGACCAATTATGATATTTATGGGAGAAATATCCAATTGGGGTCAAATTTTGTGATATGCAATGTAGCGAAAAATCAGATTAATCCGGCAATCTCGGAGCAGTATTACATCTGGCAGGATTACCGCAGCGGAAATGCTGATTTATATGCTCGGAACCGGTCGGGAGGGGCAGAGTTTGTAGTGAATAGTCTGACCAGCGAGCAATCATATCCATCGATGGACGGGGCCACGGCGGTGTGGAAGGATTATCGCAACGGCAATTATGATATCTATTCCAAGAATCTGGCGACGAGCGTGGAAAGTGCGATTTGCACGGATGTGAATCTGCAGCAGCAGGTGGCGGTCAGCGGTCAGCGATTTGTCTGGGTCGATTCCCGCTGGGGGTTGCCGCTGGTTGTATATCTGGACCGGGCTCGCAGCCAGACCAGTGCAATTGTGTGTTTGGGGACCAGCCCGCAGATTCGCGGCAATTTAATCAGGACGCTGGACAACGGCATTACGGGTGAGTATTTGGCAACGCCGGCGATTGTTTCTAATACGATTTTGTTTGGGGAAGTGGGGATATCAAATTGTGCGGGGACGATTGAGGAAAACCTGATTCAGCTTAACGGGATTGGGGTATCCGGCTGCAGTGGGGGGATTCAGACGAATTTTTTTACCCAGAATAATATGGGGCTGAGCGACTGCAACGGGGAGATTTGGAGCAATACGATATCCTTTAATACGACGGGGATGAAAAGCTGCAGCGGGCAGATTGCAGATAATACGGTATCGAATAATGCCGGTTATGGACTGAATCAGTGCAAAGGCCAAATTCGAGATAACCGGATTATGGATAATGGGTTGGCAGGGATATCGGGTGGAGGGGATGCAGAGTCCGTGGTGACGGGTAATTTTGTGATACATAATGCGGCAGGCATTGCGGGGCTGACGGCGGAGGTCATCCGTGAAAATGTGATTTCGCTGAATGTGGGGGATGGTCTGTCGAATTGTACGACGGAGGGGATTCGTAATAATATTGTGGCACAGAATGCCGGTTATGGAATTACGGGCAGTACAGGTATGGTTACGAATAATACAGTAGCTGCCAATGGCAACACGGGGATTAAGTCCTCGGGGGCGATAAAAAATAATATTGTTGCGTATAATGCCGGGTATGGGATTGAAGGCGGACAGATTGCGTATAATTGTCTTTGGCAAAATACCGGCGGATTGTATTCGGGTTCGGTGCCGGGGGCGGGCAATGTCGCAGTTGATCCATTGTTTGCGGATAAAGAAAACGGAGATTATCATCTCAAGTCGGCGGTGGGACGCTGGGACCCTGAAACAGAGACATGGGTGGTGGATGAGCAGACCAGCCTGTGTATCGACGGGGGGGATCCGGCCGACTCGACGGAGCAGGAGCCTAATCCAAATGGGGCACGCATTAACATGGGGGCCTTTGGCGGGACCAGCCAGGCGAGCCTGTCGCCCAATGGCAACGGGACGATTGTTCCGCTCTGCATAACCCGGCCGGCAATGGATTTTGACGGGGATTGTGTTGTGGGATTGTCTGATTTTGCAGCATTTGCAGCGGAATGGCTGGCCTGTGGGCTGGAGCCGGCGGAGGCGTGCGGAACGGGGGACTAATGGCTATTTGAGGGGGTATGATGTCTGGCATTACTGTGTGTACCCTCTGGATTCCCGATTTCGCTGGAATGACAAAGCGGCGGGTTGACCTGCGGGGGGATTGAGCATATAATACTTCGTTTTTAAGTCGTATAAAATCCCGTTTCGGCCTTTACTGGTATCTGGATGGAAGGCTTCGGGGATAGAATCATTACTCTGTTTATGAGAGGTAATTTGTGGCAAAAGCGAAGAAGAAAGACAAGGCCAAAAAGAAAGCAAAAGTTCACTGTCATTTGTGTTCCGGATTGTGCTGTCGGTATTTTGCATTGCCGATAGAAACGCCGGAGGATGCGGATGATTATGATGATATTCGATGGTACCTGAGCCATACCCAGACGCAGGTGTTTGTGGAAGACGGCGACTGGTATCTGAACGTGTTGAATCCGTGTATTTACCTCGGGCCGGAGCATCGGTGCCTGAATTATGAGAAGCGACCGAAAATCTGCCGCAAATACAAGACCGATGATTGTGAGCTGACCGGGGATGATTACGGGTATGAGCTGCATTTTACTTCCGACAAACAGATGGAAGAATATATGAAAATCAAGTTTGGCCCCAGGGTTTTTGAGCGGTATGATGCAAAGAACCGCACAAGAACCAAAACCAAATCCAAACGAAAGACGAGACGATAAGATGAAAATTCCTGCAGTTAAAGGGACGCGTGATTTTTACCCCAAAGAGATGGCGGTTCGCAATTTCATTGTGGACGGCTGGAAGGCGGCATCGCGCCGCAGCGGTTTTGAAGAATTCGACGGGCCGATTTTTGAATATCTCCAGATGTATCAGATCAAAAGCGGCGAGGAGATTGTCGAGCAGTTGTTTCACCTGACCGACCGGGGCGGGCGGGAACTGGCGATCCGGCCGGAGATTACCCCGACCCTGGCGCGGATGGTCAACCAGCAGGTCAATGCGCTGCCGCGTCCGATCAAGTGGTTTTCCGTGCCGCGGCTGTGCCGGGCGGAACGGCCGCAAAAAGGACGTCTGCGGGAGTTCTTTCAGTGGAATATCGATATTATCGGGGAAGAATCCGGACTGGCGGATGCGGAAGTGATTTTCTGTGCGATTGATTATCTGCGTTCGACGGGCCTGACGGAAAAAGATATCGCAGCCAGGATTTCCAGCCGAAAACTGCTGGCGGCGTTGCTGAGAAATTTAGGAATCGCAGAAGACAGGCTGACGGTGCTGTATCCGATACTGGATAAGAAGTCCAAGATACCGGCCGAGGCGTTTGACGAGATTTTGCGGAAGGAAGTGACGGATACTGCAGCAGTCGATACGATTTTGAAGCTGATGGATTTGCACAGTGCCGACGAGATTGCAGGTTTAGTGAACTTGAATGACGATGCGAAAGCGGCCCTGTCGGAATTGCAAGGCTTGTTCGGCATTCTCGAGGCGATGGGAGTGGGGGCGTATTGCCGGTTTGATATGAGTATTGTCCGCGGGCTGGCGTATTACACAGGCATGGTGTTTGAGGTGCATGATGCGGTGGGCGAATTGCGGGCGGTCTGCGGCGGCGGGCGATATGATAACCTGTTGCGGGATTTCGGCGGCCCGGCGATGACGGCGGTCGGGATGGGGATGGGCGATTGCGTTCTGGAGATATTACTGCGGGAAAAGGGCATTCTCAAGGATGATTTACTGGCGACCAAGAAGCTGGATTATTTTATCGCGGTTGCTGAGCCGACACTGGCGGATAAAGCGGTGGAACTGGCCGCGAAGATTCGACTGGCAGGATTTAGTTGTGAATTCCCGTACAAAACCAGTGGGCTGGGTAAGCAGCTCAAGCAGGCCTCTGGGTATAATGTAGCCCGGACGATTATTCTGGGGCAGGAATTTGTGACCGAAAAGAAGCTTGTGGTTAAGGACATGACATCCGGCCAGCAGGAACAGGTTGCTGCAGATGATTTTGTGTCCAGCTTGAAGCAGATTTGTTAATATGGGTAGATTAGTGCTCCTGAAAGCTCAATAGGTGCTTCATGAAGCACTTAAAGCTTGACAAGGAGTCGAAAATGTGTATAATTACAGCTAATGATAATAATTAGAAAATCTGAATAAGGTGATATTTGTGCTACAGTTTCAAAGACATTTAAGTTGTGTTTACTTTAATTGCAAACTGCTATTGCGATGAACAGTCGGTCATAGTCTGATTTTATCAAGGCCGGCGTTGACCGGCCTTTTTTATTGGCGAAAGGGAAATATGAATATTGGAGATGTAAAACGGCCTGTAATTGGGATGTATATACTGATCTACAGCTTTTTCTGAGAGGATGGATTCAATGTCGATTCGGATTCTAAACCATTTGATCGGGGGGTTGTGTACCCAGCCGCCAGAGTGCAAAATCAGGCGGCCGGTACGAAGGCGTAATCATCGTCGCATAGTCTGTCCGCGGCGCGCGGTGGAGCATTCGCCGCCATTGTAATTTCAATTCAGTAAGGCCAAACGGTACACATAAAAGCACTGTATCGTTTGCATATCGTTACCTGTTGGTCACAAAGTACAGCGTTGATGCTGCGCAGTGCGACTGCGCACCAATTGAAATATACATATGAAAGGCAATGCTATGGCGGAAAAAAAGATTTATATCAGCGATTATGATTATGATCGCCTAGATGCAATGGTACAAGCATTCAAAAATGTGTGGAATCGCGACATGCAAAGCGTGGCGATGCTGCAAGAGGAGATAAACCGGGCCAAAGTCATCCCGCAAAAATCGATTGGGGACGATGTCGTCACGATGAATTCCAAAATCCGTCTCAAGGACCTGGATACCGGCACCTCGATGATCTATGAACTGGTGTTTCCGGAAGAGGCGGATTTGGAAAACAACAAGATTTCGATTCTGGCGCCTGTAGGCGTTGCTCTGCTGGGATATCGCGTCGGCGACCGGATTCAGTGGCCCGTTCCGGCAGGAGTTCGGACTCTGGAAATCAGTCAAATTTTGTATCAACCGGAAGCTGCGGGCAATTATGATTCGTAGCTTCACTGTCAGGAGATGGATATGGTCCATACCAAACGGCAAGGATTGTTTGAGCGTATGCGTATGAACGTTCGACACGCAGCCAGGGCGATGTTTCCGGCACCGGTCAGGGAATACCGGATGCTGTCGGAGTCGGATTATTTTCGGTTGCAGTCGATTTTGTCCAAAGGGCTTAACGAGCTTGGTACGGTGGAAATCCGAAACGCCCGACGAATGCGGCAGCTTCTCAAACGCGGATTTCTGTTTGCATGCAAGCGGATCCCGTATTCGGTGGTCACAATGAACAGCCAGGTACAGCTTCGCTCCCTGCGGGGAACACGGTTTGTGATTACACTGGTTTATCCACGGGATGCAGATAAGAAACAAAGGAAGATATCGGTCTTGTCGCTGCTGGGGCTAAGTCTGCTTGGGCGAGCGGCTGGACAGAGCCTATCCAAAAATCTGGCAATCGAAAAGATTCTATATCAGCCGGAAATCGCGGGTGATTTCCATTTGTGAGCGTTTATACCCGGCCGCATAAGTGACTATCCGGCCGGGTTTTTTATTGGGGTAAAGGAGATTTTGGGGCATATCAAAAACAGCAAGTCTATACTCTGCAAGCAATTAAGTGATTGCCGTGCTGTATTCATTATCCCGTTAGGCGGGGCGGTTTTGAATTTTACGCGGAGGATTGCTCTTTGGGATGAAAGCGGGTACATTATTGCAGGTTTAATTGGGAGCGAAACGAAGGCGATGAATGAAGGACAGGATTATGAACGGGCGTTCGAGGCGTGGCTGAACGAAAAACAGTTGCCGTATCGGGCAGTGGATCAATCTCGTCGTCGCCAGTTTCGGCGGCATAAGATCAAAAGTTTTGATTTTGCGGTCAGTACCCCGGGCGGATTGTTACTGGCAGATGTCAAGGGGAGGCAGTTTGGCGGGCGGAGTCTGTCGGGCCTGAAAGGATTGCAGACGTGGGTGACGCAAGAGGATATCGACGGTCTGCTGGAATGGCGGCAGACGGTGGCTGAAAAACAGAGTTGCGAGGCGGGGTTTGTTTTTGCGTACCGACTGATGCAGGTGGATGTGGAATCGGATGGTTTTTCGGTGTTTGAGTTTGAAGGTCAGCGGTATGTGTTTTTGCTGATCGAGCTGGATGTGTATCGGAATAATATGAAGCGGCGAAGTCCGCGATGGAATACGGTCTATCTGCCGGCTAAGCGGTTTCGCAATGCGGCGGTGTCTTTGGCTGAGTGGATTGACAGAAAAATGATGCTGTTGTAAGTGAAATGAATTTAAATACGTGAAAGAAGATGGTTAATAAAATAATAGACTCGGTTGCGGCGAAGGTTTTAGCCGGTCAGGATATTCAGCGGGACGATATCGAAACAGTATGCCGGGAAAGCCGCGAGAATCTGGATGACTTGCTCTACTGGGCCAACCAAATTCGCAAGCAGTATTTTGGCAACCGGGTACAAATTTGCTCAATCGTGCCGGGCAGGTTGGGCGGATGCGACCAGGATTGTGCGTTTTGTGCCCAGTCGATGCGGTATAATACGTATCTGGAAAAAAAGCCCAAAGTGCTCAGTGATGAGGAGATTCTGGCGGGGGCCAGAGAGGCTAAGGCCAAAGGCGTGCCGCATTACGGGATTGTCTATAGCGGCAGGACGGTCAATGAAAAAGAGATGACCCGTCTGGAGGGTCTGATTGCCCGCATCACCGAGGAAATCGGGATTCATGTCTGCGGCGGATTCGGGATATTGAGCGAGTCGCAGCTTATGCGTCTGGCTAAGGCGGGGATGCGGCGATACAACCATAACCTCGAGACATCCCGCGCGCATTATGGCAGGATTGTCACGACGCATAGTTACGACGACCGTATTCGCACGATCAAGGCGTCGCAGGCGGCCGGGCTGGGGGTGTGTGCGGGGGGATTGTTCGGCATTGGCGAAACCGAGGCCGACCGGATTGATATGGCGCTGCTGATTCGGGAACTGAATGCGGATATGGCGCCGCTGAATTTTCTGCATCCGATACCGGGGACGCCGATGGGCGAACAGGTGCCGCTGTTGCCGCGGGAGATTTTGCGGATTATCGCCCTGTATCGATTTATCCTGCCCCGGACGAATTTGAAGGTCGCCGGCGGGCGGGTGCTGAACCTGCGGGATATGCAAAGCTGGATTTTTTATGCGGGCTGCTCCAGTATCATTAGCGGCAATTACCTGACCACCGCCGGCCGGGCGGTGGAGGACGACATGCGGATGCTGACCGACCTGGGCCTGGAAGCGGTATAGCGGACGTAAATCATCCCTTAAGAAGGAATGCAAGATGGCAAAAAAATGGCTGTTAATTTTCAACCTGCTTGCAATCGTAGCGGCTTTGTTGTGTATTCCCTATTTTTTTGAGTTTTCTAAAACACATACAATGTCCCCAAGGGACATTGAAGGGCCATATAATCCCAAAGATTCTATTTATTGGGGATATTTTTGTGGTACAGGATTTTTCTTTCTCATTTTTTCCATCATAGGATTATATGCTGAACATCCTTATTTGAAACGGGCCTCTATTGTCTCTTTAGTAGCTATGGGGTCTCTATTATTAATACCTCTATTGGCGTATGGATTGGTCGTGTTAAGTATGTTTACGAAATTCACTATGTCTGAAGGCCTGTTTTTTGCTCTTTTTGATTATTTGTTTATATTGCCGAGTTTGGTTCCATCTGTCTTTTTCGTTATTGCTGTCTTAAAGATGATTTGCGATATATTGTTCAGTCGAACCCCAACCATGGATAAGATATGCATGAGCTTCTTTGGGACTATCACACTGATTTTAAATGGATATCTTTTTCTATTTCTCCAACAACGATTATTTCCAGACTGGTTTTGCTGAGATTAATTTTGTTGGTCAATTTGGTAGTTGCGAGGTCAAACAAGGCAAACTAAGCAGATCGTGTTTTGCCGGGCAGGAGCCAGAGCAGAAGAAGCAGCCAGACCACAGGCCACAGAACAGACAATCCCATTGCCGAGTAATTGCATCCGAGAGAGAATTGTCCTAATTGTTCCGCCGAATAGAATCGGCCTATCATGACGTTAAATCCTATTCCAGCCAGATGGTTGATGAGGAAACTCAAGGCACTCACCGCAATGATTATGCCGATCAGAGTCTTTTTCGGGATTTTCCGGAAGATGGAGAAATGGACTGCAGCGATGTAAAAACCAACAAGAAGACACAGCAAGACAGCGATTTGAATCACTGCCGAAATAATCCCTGTGTTCAATGCGTTCCATCCGACCAGTTGACATCCAATCAATGCCCCGCCGCGGCCAAGAAAGTTGCCGCAGGCCGAAAATATCTGCAGCATCAATATGCCGATAATCATCCAGAAGAAGCGATTTTTCCAGATGGCAGCGGTGTTAATCTTGGCGAACTCACAAGAGATTTCGCCGGGGCTGCCGATGCGGCGAGAGGCGACGATAAAGGCCTCCTCCTGATTGAGGCCTGCTGCCATCAGGGTATCTATCTCTTCGAGCAGGTGGATTTGCAATTCCTCGATATCCGAAGGGGTCATCGTCTGATGCTGGTTAAGCTGGAGTTTCCAGTTTTCAATTGCGTCTTCTAATCTAAACATAGTTTTGCCTCCCATACTTTGTTTAAGGTTGCATAGACGGCCTGCCATTGGGCCTGGTACACGGCAATGGCAGTGGAGCCGTCCTGTTTGATGCGATAGTATTTTCGTTTGCGGCCGGTATCGGAGGTGCGGACTTCCGATTCGATCAGGCCCTGGCTTTCGAGGCGGTGCAGGATGGGGTATAGCATGCCATCGGTCCATTGCAGGGTTCCGCCGGACAGGGCGGTCACCCGTTTGATGATGGCATAGCCGTAGCTTTCACCCTCGGTCAGAATCGACAGGATCAGGGGCGTTGCCGAGGCCGCAATCAAGTCTTTTGAGATATCCATTGTCTATTGCCTTGTGAATACATATAACATCTATACATAGAATATCTATGTATAGTTCGCAAAACAATAGAAAAACAAAAATATTTTATAAAATGCTTATAAGATATTGAGGATAATGCACTTATATTTGATGTGAAGTTAAGAGATGGTTTGAGTCACTTTTTCGCCAGGCTGTTCGAGGTTATATTGTTTTACCTTAGCGTAAAGGGTGGCGCGAGTGATGCCAAGCAGGGAAGCGGCCCGTGTTTTTTGCCAGCCGGCTTCTTCTAGGGCCCGGCGTACCAGTTCTTTTTCGGCTTTTTCGAGCGAGAAATCGCGGAAAGGACTGGGTTGGCAATCCTGGATGGTCATTTCTTCGATCTCGAAGGATTCCGGCTCGAAAAACAGGTTATGGGTGCCGATACGCTCGCCGGATTCGAGCAGGATGGCTCTTTCGATGACATTACGGAGTTCCCGGACATTGCCCGGCCAGGGATGCTTAAGCAGCATTTCAGCGGCCAGTTTGGTCAAACCCTTGATTTTGCCCTTCTTTTGCGGGCAGATGGCGGACTGCTGGATGAAATACTGGGCCAGCAGGAGGATATCTTCTCGCCGGGATTCGGCCCTAAGGGGGGTAATGGTAATCGGGCAGACGGCCAGGCGATAATATAAATCCTGGCGGAATTTGCCCTGACGGACTTCCTGAATGAGATTGCGATTGCTGGTTGTGACAATAGTGGCCCTGCATTCGAGGTCCTGGATGCCGCCGACTTTGCGGAAGGTTTTTTCCTGAATAACCCGCAGCAGTTTGGCCTGTAAATCGAGAGGCATTTCGCTGACTTCATCAAGGAAGATAGTGCCTTCGGAGGCCAGTTCCAGCAAGCCTGTTTTTTCACGGTCGGCCCCGGTAAAGGAACCTTTGACATGACCAAATAATTCACTTTCGAGCAGGTTGGCGGTCAATGCGGCACAATTAATCGCTACGAATTTCTGATTATTACCGTGCCGCAGTACATGAACGGCGCGGGCGGCCAGTTCCTTGCCTGTTCCGGTTTCTCCGATGATCAATACCGGATTACAGGCACTGCCGGCGACCAGGCGAATCATCTTAAGAGTTTTGGTGATGGCCGGACTTCGACCGACAATGGAGATAGCCGATGGACAATCTTCGGTGAAAAAATCAAGGTCTCGCGGCTCGGACACACAGGTTTCCTGAGTGCGATGGAGAATCACCTCAAGTTGTTCAGCACCTTCCAGGCGATCCATATAATCGGTAATCCCCAGCGACAAATAATCGGCGGCCCTGGATTCACAGGATGCATCGCCGATGACAAGGACTGGGGGATTAATGTTTTTGTTCTGAAGCATGGACATCATGACTGCGATTTGCGCAATAGACATATCCGAACCGAGGATGATAACTTCGGGTTCGGAGCGATTGAGCAGGTCGGACAGGTCGTTCAGGTCATCGGCGGCGAAAAGCCGCTGCGTGAACTGTCTGGCCAGATGCTGAATCTCAGGTTGCCGCGATACAACCAGAATCGACTCTATATTCATATTACGCACTCGTTGGTGTAATCCTGTTATACGAAACTCATTAACGATTGGTATGAATTAAGTCGGCATGGAGACCTTGACGGCTTTAATTTTTTATCGGACAGTCCAATAAAAACTTAAGTTAAATTTTGATAATATTGAAATTATCAGTCGTTGTGAAGGCAAAATGAAAAATTATAGGACGTAAACGGGCTTTGGGATGGGAAAATTGTTCCCGAAACGGGGAAAAATTATCCATTCGCGTTAAGGATTATGCGCAGTGCGGCAGGGCGGCGGGGGGATAGATAAAAATTTAAAGTCCTGTTTATAAAAGACTTAAGATACAACAAGGTGGATTTTGGGCGGCTGTGGCATAAGACTTGCGAGATTTCTCTGCGGTATAGTGTGCCTGTAAGTTAAAAGACAATGGATAAGGAAGCATTATGAGTACGATTGATGCAGCGTCGCAAAAAATGGACTTTATGACTCTGCTGGTGACAGAACTTAAGTATCAGAATCCTCTGGAGCCAATGGATAATCAGCAGATGGCTGCTCAGCTTGCACAGTTTTCGCAACTGGAGTTGACCGAGGGCATGAACGGCAATCTGCAAACCATGAATGAGACCATGACCAAGATGAACACCTCCTTTGAAGGTGCAAT
>JBDKVE010000032.1:0-16502 GCA_039679345.1 Anaerohalosphaeraceae bacterium
TCCTCGATTTCCACCCGATACCGCAGCCCCCCTGTATCTGAGACAACGATGTCGATTCGGCCGTCCGGCGATGAAAGGCGATGCTCCGCAGCGCGTGCGGATTCCGGAATCACGAACAGGAACATGCAAAGCCACACAAAGCCCAGATACGCAAGATAGGGTTGAGTCTTATTTTTAATCAGCATCGTCACCTCATTTTCGCAAGAAGTTAGAGCAACCCCCGGCCAGACTGCCCGGGGGCTGCAGTTTTTGGATTAGATTACCGGGCGGTGATTGTCACAGGCAGCTTGATCCGGATATCGTCGGAAGCCGCGCCAATGAGAATTTCATACTCTCCCGGCTCCACTACGTACTGTTTTTTCGTCGTGTCCCAGTAACGCAGTCGGCTGGCGGGAATATCAACAGTAACAGACTTTGCCTCGCCCTGCTTTACAAGCACACGGGCAAATCCGCACAGGGCAAGCCTGGGCTGCGGAACCTGTGAACTGACATGGCGATAATACACCTGACCCACATCATCGCCGGCAAGACGACCTGTGTTTTCTATGGTGAAGGACACTTTGGCAACACCGTCGGCGGAAATCTGTTTCGATGCAAGCTTGCCGTTTTTGTATTCAAAGGTTGTATAGCTTAAGCCATGACCAAATGCATAGAGGGATTTGCCATTGAAATAACGATAGGTCCGGTTGGCCATCGAATAGTCTCTGAAGTCAGGCAAATCTGTCGTTGCCCGGTAGAATGTCAGCGGCAAATGGCCCGACGGATTGACCTGGCCGAAAAGAACTTCCGCAACCGCGCGCCCGCCTTCCTGGCCCGGATACCATGCCTGCAGGATTGCAGGCAGACGTTCGGCTTCCCAGGTCAGAGCCATGGCTGACCCGCTGCAATTGACCATGACTATCGGTTTGCCGACGGCATGAAGCGCCCGGATGAGCTGGGTTTGCACTTCGGGCAGTTCAATTGAATCGCGATCAAAGCCCTCGCCTTCCTGCGCAGGCGTAATACCGCCGACATAAATGATCAAATCCGCATCCGCGGCTAGCTTGACGGCTTCCTCTTGAAGCTCTGCAACAGGACGTTTTGTCTCGTTATCCTGGCGACTCCAGGCCGCCGCCCCGGGTTTGGTGGTAACAGGACTGCCCAGGGCGAACGTAATTTCAATACCGTCTCCGGCCGCCTGCTTTATGCCGTCCAGAATGGAAACCGGATGCGAAGCCGAGCCGTGGTAGTTGCCCTCCAGCATGGATTTCGAATTGCCGTTGGGACCGATGACCGCAATGCGTTTATATTTGGAACGGTCCAGCGGAAGGATGCCGTCGTTCTTGAGCAGCACCAGCGACTGACGGGCGACCTCCAGGGCGACCTGCCCGTGCTCGGGGGTGTCATTGTCGGCGATGGTGTATTTGGAATACGGCACTTTCTCGGCCGGGTCAAACAGACCAAGACGGAAACGGGTCCACAACGTGTAATACAATGCCTCATTGATTTCTTTCTCTCCGATCAAGCCCTTTTGGACGGACTGCACCAGGGCGCTGTAATCGCCGCCGCAGCAGAGATTGCAGCCGGCCTTGACTGCCAGTGCCGCTGCCTGTTCTGGAGTCTCGACATACTTATGAGCTCGTCGATTCCAGATATCGTTGATGGCACTGCAATCCGAAACGACATACCCCTCAAACCCCCACTGTTTCCGCAGCAGGTCGTCGAGCAGGAATTGACTGGCGCTGCAGGGAATACCGTTGAGCGCATTATAGGCGCTCATCACGCCGGCAACTCCTCCATCCCGCACCGCCCGTTCAAACTGAGGCAGGTAGGTTTCATACAAATCACGTTCTGAAGGCTCTGCATTAAAGCTGTGACGTTCCCGCTCCAGGCCGCTGTGTACCGCGTAATGCTTGGCACAGGCCATGGCCAGCATATAGTCGGGGTGGTCCCCCTGAATGCCCTTGATAAACTCCACGGCGATATCGCCGGTGAGGAAAGGGTCTTCGCCATAGGTTTCCTGGCCGCGGCCCCAGCGGGGATCGCGGAAGATATTGATGTTCGGCGTCCAGAAAGTCAGACCGGTCCACCATTTGGAATTACCATTATTTTTGGAGGTATAATCGTTGAATTTCGCACGACCTTCGATGCCGATCACCGTTCCTTCCCGACGAAGCAGCTCCAGATTCCACGTCGAGGCCATTCCCACCGGCTCCGGGAAAACCGTTGCAGCACCGTTGTTGGCAACGCCATGCAGGGCTTCATTCCAATAGTTATAAGCGGGAAGCCCCAACCGCTGAACCGCCGGCGCCTCGTTCTGCAATTGTGCCACTTTCTCTGCCAGCGACATCCGGCGAATCAGGTCATCGATGCGTTTGCGGAGCGGCTGGGCCAGCTCACGCCAAATCGGGGCTTCCTTGATATCCGGTATCATCGTGGCATTGCCGGCGAAGGGTTCGGCAATCTGGGACGCATTGAAAGAAAGCATGGACGTTCCTGAAGCGTCCTTAACCTCGAATGTGTTGAACTTGGCATTGTCTTGATGCGCCTTAAACGTCACTTTCAGCGGTCCTCTGAGTGCATCATCTTCATGATCGACTACGCCGGTGATATAACACACTTTTTTTGCCTTGCCGGCGGTCTTGACGATATCGAAGTCCAGGGCCAGTACCACATCACCGGAAACCACGCTGAATAAGCGTTGCCCCGGATCACTGAAAAAGGTTTCCGCTTCGCCAATGACGACCGTGTATTGGCCTGCCGGCAGACTGGAAACGCTGATGCTGAACTCTTTTCCATAGATTTCTTCACGAAATGCCGCCTCCTCGCCGTTGGCCCCCTCGATTGCAACAGAGTCAGCAACTTTGTAGTGGGTAAACTCCCCGATAACACTCACCTTGTGAGTACAGGAGCCGCAGATTTCCTCGGCGGCAAAAGCAGAAACGGCAAGCCAGTGGCTCACGAGAAATCCCAGCACCAGACAGCCCGGCAATAGCATCCGGTGAGTCTGATTTTCCAATGAAATAATGGCGACTGCCGGGGACTCCCTCATGACATTCGTAAGATTTGATTTTCTCATGGTTAATCCTCAAATTATAAGTGCTGGTTTCCCATTCCTATTGAATCAAACGACAACATTCTTACCGATATTGTAACGACGAACGCATTCATACAAAATTCCTTTCCCGAAGCCGGGTTTACGGTATCGGTGATATGCGGAATAATCCGGCACCGTGCAGCGGCACATCCGCCCCGAATGAATCACTGAATTCACCCATATCCCGGCGTGTCCACAGGTCTCGCACACGGGCCTTGCCGGTAATTCCAATATCCGCAAAAGACACCGATACGGTGCTGCGATCGGGCTTTGACCGCTTTTCGGGATCCAGCAGGACGCAGAATTCCAGCGATCCCCGTCCCTGACTTCCCTCGGTAATCACGCCTCTGGAGGTAAACGTGTCATACCCTTCGGGCAATTCGAATTCGATAATTGAGACGGAGTGCGTTCCAATGCCCTCGACGGGTTTTCCATCCAGCGTCAGGGGACGTCCATCGACGGTACGATGCTTGCGAACGGTTCCCCATCCCGCCGTTGCAACGATCCAGTCCAGGTCGGTCAGTTTCAAGGTTCCTTTGGGGCCGGTGAGTACCGGTTCAATCCAGGCCGCATGGTCATAATCACTGCCGTTACCGCCGTCTCTGACTGCCAGCACCAGCCGGCGGGCATTCCGGCTCGGGATGCTGATCTCAATGACCTGGGCCAGGGGTTGACCACTGAGCCGACAACTGGTGTAATCAGCTTTCGCCAGATCAAACGGATTATCATTGCTCTGGGCATTGAAGAGTCCGACATAGCGATCCCGGCCGTCGGGGCTATCCGCCGCCCAGACAATCAGATCATTTTCGTTTTTAATCTGCCGGTTGTTTGTACTGGCCTGATTGACGGCCAGCACCTCCGGATTGGTCAGCAGACTAAGCGTTGTGTCGTCCATGCGGGTCATATCGGCACCGAGAATCAGCGGCGAACGAGCAATACACCACAGGCTCATACAGGTCATTTGTTCATCCGGAGTAAACCGCGTGGGACGATTGAATTCCACAATCCCAAAAGGCAGCATATCGGCATCCGGCCATGCTCCTTCGGCCCGGTACCTGGTCCATTTCTCAAGTCGTCCAAACATCCCATACAGCGGCTGCCAGCGGTCCCAAAAATCATCGGAAATCCGCCACATATTGGCATGATTCATCACGTGTTGACCCCGCTCGATCGGCGTATCGCCGGGCGACAGGCTCAGCACAATCGGGCGGCCGGTCTTGTCGATGGCCTTTCGGATGGCCTCAATCTCAGCCTTCTGTACCTCGTCATAAGGACGGGCAATGTCGTCCACTTTCACAAAATCCACGCCCCAGGAGGCATAAAGCTCAAACAGCGAATCATAATAGGTTTGGGCACCGGGTTTGCTCATATCCACACCATACATGTCCGGATTCCATGGGCAGGTCGAACGGGTATTGGCAATATCAGCCGCACGGACATCTGTTCCGAGGATGGCCGTATTGTCACGCACCGCCTGTTTGGGAATACCGCGCATGATATGGATGCCGAATTTCAGACCCTTCGCGTGGACATAGTCCGCCAGGGGTTTGAATCCCCTGCCGTCCGACGAAGATGGAAATTTCTTCAGACCCGGTATCAGCCGGCTGTATTCATCCATCTCAAGCCGTGCACCACGCCGATAGCCATGCCCTTGAGAATCAGGCTCATACCACTGGATATCCACCGTAAACCAGGTCCAGCCATACGGCTTGAGGTGTTTTTCCATGGCATCGGCCTGAGCTTTGGCCTGTTCTTCCGTCAGCGTCGTGCCGAAACAATCCCAGCTATTCCACCCCATCGGCGGGGTCTTCGCCCAGGACCAGTAAGCCGGCTCTGCGGTAAACTTTGCTTGAACGACCGGCACGACTGCATGACACAATCCCGCCAGAAATACGATGATAGCCATTGCATACGTTTTATTCATTCTATACTGATCCTGCCTAATATGTTCCGTTTCGGCGCGACGAAGTACAGCAGCTTCAACCACGTGCTTCTTTAACTTACGAAATCATCCTACCCGTTGGGTATCGTTGCTTATTTTCCCGCAAACTATGTCTGAATTTTGCACAAGAGCATCCATATTAAGGGTAACCGGAAATGGAATAAGAACAAGTTTGTTTTTCGCCAATAACTCTTTTTGAACAGCCTTATCCCGTCGTGCTCTTTTTACAGCCCAACGCCCCATATCACCAACAGTGAACTTGCCCCTATGCTGACCCAAAATCCATGACCAAACTCTCACGGTCAAGATATTGGCCATTTTATGGACCTTCAATACCGGTTGTACTCAACAAGTATCATTTTGCCGCGAGGATGGCCACAGAACGCATTGAAACGGACCATAGCCGCGCCTCAGGCGGACAACTTCTCCAGGATCAGTATAATTTGGGGATTAATTCTCCTGCCAGTTTTCGGCAAACTCCGCAAATTCATACAGATTGATCAGGCAGTTGCCGTCTAAATCCAGACTGCAATTGGTCTGCAGCCAGTAGGGAACAAAGTCCACAAGATCATCCATATCCACATCATTATCGCCGTTTATGTCACCATAAAGGGTTCTGCCTGTAACTGTAATACTTATAGTAACATTCTTAGTTGAGGCAACGGGAAGGTTAAGAATAATTTTCGCTGATCATAAAATGTACAAAATCGCAAAAAGTTTCAGATTGTTACTTATTTATTTATATGGAGTTATGAAAAAACAGATTGACAATGATTTTGTCCTCGTATTTTTTATTCAAAAAAACATGGGATTCCACCCTATCCTTAACATAACATAGTTATAAAAAGGTTATCTATGACAAGAGAATGGAAAGACAAAATCTATTTAGAAAGCGATCGCGGCAAGCATTTCATGATGTTATATATGAGTGTCCAACGCCGCTTATTTGGATATGTCATGTCCAGTATGCCAAATCCCTCTGATGCAGATGATATCGTTCAGGAAACGGTCTCCATCATGTGGTCGGAATTTGACAAATACCAACCGGGAACCAATTTTGCCGCGTGGGCATTATGTATTGCCCGTTATCAGATTCTGACCTATCGCAAACAAATAACAAAGAAAAAAAGAGTGTTCAGTGAACAGGCTATGGAGGCCATTCAGGAGGTCGCAGAGACGACGAGCAATCTGGAACAAGAACGTCAGAAAGCACTTCAGCTTTGCCTGGATAAGCTCGGAGAAAAAGAGCGAAAGATTCTGAGTTTTCGGTATGAAATCGGAGCCACACTGCGAACGGTTTCAGAACGGCTGAACATCAATAATAACACCTTGTACAATGTGTTAGGCCGAATCCATATCACCTTGTTAAATTGTGTTCGCAAGAACATGGCGTAAAAGGATCCGGGCCATATGAATGCTGAGCAAATTAACGAACTCTACAGATTATTGAATGCATTACGTGAAGATATTATTACGGATGCGGATTTTGAACGATTGAACACCTGGATTACGGAAAATGATCGGGTCTGCCGTTTGTATGTAGATTATGTAAAAATATGGGCTGAACTTCAGTGTTTTCAGGCTGCTGCGATGCCCGATGATAGTTCAGTGTCAAAAGATACTTGGCTATCAAACGAGAAAAGCTTCGCTGAGTCTCAATTCTGGGGAATACTGGCGGCACATGAAAAGGCGGCTGAAGCAATTGAGCTTACTAAGGAAGAACCACAGCAGGAGTTGATTCAACAGGTTGTCTATGCATCCAGGGAAAAACCTAAAGTCAGTAAATCCATAATATTTACGTTAATTTCAGTTGCTGCAGTATTATTAATACTGATTATGTATGTCAATTTCTTCCCTGCTTCCCGAACTATTGCAACCCTGACTGAGATGGTTCATGCCCAATGGGCGGATTCTGACTGGCCCATGGAAATCGGCTCCCGGTTTAGCCAGGAGGAAATGCGGTATCTCAAACAAGGTGTCATTAAAATTGTATTCGACAGTGGTGCTGAAGTTGTGCTCGAGGCGCCGGCTGTTATAAAGTTGCAAGGCAATGACAGGATGGCGATTTATTCCGGCCGATTGTATGCCTTTGTTCCCATGCAGGCGACCGGCTTCATTGTGGATACGCCCAGTGCCAGAATTACCGACCTTGGAACTGAATTCGGGGTTGATGTGGATGTTGCTGATATGGTTCGAGCCGAAGTGTATAAAGGACGAGTGGCTATGCATGCTGGTTCGGATTCGGCCGCTTCGAAGGAATGGGTAATCGGGATCGGCCAGGCCGGACTTGTAAATCGGAGTGGACAATTATCCGTTACTGAATTTTCCTTGCAGAATCGGGGATTTATCCGGAGTACGAAGGAATTTCAGTTGGGCGATTCGCTGCTGAATCGCAACCTGATTGTGAATGGCGATTTCGAAAAAGACAATGTGGTTTACGATCTCCAAAAAAGTGACTCGCAAAAATTAACCGAAAATAACATTAGCATATCCGGTTGGCAGGATTTGGCCCCTGCAACCATCAATACTTATGCAACAATGGGGGAAGGAGAAATAAGCTCCTCAGAACGATCGGCTATTCCGGTTCCTCCCGATAAAGGCAACTGCTTTTTTGTGGGGCATGAAGATTGCACCATCACTCAGGAAGTTAGTATTGCAGAGTTGTTTTATAAAACAAATAGAGGAGAGATCGGCTACGAATTATCCGGGTGGATTGGCGGCTGGCTGAATCATGAAGATACCCTTGAAATCACAGCCTCTTTTTATGATGACTCCAATGAATTAATCGGTTCCGCCGCAATCGGGCCGGTCGCTGCTGAACAACGAAACAATCAGACCTGTTTTGTTGAGCGATCTGATAAAGGAATCCTACCGTCAGGAACCGTGAGAATTATCCTTCGTCTTACGGCAACCAAGCGGGATGGAGAGAGTGCGGATGCTTACGCAGATAATCTTAAATTTGTATTGAACAGTCTCGATTAAGCAAAGGCAGGCAAGCGGATGGAAGGAAATGAATTCCGGCAGATTTCTGTCCGTATTATGTAATGGAAGAACAGAAGCAGAGATGATGAGAAAGGGAGAATACTTTTGTTAAATTCCAAGATGTGATTGTGGTTATTGCTGTGTGTTGTGTTGTTGTCGTCTCGCAATATAAGTAGGATCAAAAGTGTCATTTGTATGTCTTTTCGCTACGATATGCGAAAAGGAGAATGTAAAAAATCGAATTTAATATGGAGGAATCAGCATGAAAAAGTTATGTGTTGTATTCGTTGGAATGTTGGCGATTGTATCGCTGACTCAGGCGGGTCTGGTGGGATTATGGGAATTTACGAATGCCTCGGATTTAACGGCCGCCACAATCGGAAACGATATGGTATTAAGTGGGAGCCATACGGCTGTGACAGGTATTAGTGCCGGTGACGGTGCCGCTCGGATAGGCAGCAACAGCTACTATAAGGTTGCGCATGAAATTGGCGCTAACGGCGGCGGCATTTATACCAACAAATGGACGCTGGTGTATGACATTAAGTGCCCTTTGACCTCTGGCTACAGTTCGCTGCTTCAGACAAATAAAACGAATACTAATGACGGTGAGCTGTTTACGAAATCGAACGGAGAAATTGGGTTAGCTGCCACACAGTACGCGCCGGCAGGGACGGTTGCCGCAAATACGTGGTTTCGTTTGGTTGTCCGTGTTGACAATGGCTCTCTTTATGAGTTGTGGATTAACGGAGTGCGTGTTCTGAGTGGAACCCCCCAGAGCGTTGACGGACGGCATTCTCTGGAAGATATTTTTCTTTTATTTGCGGACGAAGACGGTGAAGAAGAAAATGTTGATGTGACCAGGGTGGCTCTCTATGATGAGACGCTTTCAGAAGCGGCCATCCAGGCGTTGGGCGGTGTCACTACTCCTATATCCGGTTTCATGGCTGTCAATGTTTCTCCTGTTTCCAAAGCCAAAGGTATTTTGCCGGACGCATTACTGCAATGGAAAGCACCTCGTGACCCGAACAATGCCATGGCGGCAGATCCTGATACTCATTCATTTGTGGTGTATTGTGATCCGAACCTTGCAAGGCTTAAAGAGGCGACCTATGAACATCATACCGGTGTGCCTTACTTCGCAGATCAACTGCTGGTCGGAAACATTGCCGCTGACCCGATACAGAGCTATACTCCAACTTCGCTTCTGGCTATCAACACGACCTATTACTGGCGTGTGGATACGCGGACAAACAGCGCGACTGAACCCAACGACGTGATTGTTGGTAACATTTGGTCATTTAATACAAATCAAAAACCGGAAAATGTAGTGGCTCACTCTGATATTGTTAAGCCTGGTGAAACAAATGGCAAGATTGTTGTCACCACCGATAATCCGTCAAGCCTTCAACTGTTCTATCAGTGGTATTTGGATGTGGATCCGAGTAACACGGGCGATGAAGTTCTGCTTTCTGAGGGAGCCGAATATGCTGGCGTGAATACGAATACACTAACCGTGATTGATCCCGCTGTCGGCGCTCCGGCTATCGATGGCGATGAAGGCTTCTATATTTGTGATGTGACATCCTCAGGCGGGACGGTACGGTCAAATTCGGCACGTCTGGTCATTGGACGATTAGTCAACCATTTTGAATTCGATGGCAACCTGACTGATTCGGCTGGCGGTTATGATGCCGAATTGATTGCTGCCGGTCAGAATCCGACCTGGCCTGCCGGCCAAATCGGAACGAATGCAATGGAACTCTATGGCGATAAGGGTGCGATCTTTGATTTAACAAAGTTTGCATTGAATCCTTATCCTACAACAGGACAGGAGTTTACCCTGACTGCCTGGGTGTATGTGGATACCCCCCATCCGACATGGGCCAGTATTATCAAGCACTGGAACGGCGGTGTATCTCGCGGGATGTTCCATTTTGGTCTTGACAGCGGCAGCGGTGCACTGGATTTGCAGATCGATCAGGCAAACGAAACCGGAATAAGCATTACGGACAGTGTAGCTCTCCCAACGGGCCAGTGGCAGTTTGTCGCGGCAGTGGCCGATGGCGCGTATATTCATCTGTACCGGATGGGTGCCGATGAAGCCATTAGCAGCCGTACTTTCGAAGTGGCTTCGCATACGTATGATGGCACTCTGAATACGACAAGCACCAAGTGGGTTGGAATTGGCTGTAAGCCGGCTGCTCAAGGGTCAGGAAACGATCCGGGAGCCGATCCGGGAGCTGCTGGTTTTTGGGATGGCAAGCTCGATGATCTACGGGTCTATAATTACGGCCTGAATGCCGAACAAATTGCGGATATCTTTGGTTCCAGCGTTTGTATCTACAGCAAGAATCCCGCGCCGAGCTGGGTGTCCATGGATTTCAACAAAGATTGTAAAGTGTCGCTGGATGATTTTGCAGTGTTTGCCGCAGAATGGCTCCAGGGCGGAATCTATCATCCGTAAGAACAGGATCAGGCATTGATACAAGGATAATCTGCCGATTTTCACAGTACCTATGGCATCGCGGGAAGTAAAAAAGGTGGATTATTCTTGTATCAAGAACAAAGGTGTATAAAGCTGGCCTTTTCGGAATCGTTTTTCGGAAAGGTGAATATGAAAAATCCAGAGAAAATGATTGAGGAGAAAGTGGAGATGAAAAGGTTAAGTATTGTATTAATTGGAATGCTGGCGGTATCATCGCTGGCGCAGGCGGGTCTGGTGGGATTATGGGAATTTGATAATTCCGCAGACTTAACGTCCGCCACAATCGGAACCAATTTGGGATTAACCGGCAGCCATACGGCTGTGGCAGGCGTTAGTGCCGGCGACGGTGCTGCTCAGATTGGCAAAGGCAGCTATTATACGGCTACGTCTGGAATTGGCGCCAATGGCGGCGGAAACTATACCAATGAATGGACGCTGGTCTATGACATTAAGTGTCCTTTGACTGCGGGTTACAGCTCGCTGCTTCAGACCAATATAACCAATAGCAATGATGGCGATTTGTTTACCAAGTCAAACGGACAAATTGGAGTAAGTGCCACCGGGAATGCGCCGGCCGGGACGGTGTCTGCGGATACGTGGTATCGTCTGGTGGTTCGCGTGGACAATGGTAATCTGTATGAATTGTGGAAGGATGGTGTGTGTGTTCTGAATGGAACCCCCCAGGGTGTTGACGGCCGTTTTTCACTGGAGAATGTTTTTCTTTTGTTTGCAGACGAAGATGGTGAAGAAGAGCCTGTCGACGTGTCCATGGTAGCTTTCTATGATGAGACGCTTTCAGGTGAGGCTATTCAGGCACTGGGTGGGGCTGGCAGCCCGATTCCCGAACCTGCCACCATGGTTCTGTTTGGGCTGGGTGGAATGGTGTTCGTGCGTCGGCGAAAATAAGTTGGAAATATGATAACAGGAGCTGTCCTGCACACACTATTCGGGATAGCTCCTGTGTTCTTAAGAAATACCTCCAGTGAGTGTATACCGGGGCGGGATTCTTCAGGCGTTGAAAGCGATTTCTGAAAGATGTTTCAATAGAGACATTGGGCAATCCGTTATAAAATTGAGAAATTGAGAGTATCTATGAATCGGAATACGACAGCATTGTTGACTATAATTCTATTATTTATTCTGTCGGGAGCAACGCAGGCGGCAACGCTTGCAGGGCAGTGGGATTTTAATAACCCCGCAAACCTGACGGCCGCCACAATCGGTAACAATCTGGTATTAAGCGGGAGCCATACGGCAGTGGCAGGCGTTAGTGCCGGTGACGGTGCCGCCCGGATTGGCAGCAACAGCTACTATAAGGTTACGAATGGAATTGGTGCCAATGGTGGTGGTAATCTGACCAACGAATGGACGCTGGTCTATGACATCAAGTGTACTTTGACTGCTGCTTACAGTTCGTTTCTTCAAACAAATAAAACGAATACCAATGACGGTGAGTTATTTACGAAGTCGACCGGAGAAATTGGCGTAGCGGCCACACAGTATGCACCGGCGGGAACGGTTGCCGCGAATACGTGGTATCGGTTGGTGGTTCGCGTTGACAACGGATCGTTTTATGAATTGTGGATCGACGGGGTGCGTGTTCTGAATGGAACTGCACAGGCTATTGACGGCCGTTTTTCACTTGAAAATGTTTTTCTTTTATTTGCGGACGAAGATGGTGAAGAAGAGGCGGTGGATGTGTCTCGAATCGTATTTTATAACGGGGCACTCAGCGAAAGCGAAATACAGTCGCTTGGTGGTGTCTTGCCGCCACCGGTCCTTGTGGGGCAGTGGGATTTTAATGACCCTGAAAATCTGACGGCAGCGACGGTAGGAACAGACCTGTTTTTAAGCGGTTCTCATACGGCCGTGGCAGGCTTTAGTGAATCTGATGGAGCTGCGAGGATCAGACTCGGAAGCTTTTATTCGTGCCAGCACGGTATTGCTGCCAACGGAGGAGGTTCCAAAGTCAACGAGTGGTCAGCGGTCATTGATTTCAGCTATCCATCCTCCAGTATGGGGTATTGGAAAAGCCTCTATCAAACCAATCCATTCAATTCTGATGATGGGGACTGCTTCATTCATCCGGATGGCAGTATCGGTGATTCGGCGACAGGTTATTCAGGCAGCGGCGAAGGGACGCCTGGTTTTTATGCATTGGCGGATACGTGGTATCGTCTGGTGATTGTGGTGGACAATGGCACCGAATATTCAATTTATGCCAACGGTACGAAAGTCCTTGCCGGAAACGTCCAATCAATTGATGGCCGTTTTTCCCTGGAAGATACACTGCTCTTGTTTGCTGACGAGAACGGAGAGGATTACCCGATCGATGTATCGATGGTGGCGTTGCTTGATCGGGCATTGTCACCCTCGCAGGTGGCTGCATTGAAAGGTCCCGGCGGACAGGAGTTGCCGCAGGCAACCTTGATTCTGACTCACCCCTATTTGCAGAATCTGAAAATAGACGGTATCACCGTGATGTGGGAAGTGAATCAGCAGGTTCCCTGTATGCTGGAATACGGTCTTGATTCAAATTATGGAACCCCGGCTTCCATTACCACTGAAAACAGCGGAGGCGGAACCATTATTTATAAAGCGGTATTAACGGGTCTGTTGCCGGATGAGACATATCATTATCAAGTAACGATAGACGGCATACCCTTAGGCGACAAGACCTTTGCAACGGCACCTTCCAGCAGGATTAATTTTTCATTTGCGGTCTGGTCGGATAGCCAGGGACATAATCATGGCGTATATTCAGGCGATCCTTATGAACCGACAAAGGCTATGATGGCACATATGGCTGCTTCCGGCGTGAAATTTGCGGTTACGACGGGAGACTTGGCCGAGAACGGAGATTCCTACACAGACACAAAATATTATTACCTTGATCGGGTTGCTAAATATCTTGGACAAACGGTTCCCTGGTTCAATGCGTGGGGTAATCATGATGCGGGGCAATCCTCTGTAATCCGAAAGTTTGCGGATATGCCCAGTAAAGATCGAGGTGGCCCTTACACTGCCGGATACGGAAGTTTTTCATTTGACTATGCAGGCTGTCACTTCCTCTGTAGCGACGATCTTACCCGCAGTGATTTTGCGTGGGTTCAAAACGATCTTCAGCAGGCGGTGGCGAACCATGCCCGGCAGATATTTCTCTTTATTCATCGCCCACCCTATTCGGAACGCTGGTATAGCGGGGAAGCCGATATTCGAACAAATCTTGTTCCGCTCATGGAGCAATATGGAGTCGATATCTGTTTTAGCGGGCATACACATGAATACGAGCGAGGCTGGCAGAATAACGTGTACTATTGTATGACCGGCGGCGGCAGTTGGCTTGATTTGGCTGAGCCGCTGGTCTATGACTGGACACACATGACGGTGGGAGGATATCACAGCCTGGGCAGCGGGATATCTGGAGGTCTGGTGAATGAATATGTTCGGGTGGATGTTACTGAGAATGGCTGGACAGCGACAATGGTTCCCTTTGATTTCGATGGAACTCCCCGTATGGATATTGCAGATGTCTTTGGGGGGCCGGTTTTCAGCAGCAATATGATCACTGCTCAAAATGCAGCAGAAGATGTTTTCTATAAAAATTCTATTGCATCGGAAGTAATTGATCCGGATGGCTTGCCGCTGACATTTTCAAAAGTCTCCGGACCGTCCTGGCTGCAAGTGGCAGCAGATGGGAGCTTAACAGGAACGCCTTTGAATGCAAATACCGGACTAAACAGTTTTGTGGTAAGGTGTGAAAATACTCACAATAACTATGATCAGGCGACATTGAATATTCAAGTGAACAATCTTTATGACGGCGAAGAAGGATTGTCGGATTTTGTTGAATTCGCACGTCATTGGGGTGATGTCGAATGTTTGGATGCCCCATCTTGCGGAGGTGCTGATTTAAACGGCGATGAGAATGTGGATATGACGGATCTTGCCGTCTTGGCTAATAACTGGCTTGGCGATCAAAAGCTTTAGCTTATTTGAGGCCGGTTCCGCCGTTCATTGTGACGACCGTGTCCCGTTCATATACTACCCAACTGCTGATTTCCTCAACCATTACGGCGAAGTTGATGAATCCGTTCGGCATCGTAGCCGGCATCAGCAAAAAGCGTTTATAGCTGTTTTTTCAAAAAAACGCCCTCCGAAACCACAACTCTTTCGGCCTTATCTCGTTTTTTAATAAAGACTTATAATACTGCACCCGGCGCGATTCGAACGCACGACCTACGGTTTAGGAATCTTAAATGGCCGTTTTCGTAAGTTCTTTGTTTTCAAGTAATAATAAACGTTAAGTCTTTATTTACAAAGATTTACCTTGGCCAATTTGTACACAGGTCTGGCCAATTTGTCAACGCGAAAAACCCGTTTATTACATGGTTTATTACATTCATCATTGAATTTCGACCTAATATAGATATAAATACACAACTATCTGGGAATATGTTTTTTGTTTGATTTGTATCAGCACAAATATTATTAACGAAATATAAAAAATGGGACATACAAAATATCATGCGATAACTCAGGCATTCTTGGCATCCTTGTTTTTTGCCGCGAGTGCTCCTCTGGCCAAAACTCTGCTGGCCGACATTGATCCGGTAATGCTTGCCGCATTGCTGTATCTTGGCTGCGGGGTGGGGCTGTTAGTATTAAAAACAGCCATGCATCGAATTAAGGCTGATGCAGAAGCTCATTTGTCCGGAACCGATATGCCATGGCTGCTGGGAGCAATACTTGCAGGCGGTGTTGTCGCACCGATAGTCTTGCTGTATAGCCTGCGAAACACCTCTGCCGCAACCGCTTCTTTGCTGTTGAATTTCGAAGGGGTTGCAACCAGTGTCATTGCTGCGATTATGTTTCGGGAAGCCATAGGGAAACGGGTGTGGATAGCAGTTATCCTTGTAACAATTGGAAGCATTATTCTGTCATGGGACCGTTCAGAAACGCTGAGGTTGTCCATCGGGGCGCTGGGCATAATAGCAGCCTGTGCACTGTGGGGACTTGATAATAATCTGATACGTCATATCTCAGCAAAAGACCCTGTAACCATTACGATTATTAAAGGCATTGTCGCAGGTATTGTTTCTTTCGGTATGGCGCTCCTGTTGGGAAATCACCTGCCGGGCATCCGTCATATTGGGATGGCCGTCTTATTGGGATTTTTCGCCTATGGGCTGAGCATTGTATTCTTCATCTCCGCTCTGCGTCATTTGGGGGCGGCAAGAACAAGTGCATATTTCGGAACAGCCCCATTTATCGGCGTGCTGCTGTCACTGGTTCTTTTGAAAGAGGTTCCAGATGCATCATTTATGTTCGCAGTGCCTGTCATGGTTGCAGGTGCAATACTCCTGTTAATCGAGAAACATGAACATACACACATTCATGAAGAGTTTGAACATGAGCATGGCCACAAACACGATGACGAACATCATGTTCATGATCATGAAATGGCAACAAATGGATTTTATTCCCATCCTCACAAGCACTGCATAATCACACACATACATCCGCACTTACCCGATATTCATCACCGTCATGAACATTAGCACTGGGGATAGATTGTAACATAAAGGTAAATGAATATCCTTAATTTTGTGAGTGTTGAGTGTGGATTTTATTTGCTTTGCCGGCATGAATGAAGTAAACTTTTTTGCTAAAAATATTCCGGAGATTTAGAAAAGAATGGATAATGATAGTTCGGGAAACGTTCTGTTTCGATTTTGTGCATATTGTATTGCGATGGCGGGCTTGGTTGGCCTTTCATCGTTTTTAATCCAGATATGGGGCGGTGATCTGGTTATGCGAGAAAACGGCATTGTTGAAGATGCACAGGTCGGTTGTCTATTACTTGCTGCTGCATTTCTCTATTTAGCTAGAAGCCATTTCATAACCTAATATTTTTGTCATTTTAAGCTTGCGCGTAGCAAGGAGTTATGTACACTTGACTCCAACCCTGTTTTTAAGGAGTCAAGGATGAGCAAAGTACGTTGGAAACTGAC
>JBDKVE010000033.1:0-9966 GCA_039679345.1 Anaerohalosphaeraceae bacterium
CGTAATCGCCCCCCCAACCCCAACCGGCTCCGCAAACCCCACCCCTGCCATCACCCCCGCCGCCAGCAGCAGCACACTCAACCCATATCCTGCACACGTCTTCATTTGCATTTCTCCTGATTATTCAACAAACAATTTCATTTTTCCATGTTTGCTTTACGTAATAATTGTAATCACAGCTTGTCATTCCCGCGAAGGCGGGAATCCAGAACACGAAACCCAAAACCGGAATCTGCTCTTCGTCTTTGCGAAAAGCAGTCTCTGCAAGGACAGGACAAGTCAATTCGCTCAGTTTCAGATTTTTTAATTCTTTCGTCATGGAACTATCTTTTTGATTTTTAGATTGTCATTTTAATTTTTGATATTTGATTTTTTATTTTCCTCTTTAGAGCTTGTTTAGAATTTAGAATTTATGATTTACAATTTCTTACAACACTGTATCAATCATATTTCCTATTTCGTCGCGGCTATGTATAGTGGAATGAACTATGTGCTTTTTCTGTCCGCGGCATAATGATACCCGTTGGGTATTTAGCCCCAATAATAGTGCCACTTATATTCCAGCGTCGTCGTCTTTCCCGGCTCCAGCTCTACCGTCCAGTTGCCCTGCCCGATGGTGTTAAACCGATACCACCACCACGGCCAACTGCACCAGCTCCACCACACCGGCTGACCGTCGTCAAACACATATTCGTCATAGCCGTTGCCCAACTGCCGGACCACCGCATCGTGACTGCCTTCATCCATACTGCCCAATACCGACCGCCGCACCTCCAGCGTCACCGGCTTATCGCCAAAGTTGGTCAGCTCAATCGTCCCCCGCATATCGATTTTGGAAAACGAATGGCCGTTCCAGTTCGCCGCATTGGGTGTCTGGTTGACCTGCTCATTGGTGCTTTTCACGCCGATATTGACCGCCGTCGTCAGCTCCAGGTCACCCTTGTTGCCGATGGCCGTATAGGTCATCATCCCCTGCGCCAGCACCCGCCCCTCTTTCAGAATCGTCGCCGGGGCCGTCGTCAATGGATATTCCGAATCATTTTTCAGCCGGATTTTATGAACGGCATTGGGTGCATGAAACAGCTTAGCCAGCATCAACTGCTGGTCGTTATTGAAATTCTGCCGCATCTCCAGCGGCGGCGCAAACGAGATGTCCACCTTATACACATCCTCGTACGACAGCGTAAACTCCGCCAGCGACATCACAAGCCGCTGTCCCTTTTTCAGCGTAATATGGTCCACCGTAAACACAAACAGATCTTCGGATTTTTCCGTGCCCTCCAGTTCCGGCCCCAGATTCAACGACTCCCCCGAAGGCGTAGGCTCAGAACGCGACTCGTATGGATACATCACCTGCTGACTCATAATCGCATTGGAAAACGAATAAGCCGTCCTGTTGTCGGAACGAAAATGTCCCGACAGCGACGCCACGGCCTCCTGAAATGAAATCGGGTCCACCACCTCCTTGAATGCAAACGTCGGCACCCCAATCACCAGGTGTGTCTTGACATCATTCAAATCGGCAAGCTCATTAATAATGCAGGCCTGAAGCTTAAGCACCGCCTTGCCCTTGCCGTCGATGTCCACACGATAGCTCGGAATCCACCGAATCCCCCGCTGCACATAGGCCATCCCCACCGCGGCCTTCGACTCGGGCTGCTTGTCTTTCCAGTCCAATTGCAGCGTCAGGGTGTCTTTTTTCTGCTTGCGACTGACCGTATCATTGACCTCATCCAGAAACGTCACCGTCTGAATCTGGCTGACAGGCAATGCCCGAATACCTTCGGCCGCTTTGAGCAGCACAATCGGATTCTCCGGCACAACCGGCCGCGGCGGCACATAATAACCATGAGCATCCAGGATACCGCCAGGCGCAGGTGTCTCCTCTACCGGGGTCTCTTCAAGGATACGCAGAATCGTCGCCTGATAGCTGTCGTTTTTGTTGACTTCTTTAATCAGCACCGATTTGCCGACATTGCCCTTGACCAGGTCTTCCAGGTTCAGACTGGTCTTTTCGACATCCAGCTCCTGCCGGCTGGACATCACGCTGGACAACGTCGCTTGCGGCTGCACACTGTACGCCCAGAACGTCCCCATCACCGGATTGGGCAGCGTATCCAGCAGCACATTGCCTTTGCCGTCGGTAGTCATCTGCCCTTCGTGCAGCACATAGGCATGCCCATCCTTGAAAACCGTCACCTCCTTGACCGGCAGCTTATCATACACCGCCCGCCCCGCCTCCTCCCCAAACACGATTCCCGCCAGCAGCAACACCACAGCCAATCCATATCTTGCACACGTCTTCATTTGCATTTCTCCTTAGCAATCAACACACGATTTCACTTTTCCATATATGCTTTATGTAAAAATTGTAATCACAGCTTGTCATTCCCGCGAAAGCGGGAATCCAGAACACGAAACCCAAAAACCGGAATCCACCCTTCGTCTTTGCGAAAGGCAGGCTCTTTGTGGACAGGACCAGTCAGATTGCTCAGTTTCAGACTTTTCAATTCTTTCGTCCTCGAAATTTATTTTTGATTTTTACCTTGTCATTTTGATCTTTGATATTTGATTTTTTATCTTTATGATTTGTTTAGAATTTACGATTTAGAATTTCCCCCTTTATCTCTGCGACTGCCTCGCCGACTGCCCCTCGACCATCTGCTTGCGATTGCGGTTCCAGTTGGCCTCATCAAGCTGCTCGGCCTGCACTGCATTTTCGGTCGCATACCCGTTCAAAGCCGGGCGGTCATAATCCTTGGCCGCCTGCTGCAGATACGCCGCATTCATCCCCAGCATCTTTTTGGCCTCATCGATCTTGCCCGCATCCCGCATCTGCATCGCCAGCCGGTTCCGCTCGACGGCCAGCATCTCCACCACATCGGCCATCACCCGCTTATTGATGCTGCGTTCCGCCTCGGCCTTCGATTCGCAGAATCGCACATCCGCAGAGCCGGTAACCTTCTGCGTGGTATTGGTATTCATATCCAGATAAGCCACCCGAACCGTGCCCGCCTCGCGGACCTTGCCCGCCGCATGAGCCGGAATCTCCACCTCCAGGATGATAAACTTCTCACGGTCGGCATAGATATTCTGAATATCCAGATACACCGTCCGTCCGTCAATCCGCCCCTGCCGCCCCAGAATCCGCACCGGCCGCATCCCCTCGCCGCAAATAATCTCAATCTGAGCCTTCTGTGCCACCACCGACAGCGTCCGCGATAAATCCTGCTCGAAAATCTCCGTCAGTTGCGATGCCCGCTCCACAAAATAATGCCCGCCGTCACTGACATACGCCAGCCGGCTCATCAGGTCTTCGTTATAGCCCAGCCCCAGCCCGATAGTCGTAATCGAAATCCCTTCCTCGGCCAGCCGGCTGCCAAGCCTGCCGACTTCCTCGGTGCTCGATGGCCCGACATTGGCCAGCCCATCACTGAGCAGGATAATGCGATTGACCTTCTGCTTGGCCAGAAACTTATTCAGTTCCTGTCCGCCTTTTTCCACACCCGCATACAGCGCCGTGGATCCGCCGGCGTTAAGCTGCCGGATTTTCTCGCGAACATACCCCTTATCCGTCAGACGCGTCGCGGGCACCAGCACCTCGACGGTACTGTCGTATGCAACCACCGACAAAATATCATCACAGTCCAGCCGGTCCAGCGCCAGCAGGGCCGCCTCTTTGGCCTTGTCCATCTTATGGTCGGACATCATCGACCCGGATTTGTCAATCACAATCGCCAGATTCACCGGTACAGGATGATGCTCTTTGTGCATCGGGCACCCCGTCAGCCCCACCCGCAGATACACCGTCTGCATCTCGCCCGCTGCCAGCATCGACTGATTCACTTCCGCCGTCACTTTGATACTCTGCACTGTCTCGGCCAACCCCACCGCCCCGCACACCAGCATCACTGCAACCCAACCTAATCTGCCTTTCGTTTCCATAATCATTCCCCTTTCTTGAATTTTATATTGACCCCGCATTTTCCTATTTCACCACGTTTTCTCGTCTGGGATACTTCATTGTAGCTCAAGCCTCCGTGCTTGAGGTAAAATCTCATGCCGCAGGCATTCCTCACTTTTTCCTTTTACCTTTTTACTTTTCACTTTTTATCTCTCTCTTAAATTATACGGCTGACGCCCGGAAAGTGGATGTAAAGAGTCTGTAAAAAGATTCGCCCATGTTTTACACACAATTTACAATAGCCAAAGGGGGAGATAGACTATAATATATAGAGCAAGTAAACCTTTGCCGAAAACAAGAGTATTGGCTCTGTAAAAAACAATCGGGTATTTTGACCCCGGAGGGGTTTGATAAAATAGCCGGGGGTGGAAACCCCCGGAAAAGAGGTACTAACCTCATCAAGCCCCGGAGGGGCGGCATAGTTTGCCGCCGTCGCGCCTATGTAGCTTTACGCGACCCTGTGCTTTCTCGCAGCATCATGGTGGTCGTTGACCAACCCCAGCAGGGGCGACACAAAAGCGATTTTTCTACAGAGCCAAAGTATCCGGTTTAAAACAGCAAATACGATGGAAAATCAAAAACACATACTGGTCATCGAAGACGAAGAAAAAATCCGCGTCGGGCTCAAAGACTTCCTCGAGTTTCACGGCTTTACCGTCGATATCGCCGAAGACGGCCTGACCGCCAACCGCATCGCCTCCCAGCGGCGCTTCGATTTAATCCTGCTCGACCTGATGCTGCCCCATATCAGCGGCTCAGACCTCTGTGCCGCCTGGCGCAGACAGGGCATTGTCACCCCCATCATCATGCTCACCGCCAAAGGCCAACAGCAGGACAAAATCGACGGCCTCGATCTCGGCGCCGATGATTATATCGTCAAGCCCTTCTCCCTCGAAGAACTCCTGGCCCGCATCCGCGCCGTCCTTCGCCGCACCGACCCCGCTCACAGCGTCGGCCGGCAATTTACCTTCGGCCCGTTCACTGTCGATATGACCAACCTGACCCTGTCGGTAAATAACCAGAAAACCACACTCACCCCACGACAGGCCCAGATGATTCAGTTCTTCGCCGCCAACCCCGCACGCATCATCAGCCGCCAGGAACTCTACCAGGGCGTCTGGAACGAATCCATGGAAGGCATCGAAACCCGCACCGTCGATATGCACATCGTCCGCCTGCGCGAATTGCTCAAAGACGCCGGCGCCAAAGCCGAACTCATCCACACCGTCCGCGGTGCCGGCTACCAGTTCAACGGCTGACATAAAAAAGGCCAACTGCCATGCTGAAACGTTTCATATTAATCTGCATTATCCTGACCGCCGTCATCGCCGGCCTGATTGCCCTCGGCCTCAGCGCCCTGCAGATGCACCAGAAGACCCTCAGCGCCGAACGTCAGACCCAGTTTGTCTCCGTCGCCGAACAAATCCGCCTCGACATCAAACGCACCCTCGACGACTTCGTCCAGGCCGAACAGAAACGCCCTTATACCGATTATCTGCCCATCTATGTCCCCGAAACCACCAACGAAACCGCAGCCTTTGTCCGCAGCCCGCTGGCCGATACACTAACCAACGGGCTGGCCTACGGCTACTTCCAGATCGACAGCTCCGCCGCCCTGACGCTCCCCTTCGACGCCCAGCGGTCCAAATCGAAAACCGAATTTGTCGCCTATAACGGCATCCTCGAAAGCCAGCTCCTGCCCGCCCTCGGCGGCCGGGAATTCCTCGAAAACCAGCGCGTCCAGTTCGACCTCCAGCAGGGTATCGGCGATAACACCTTCTCAAACTACGTGGTCAATCGCAGCAATGTTGCCAACGCGATGCCCTCGCGCCGGGAACAAACCACACAGACACTCGACGGCCTAACCCGGCCTGCACAGGAGCCGGCCCTGCAGCAGCAGGCTAAACCCGCAGCTCAACCCCCTCAACAAGCCCAGATTGAGCAGCAGCAGGTTCAAACCCAATACCCCCAGCAAACCGCCCAGATGCCCCGTCAGGGCCTCGACCGCTCAGGACGATACCGCATCGAAAGCCTCGACGAATCCGCCCAGTCTGTTCAGGTCGTCACCCAGCAGCGTCAGGCCGCCGACCTGAATATCGCCCAGCAGGGCAAATCCGCCAGATCAGACAGTAATATCGATTCCGAATCAAAAAAAGCGGAAAAACAAGTCACTGCTGAAACCTCCACCGCTAAAGACTACGCCCAAAAATCGCAAAAAGGCACAATCCCCGCCGACAAAAGCAAAGCCGCTGCCCCAACAGCCGACCCCGGCATGATGGGGCTTGGGATGCCAATGGAACCAACCAACGGCATGAAGCCCGGCGGTATGGGTGGGATGCCCGGAATGATGGGCGGTGCCCCCGCGGCAGCCGAATCCGAACCATCCGCCCCGCAGACTCCCGTGCAAATCCGCATCGAACCGTTCGTCCCCCTGCTGGTTCCCTATACCAACGGCACCAACGGCCTGTTCTCCGGCCAGATCTTCCTCCTCCGCCACATCCAGATCGAACAGACCCACCTCATCCAGGGCTTCCGTCTCAACCAGAGCGACTTAGCCGCCAAGATTGAAGACTCCGCCAAACGTTTTCTCCGCCGCGGCATGGGCTTCGACCTGTCCCGCTCCGAACGCATCGACGCCGCCTACACCGCCATCCTCGACTTCGGCTTCGGCGAAATCGGCCTGCACCTGCTGGAACTGGAACCGACCTGGATACAAACCCGCGTCGCCTCTCTGCGCCACTGGTTTTATGCCATCGTCGCCGTCGTGATGCTGGCCATCATCCTGGCAATGCTGAGCCTCTACAAAAGCCTCACCGAACAGGTCCGCCTGTCCAAAAAGAAAGACGACTTCATCTCCGCCGTTTCCCATGAACTCCGTACCCCGCTGACCTCCATCCGCATGTACGCCGAGATGCTCGAAAAAGACTGGGTCCCCACCGAACAAAAACGCCGCCAGTATTACTCCGGCATGAGACAGGAAACCGAACGCCTCAGCCGCCTCATCGAAAACGTTCTCGATTTCTCGCGCATCCAGCGCGGCAGCAAACAATATCAATTCGTCATTGGCGACGTCAACGACTGCCTGACCCAGACCATCCGGATGATGGAGCCGTACGCCCAGAAGGCCGGCTTCGAACTGCACACCGAACTGGCCGACATCGAGCCGTTCACCTTCGACCGCGACGCCGTCATGCAGATCGCCATCAACCTCATCGACAACGCCTGCAAATACGCCCGCCCCGCCGCCGACAACCGCATCACGCTCCGCACCCGCAAACAGGATGGCCTGGTTCTCATCGAAGTCGAAGACCACGGCCCCGGCGTCCCCCGCCGCGAACAGGCCCGCATCTTCGAGGCCTTCTACCGCTGCGCCGACGAATCCACCCGCCAGACCACCGGCACAGGCCTCGGACTGGCACTGGTCAAACGCTTCGCCGAAGCCCATCATGGTTTCGTCCAAATCATCACCGCCGCCCCCACAGGCTGCATCTTCCGCGTCGCCCTCGCCCCCACCCCCCGCTAATCCCTTTTCGAGCGGCATAGATATCCTGCTACCAACTCCGGCCCAAAGGGCCAGCCTAACCCAGCCCAGGGCAGCGCCCTGGGTTGCCTCCTGCGTCTCTTTTCGCACGCCCTGAAAGGGCAGCATAATCTTTTTATCTGCTCCCTCCCGCCGTTTGAATCTAACGTGGCCAAAGCTTCCAGCTTCGGTCTATCTATACTGATCCTACTTGATATTTTTCGGTTCGTCGCGGCTAAATACAGCAGCTTCAAACACGTGCTTCTTTTGTTCGCGGAATTATCATACCCGTGGGTATATATCTGCTCTATGCAATCAATCTAAATTCACCATGAAGCTCATGAAGAACAGGAAGAATTAACCTGATGTCTTTTTCTTCCTGCCCTTCCTGCTCTTCATTGTGCAATCCCCCCACTCGCCATCCTAACTTGTCATTCCCTCTTAGATGTGTGGCACGGTCAGGCTCCACTTGGCCATGACGCGTCACCCCGTGCTGTTAATTGTCATTCCCGCGAAAGCGGGAATCCATTCGTTTTGAATTTATTTTTGGTTTTAGAATTTGTTTAGGATTTCTGTCTTAGAATTTTCTTCTTGTATACCTGTATCCTTGTATCCGGACATTCTTATTTCTTATCTCTCTCACACCACCTGCGAATACCGATGCGTCGGGTTCGGCCTGCCGGGCTGAAGACTGCGTAACTGGTTAAATTGAACGGCAATCTCTTTGCCCGCAATCGCGGCAATATGTTTGCGAACAAGCTGTTCCAGTTCCTGCGGCGTAGTCTCAATACGGGCATTGACAATCAATTGCACCCGCTGCGGCCTGCCATGAATCTGCCCTCGCATCGAAAACGTCCCATCCGTCTGAGTCAGATTGCACACAAGCTGTCCCTGTTCACACGAAATCAAAAACTTAATATGCCCCACCGCCATGTTTCTGCCCTGTATTTCCTGCTGAAATGCCATCGCCAGCCTGCGTCCAAAATCCGCCCAGTCCGCCCCGCCCTGCCCCGCCGTCAAATCCATCTTGCCGTTAAGCCACCCCAGCACAGCCTCACCTTCGGCATAGACATCATAATCCACATCGAGAATCGTCCGCCCCGCCCTTTCGCCGTTCAGCACCGAACCCAGCCACGCATCCACTCCCGTCCCCGCCGAAGCCGAAATCGGATATACCCTCGCCTGTGGAAACTCACGCCCCAGCCGGGTTTTCAATTCCGCCACCGTCTCCGGCGAAAGCAAATCCACTTTACTGAGCAGAATCATATCCGCCTCTTCGAGCTGCTTTCGCAGAATATACGCCGCACTCGGATGCAGTGTCGAATGTGCTCCGCCAAAGACCGCATCAAGCCGCGCCGGGTCCACCAGCACCGACAGCGGCGACACCAAAAACCGCCCCGCAAATTTATCCTTCAGCGGCTGCAGAATCGTCGCCGACAAATCCGTACAACTGCCCACCGGCTCGGTTATCAGCACATCCGCGCCGCCGGCTCCGCACAGACTCTCCGCCGCCGCAATCAATCCATTGAAATTACAGCAGAAACAGCTTCCCGCCACTTCACTGACCGAAAGGCCGTGCCGCCGCAGTAGTTCCGTATCCACCAGCTCCGGCGCCTGATCATTGGTAATCAGCCCGACCCGCTTGCCCTGTCGAATCAGCCGCGATGCCGTCTCCCATAATAATGTCGTCTTGCCCGCCCCAAGAAATCCGCCCACTAAAATCATTTGCACCGTCTTCATGGTATGTTCCTTGTTAAGTTTGGATTCAGACAATGGCTTTGTCTGAGAGAGTTCATTGCAGCAGACCTCTGCGGCTTCTACCGGATTTAGATTCATCATCCGGCCGATCAGAAATTGATACGCGCCCGCCCCCGCCAGCCCGCCCAGAATCGGAGACAAAATATACACCGTAAAAAATCCCCCGCGCGGCCCGGGAATCGCCACCGCTCCCCACCCGGCAAAATACGCCACCAGCCGCGGCCCGAAATCCCTCGCCGGATTCAGCCCCGCCTGCGTTAGCGGCGCCACAATCGAAATAATCATCGCCACCGTCAGCCCGATAAACACCGGCACCATCACTCCCCCCGGCCGGCCCGAATTCCGCGTATCCGTCACCGCAAATACAAAAAACGCCAGAAACGCCGTTCCCACCCCCTCGCCCAGCATCGCATAGACAAACCCGAAGGCATCCGGATTCATCTTCAATGCCCTGGCAATCCCCGGGTTGGGAAAATATTCCCCATACACCATCGCCGACAGTTCGCTTCCCGGCCCGCCCCGCACAATCCCTTCCATCGCTTCATAATGTGAAATGAATGCACCGAACAGCACGTACAGCACCGACCCCGCCAGTACCCCCCCAAGCAATTGCGACCCGAGGTACGCCGGAATTTTCCTGGCCGGGAAACCGCGATACGCCGCAAAGGCTATCGTCATCGCAGGATTGATATGCGCGCCGGACACCGCCCCCACCGCATAAATC
>JBDKVE010000034.1:0-2995 GCA_039679345.1 Anaerohalosphaeraceae bacterium
TTGGCAGTTCTGCTGCGTGAAAATGCTCGCAGGAAAAATTCCCTTGTGATATTTTCCGATGATGAGGGCAAAACCTGGACCGAACCACGCGAGCTTCCCGGCTCGCTGACCGGAGACCGGCACACCGGTAAATATGCTCCGGATGGCCGGCTGTTTATTTCTTTCCGGGATACCACTCTGGAAAGCCCCACACAGGGGGATTGGGCAGGCTGGGTAGGCACCTATGACGATATTGTGCAGGGCAAAGAAGGTCAGTACCGGGTCCGGCTGATGGATAATAAACACGGGTGGGACAGTACCTACCCCGGCGTGGAGGTCCTTCAGGATGGGACTTTTGTCACAACCACCTATGGACACTGGACAGCAGACCAGGAACCGTATATTATGTCGGTGCGATTTACGCTCAAAGAACTGGACCAGATGGCGCAGAAACTGACAAAGCCGGAAAAATGATGGATTTCGAACACATAGCTGAACGGTATCGCAAAGAACTCTTTGAGAATGTCCTTGTGTTCTGGCAAAGACATTCTCTGGATAACGACTGCGGCGGTTACTTCACCTGTCTGGACAGGCAGGGCGCCGTCTATGATACGGATAAATTCGTCTGGCTTCAGTGTCGCCAGGTCTGGTTATTTTCCATGTTATATAATCGCTGCCGCCGGGACCCGCAGTGGCTGGCTATCGCCCGGCACGGGGCTGAATTCCTTCGTCAATATGGAGCTGACCCGCAGGGCAACTGGTATTTTGCCCTCGACCGTACAGGCCGCCCCCTCGTCAAGCCGTATAATATCTTCAGTGATTTTTTTGCCGCAATCGCGTTTAGTCAGTACGGACTGGCCGCTGAGGATTCAGAATACACCGATGCCGCGGTCAGGATTTATCATAATATCCTGCTCCGCAAGGATAATCCCAAGGGCATATTCAATAAACAGATATCTGAAACCCGCTCATTGTGTTCACTTGGGTTTCCGATGATTATGGCCAATACAGCCCTCGAAATGGAATCGCTTCTTCCGGCCAAAGAATTGGAAACCGTCCTTGATGGCTGTGTGTCCGAAGTGATGGGGCGGCATCTGGACAAGGAACGCGGGATTTTATTTGAAAATGTCCTGCCGGATGGCGGACATCTGGATTGCTTTGACGGCCGGCTCATCAATCCGGGTCATGGCATTGAAGCGATGTGGTTTATCATGGATATCGGCCTGCGACGCAACGATTCGAAGCTGGTGCAGCAGACCACGGAGGTCATCCTTCGTACGCTCGACTATGCCTGGGATTCGGACTATGGCGGGCTGTTCTATTTTATGGATGCCCTCGGCAAACCCCCGCAACAGCTTGAATGGGACCAGAAGCTGTGGTGGGTTCATGTCGAGACATTGGTTGCCCTGTCCAAAGCCTATTCAGCAACCGGACGCAAAGAGTGCCTGGACTGGTATCAGCGTGTACACGACTATACTTGGAGTCATTTCCCCGACCCGGACTATGGCGAGTGGTATGGCTACTTGAATCGTCAGGGCCAGACGCTTTTAAATTTAAAAGGCGGGAAATGGAAGGGCTGTTTCCATGTTCCACGTGCGTTGTGGCTCTGTTATCAGGAGTTCTTGAAATTGAGCCGGAACAGTATATCACATTCTGAAAACTAATGGACATCGAACTATGCAAAACAAGATCAAGGGACTATTCGCCGCAACGTTTTCTCCAATGCATGAGGATGGTTCGCTTCATGTGCAGCTCATTCCTCGAATTGCAGATTATCTGCTCCAACGGCCGATTCAGGGATTGTATGTATGCGGCAGCACAGGGGAGGGACCGCTATTGAGTGTTGATGAACGAAAACAGGTGACAACCGCCTACATTAAAGCCGTGAAGAAACGGATTCCGGTTTTTGTGCATGTCGGCCATGACAGCCTGATGGAGGCCCGGTCACTGGCAAGACATGCCGCCGAGGCCGGGGCCGATGCCATTGCGGCGGTGGGGCCTTGTTATTTCAAACCTGGATCCATTGGAGGACTTATCAAGTATCTTTCCGAAATCGCCGCCGCGGCCCCCGACACGGATTTTTACTACTATCACATTCCGCAGCTCAGCGGGAATGTGTTTGATGTCATGGAGTTTTTGAAGCAGGCTCCTCAATGCATTCCGACGCTGAAGGGAGTGAAGTATTCGGCCATCACCGTCTATGAATTTCAGGAATGCAAAGAAACCTTTGGAGATCGATACCAGATATTTTTTGGATGCGACGAGATGCTGACCAGCGGTCTGGCGGCCGGGGCCGATGCGGCCATCGGCAGCACCTATAATTTTCTGGCCCGACTCTATCGACAGATCATGGATTCATTCGCCCAGGGTGATGTGCAGACGGCACGCAAGCTGCAGTTGCTGTCGGTTCGGATGGTTCGTGTCTGCTACCAGTATCGCGGATTGCCGGCGATTAAAGCCATGATGAAAATAGCGGGACTGGACTGCGGTCCAACCCGGCTGCCGCTGGAAACGCTGTCGGCGGAGGAATACCGGAAATTTAAGTCGCAAATCGAGTCGCTCGGTGTTTGTGAATGGTTCTAAATTTCGCGTTTCAATTGCTATGTATGAATAACAGCAGAGGGCAGGATGCTGAAAGTGCTGAATCGAACTGGTGTTGTTTTAGGACTGATACTGTGTTTTGCTTTATCCGGATACGGGCAGGCAAAAGAACCTGATGCCATACTGCAATGGTCGGATTTGCCGGGTTTGCCGGATGCATTGGGGCGGGCGGGCATGTTTGTCGGTGTTCATCAGGATGCGCTGTTTGTCGCCGGCGGGGCGAATTTTCCGGTTCCGGTCTGGGAGACTGACAAGGTCTGGCACGATGACATCTTTGTTCTGACTAAAAATCCATCCGGGGTTTCACAGGGATTTCAATGGCATCAGGGATTCAAGCTGCCTCGCCCGCTGGGCTATGGGGCCTCGGTCTCCACCGAACAGGGCGTGGTTTGTATTGGCGGCAATAATACTGCCC
>JBDKVE010000035.1:0-12628 GCA_039679345.1 Anaerohalosphaeraceae bacterium
GAATCATCCTGACCGTTCCTATTGAAGGCATCAGCACCCGGTTGTTTCTGGATACCGGAGGAGCAGGCCAACTGGAACTGGACAATACATTGATTGAGCCGCTTTTTGAAAAACGTCCGGACCTCAGAGAACTTCGGAAAGGGAAAAGTACAATCTTCATGCCGTATGGCGCCGGCGAAAAGAAAACATTGAAAATGACTGCAAAAAAACTTCAATTCGGCAACTGCACAATTAAGAAGCTGACAATTCTGTATCATGAAAAACCGAACGACAAACATAACCCCGCATTCCAGGGCACCATCGGTATTGACTTGTTCAGAAATACCATCATGGTTCTGGATTTTGAGAACAAGGTCATGCGAGTCAAAAAAACAAAAAAATGCCTGTTTGAATCCTGAGCAAATCGCTGCAATCGGATTCAGGCTAACCGTATTTTCTGACAGAAAGGGCTTTTATGAATAATAAACATCTGGTGAAGGGAATTGCATTCGTATTACTTTTAATCTTCGTTTTTTTCGCAGGCTTCTACACCTCAGAAATCAAACGATTTGGCGCATCGATGAGTTTACCCCATATTGAAAGCGAAACCAACGCGCGACAAAGGATCTCAAGTCATTTCCGGCTGCCTGAAAATGCGACTGACCTGTATTATGCAAAACGATGGTTTGTGGATGCGGACCATTATATGGCCTTCTCGCTTCCCGACCGCCAGGCATGTGAACACTTTATCAGTGACGTGCTGAACAAGGAACTCAAAGACTTCGTGGAAACCTCCGAATTGCCGGAAGCTTTCACAGTACATGGCCCGGATACATGGCCCGAGCAATTCCGCGACCCGCTTTGGGATTTATCCGAAGCCAATCAACACCTGCTGGCCTTCAGTTCCTATACAATACTCTATGCCCCCGAAAAGAACCGCTTCTATTGCCACTATAGATAAAAAAAACTCCGCAGACCAGTGAAGCACCGGCCTGCGGAGAGTAATCATTTATTTCATTTTTCACCGTTTCATTCGGCGGCCTTGGCTGTTTCTTGCTGTTGTTTCAGCCAGTTGGCCTGCACAATCGCCAAATCGTCCATATCCACGGCGCCATTGTAATCAATATCCGCAGGATTGAGACCCGTCACCGGCTTCAGATAAGGATACGTCTGACCGTTGCCGATACCCCAGGTATTGATGAAATCCCACTTGACCGCGGTAAAGGTGGACAGCGTCATCATCGCCTCGGTACCCAGGCCTTTGACACCCGCAGAAGTCCCTTCACCCACGGCATTGCTGCGTCCGCTGGTCTGGGTATTCCAGAGGCAGGTGGTAAACGAACCGGTAAGATTGGTTCCCGCCAGCCCGCCGACACGGCTTGAGCCGCTGACCGCCCCGACTGCATAACTAGCCGCAATCGCTCCATCAGTGCCGCCGACCAGCCCCCCAACATAGGTGGTTCCGCGAACTGAATCATTGGCATAGCAGGCCGTCAGTGTTCCGGCCTTGTTATATCCTGCAAGTCCGCCGACATACGTCGTTCCGTAAATCAGGCCGGTGGTATAGCAGGCCGTCAGTGTTCCACCCCAATGCAGCCCCGCCAACCCGCCGACATACTGGCCGCCGGTTGAAAGAGACACATTCTTGACTCCCAGGTTCTTGATCGTTGCATCCCGCGTACAGCCGAACAAGCCGATATAATCCACCGCCGAGCTGGTCGTATAGGTCAGATTGCTGATGGTGTGGCCATTGCCGTCAAAGCTGCCGCTGAACGCAAGGGTTGAATTCCCGATAATATGATACTGGGTACCGGTATAGGCCAACATATCCAGATTCGCCATCAGCCTGAAATGTTTATTCCAGTCGGCAGCGTTGGTCCCGATGGTATTCATCTGCTCGGGCGTCCAGATTTGATACGGGTCTTCGACCGTCCCGCTGCCGCCGCCGTAGCCGCCGTTGCCTTCATTATAAGGCTCCCAAACCAGCCGCGGATAATCATTGCTCGGCAAGCGCCAATCTGCTGTATCGCCATCCGTATCCGTAAAATCCCATCCGGCCGCAACAAAGGAGGCAAGGGTCTTCATCGCCGCAGTAGTCAATCCCGTTACACTGCTGAACGCGCCTTCCCCCACACCATTACTCTTTCCGCTGGTCTGAATATCCCAGAAGCAAACCGCCAGAGACCCCGAATCATTCGTTCCGACCAGACCGCCGGCCTGGGACGGGCCCGTCACCGCGCCGGCTGCATAACAGCCCGCCACGGTTCCATCGTTGCCCCCGATCAGCCCGCCGACACGCGTATAGGTATCGGCCGTCCCCATCGCTGAACCCATCGCATAACAGGTCGCAATGTTGCCGTACAGATTATATCCGACTAGTCCGCCGATATTCCGGAAACCGTTGACAACGCCTGTAGCATAGCAGGAGGTAATCGCACCATAATAACATCCCCCGGCCAGCCCCCCGATACAGCGTGTCCCGGTAATCGCACCGGTCGCATAGCTGGCCGTCATCGTACCCGACTTGTTATACCCTGCAAGACCGCCGATATAATCGGTTCCATTCGCCGAGCTGGCCGAATAACAGTTTGTAATCGAACCCGAATTCTGCCCCGCCAGGCCGCCGACATAATAGTATCCGCTGGCTGAACCGGTCACATCACAATTACGAATCGTACCGGCATTCTGCCCCACCAGCCCGCCGACATACTGACCGCCGGACGAAACCAGCACGTTTTCCAATGCAAGATCGTATATCGTGGCGCTCTTGGTGCAGCCGAACAGGCCCACAGAATCCACCGCCGATGCCGCCGTATAAGTCAGGTTGCGGATAATATGTCCATTGCCGTTAAATGTCCCCACAAACGGCACCGCGGCATTTCCAATAATCCGATACTGCGTACCGGGATAAACCGACATATTGATATCGGCCATCAGTTTAAAATGTTTATCCCAGTCGCCGGCATTGGTCCCGATGGTATTCATCTGCTCGGCCGTCCAGATTTGATATGGATTCTCCAGTGTTCCCTTGCCGCCACCGTAAGGTTCCCACGCCAGACGGGGATAATCCTGATTCGGCATCCGCCAGTCTGCGGCATCGCCATCGGTATCCGTAAAATCCCACTTTGCATTAAAATATGTTGAAAATGCTTTCATTGCTGCGGTGCCCAATCCTGTCGCACCCTCGGTAGCACCTCCGCCCACACCAACACTTCGCGCGCTGGTCTGAACATCCCAGAAGCAGACACTGAAGGTTCCATACAGGTTTGCCCCTGCCAGACCGCCGACTTGGGCAGTGCCGACAACCGCACCTGTTGCATAGCAGGCCGTCACTGTTCCGTCATTGGCACCCAGCAGTCCGCCGACACGTGTGTAGGATTCGGCCGTCCCCTTAACCGCACCCGTCGAATAACAGGTCGTTATCACACCATTTAAATTGTACCCCATCAGTCCGCCGACATTGCGATAGCCGTTGACTTTGCCGCTGGCATAACTGGATTGGATTGAGCCATTAAGTGCTCCTCCCGCCAGACCGCCGATACAGCGCATCCCGCTGATCGCACCCGTCGCATAACAACCCGAAATTGCTCCGGATTTATTATAACCTGCCAATCCGCCGATATAATCGGTTCCGCTGGCCGACACCGTCGAGTAACAATCCGTCACCGATCCGGAATTCTGCCCCACGATGCCGCCAACATAGTAATAACCTGTAACCGAGCCGGTCGCGTAGCAGGATATCACAGCACCCAGATTCTGACCCACCAGCCCGCCGATATACTGGCCGCCCGATGAAACAAAAACGTTCTCCACCCCCAGATTTTGGATGGTCGCATTGGAGATATTGCCGAACACGCCCACATAATCCACATAGTTAGTCGTTTTATAATTCAGGTTGCTGAGTTTGTGGCCGCTGCCGTCAAAACTCCCCGTAAAAGGCGTCGTCCCATTTCCAATAATCTGATATTTTGTACCGCTAAATGCCGACATATCAATGTCAGCCATCAGCTTGAAATGCTGACCCCAGTCGCCGGCGTTAGCCCCAATGGTATTCATCTGCTCCGCCGTCCAGATTTGATATGGATCATTCAACCCTCCGCTGCCGCCACCATAGGTCGCCGCCTGACTCAAAGATGACAGGGAAAGTACCACACTCATCACACTCACACCCAAAATCATTTTAAACATCCAATGGCCCTCTTTTTTAAAAAAATTTCCCGATGCCAGATAACTTGAAACATCCTGTCTCGCCGCGGCACCATGACGGCAAAACAAATCCGTACAGCTTTTAACCCTGATGCGTTCTGCTAATAATTCAATATGGTCTATTCATAGGTGTTCCGTGTCCTGCATGACAGCCGCTGCGCGCCAAAGTTCAACCCCGTAAAAGTCAAAAAACGCACTACAACCTGACCATAACGCGTCTTTCAAACGAAAGCCCGGCCCCACATCTCTTCGGCGACTTAAATAGTCCAGAAATCGACAGACAGACTACTTTCTCTCCGCACGCCCTAAAACGGCCTGAATTAAAAATAAAGCCGCCTGAGCACAACACTGTGGAAATCAAACAGCCCCTGCCTGATAATAGTCTTAGAGAAACCCTACAGAACACACCGCATTTGCATTTTCTGCCAACGCGGTCTCAACTCTACCTGACAAGAGTAAATGATTGTCAACAATCATCGGTTTATACGTAGTAGTAAAAAAAGAAAATACGTGGCTTGCTGAATGTTCAAAGATGTACTTGCCCCACACAACCCAGTCATCATTAATGAGGTGATACATCCTGTTCCATGTCTGTCCTGACATGATAACAGAAGCAACAGTCCCCTCAGCTGATGCCTGCCTGATTCCAGACAATATCATCACCGTCATAAAAACTATGACTGCTTTCATCATCCCATCCTCCGAGTCTTTCGCAGAAAAGACCGCAGAGCATTGTATCGGCACCAACCTTCCCAAATCAACAGTTTTTTTTAATTTTTTTAAAGATATTATAGGGCCTTACCCCTACATCTCGTCAGGTATAAATACCTATAATTCCCAATATAATCTAAATATATACAAGCTTTATCTTTACCTTTTACCCTTTTATCTCCTTTACTTTCCAACCAAACGAACCCATTTTACTGGAGGCTGGCCGCTGGAAGCTATTAAGTAACTGTTGTGAAACACCGAACATCTATGTTATAATCAGAGTAAGGATGTAAGAACACCCAGAAGATACTATCCTATGTTTCCATAATAAAAGGCCTTTATGCTATGAAAACAATGAATAAGGTCGTCATGACGCTGGCCGGGCTGCTATTGATTGTTGCGTCCATCCTGAAAATTCATGAAATGCTGACCCTTCCCATCCCTGGCTGGAAAGAAGGCGGCCCGTGGGAATCCTACGAGTTCTTTCTGGTGCAAATCCCTCTTGAACTCAGTCTGGGCATCTGGTTAGTCAGCGGCCTGTTCCGCAAAGCCGCCTGGCTGGTCGGGACGTTGTGCTTTCTGGGCTTTATCGGCGTAACGGCTTACAAGATGTATATCGGTGCCGAATCCTGCGGCTGCTTCGGCCAAGTCCATGTCAAACCGTGGATTACGCTCAGTTTTATTGATATTCCCTTTTTCCTCTTGCTGGCCATCTGGTGGCCGGGCAAAGATTACAAGCTCCTGCCTCCCCCGTGGCCCAATGTGTTTCATGCCATCGTCTTTGCCGCCCCGATTTTCGCAACACTGATTTTCGCCGCCCCGGCCATGGTGGCCTTCAAGCCCATCCAGATAAAACCAGGCGATATCGACAAAGTCAAAGTCAAGTATATCGTCAAGCCCTGCGACCGGCCGCACGCCGATGATCCCGAGTATATCAAGAAACTGACCGACACCATCCGCAAAGAGGTCGAAAGCCAGTTGGCTCAAACGCAGGTGACTGTGCCGGAAAACACGACCGAAACCACACCGGATAAAACAGAGCCGAATAAGATAGAGATTACTATTCCTATCCCTCAGCCGGACCCGAATACTAAGCCTGTGGAGCCTGTCACTCCCGTTCCCAACACCGAAGTCAAGCTTTCCGCCTGGCTGGACCAGATCGATATCGCCGACCAGCTCAAGCAGGGTATCGTTGTGGTCCTGATGTATCATCATGACTGCCCGACCTGTGCGACGATGGTCCCCAAATACGACCAGTATTATAGCAAAATGAAAGAGCTTGGCGACGACAGTATGACTCTGGCCTATATCGCCATTCCTCCGTATAGCGACAAAGGCCCCATCCCCGCAGACACCCTATGCCTCAAAGGCAAGCTCAAGGAAAAAGAGACCAAGGGCGAAATATGGGCCATCACCAGCCCGTATGTCATCGCCCTGATTAATGGCGAGATGGTCAAGGAATGGAAACAGGGCACCGCCCCCGAGCCCGAGACCCTGATGGATGAAATCTTTTCCCAGCCATAATTGCCTGTTTTTATTTTGTCTTTGCTTTGGCCTGATTGACTAAACTTTGAATCAGACAAGCGGCAGAGCCGGAATCTGTGATGGGAAGCCCTCTTTCGGCGGACATCGCTATTGCCGCTGCTCGAATTCTGGCATTGCTATGCCGGCGCAACAGTTCGAGCTGCTCAGCATGTATTTTGATCTTGGCATATCTTAAAAGGTATATACTTGGAAGTTGTATATGATAATCACTGGAATCCAGTCCGCAAACCAGAGGTGCCGCTGAAGTTTCATCAACAACAGGAATCCAGTCCCGAAATGCAAAAGGATACTCCATACCCATTTTCACAAATGCCTCAAATGCCTGATGCTGCATGAGTGAACTCAAATAATGGGATTCAGTCACAAATAAATCACCCAGAAGGCCGTCATAGTGATTCGCAACGGCATACTGAGCCAGCCACTCAACCATCCTGGCCCGATATGCATCCGGCATCAATGATAATAAACCACAGTCGGAATATGCCAGGTCATCTTTTTTACCATGGGTGATGTGCTGCTGATAAAAGCCAATCACATCATCGTAATCACCCGCCCAGGTGAGGGCCTCAATGGCACGAGTCGCTGAAAATCCGGGCTCGCTATCTTCTGGCAGCGGATTCGAGTCATCCGTATCGACGGGTTTATACAGAAGGAGCTTAGCCTTTACGGTTTCGGCAGCATTAGGGTCGCCCAGTTTGCAACGGAAGTAAAGTGCAGGAAATGAATCCGGCCTCTTGAAATGGGCAAGGAAATGCGGCATGGCATCCCTGCCGCATTGCTCCATCACTGCTCCCAACTCGTAATCATCACGCATCGAGGCATATCGCTGATGACCTTCCATACCGAAATCGTCCAACATCATTCCAGGCGAAGCCAGGTCGGGATATAATGCTTGATAACTCTCGCGATTGAGCGACTTGATGTTGTTCAGGATCGCAGGCAAATCCTCGGGCATAACACAAGGCAGCCATCGCCGGACCTGATCCCAGGTCAAGTCCGGCCGATCTAAACGCGACAGCATCTGCGAATAAAGCGACTCATTGAGCTTATATTCGGGCTGCTGCATCGTGTTTCGGTAATACCCCATGGATATGGCGTTTGAATCGATTGCTGCCTGACTTACCAGCGGTGCACAAAGGGTAAAAACCACCAGATACAACAAGGTCCATCCGATCATCATCTGCAGGCATCGCCCCCGATATGCCAATGCCGAAGACTGGTTCGACCAAAGCATCCGCATCCCTCGGCAGTCCGGCGTATCGGGCTCTTTTGAACGGGACAGGACCAGTGTTGACAGGACGGCAAACATGAACATTGGCACCAAATACGCAGCGCCCCATCGTGACAGTTCCAATGCCAGACAGCCCCAGAAGCCGGCCAGCAGCAGACACACGACCAGACGGCGCCTGAGCCATCCGCCCATCCACATCACGAGCAAACACACCCCGCAGAAGATTTCGATGATGCGATACGACGACCATGCCTTGTCCAGCCGAATGACTTCATACGGAGGTTTTAATATCCGCTCCAGTCCATAGGACTGTTGATTCATCTGATCGATTTGCCGAAAGGCCCAATACTGGGTCATCAACAGAAATACTGTTCCGCTGATTAGAAGAATAAGCCACGGCGAAAACCCTGTTCGAACGAAGTCTGCTTTTCGCCAGAACACAAGAACCGAAATACAAATGAGTCCCGCCAGACAGGCCAACAGCATCTGGCCTGCATGAAGCGCCGGCGGGAATAAGAACTCTGTCCGGCGGCTTATTTCCCGGGGGATATCCTTTTGAGCATCCCTCTGGCTTTTCGAATACCGGAAGGTCCAGTCTTTCCATGCCAGCAGTTCCAGTCGAAGCTGTCGGGCTCGCTGCGGCGAGCGTGAAAGCCGCTGCAATTCGAGAATCTGCGTGGGGCAACGATCCGGTTCCTGAGAGCTGAACTCGGGGCACAGAAAACGTCCCGGCGATGCAAGATTCATGGGCAGGCAGGCGCTTTTTACGGCACATTTTTCCAGCCGGTCATGGATGGCCTGAGCCTCTTCAACACGCCCATTGATTATCAAGTAACGAGCATAACTGCGAATCGAATCGGATAAGCGGGTCAACGACCAGCCGGTGAATGACCATGGTGTATGTAGCATAAACTCCCTGCTTTGGGTAATCTTTTCCTCCTCAAAAAGCGTCTGTACTCGGGGGTAATACACCTCATACGGCATGGCAATATGCGGGCAATCCAGTCCTGTTTCCAACTCGACCAGGGCCTTGTCAACGCCTGCAAAGCCTTCTTTCCGGACCATAGCATCCGCCTTCAGAAGGTGATAGAAGCCGTTGTGCGGATCCATCGCCAGCAGTTTTTCGATGGACAGGTCGCCCAGAAAATCCTTCAATTCATAAACAAAGAATGGGTTGTCCGGATACTGTAAAGCCAGGCCGGACAGATACTCCAGCCTGATATTGTATAATGGGGGATCAAACCTCTGCATGAGCACCTCGCCAACCGCCGCGGCCTCGGGGTCCTGCCGGGCGACGGAGGGGCGGAATAAGGGGAACTTCAGTTGGGGTTCCGCATCCTGATACGTAAAATGACGAAGACTGCTGGTCCATTCCCGCCACAAGAAGCCAATCTGCTGACGATGGACATAGAGAGAGATGATACAAGCCCCGGCCATGAGAACCGCCAGGATTGCCCTTATTCCTATGACCGCCTTTTTCATAGAAGTCTGCCCCCATGTATTTATTAAATTTTATCTATTTTAGTACTTAAATTAGACCTTTGTCAATAAAAAATCAAAAACTCTGTTTTTGATATAAAAATGCCCTGTTATGCTGGCATATAAATTCTCCAGGTTTACTTTTTTCAAGGAAGGTTTGACCTGCCGCCCGCGTGAAGATATACTTTACAGGACCATAGTAAAAGTGAATCTGTAACAAGGGTTGTAAATAAAACAATGAAACTGCCTGCACGGATGCAAAAGAAGGTTTGGTCGGTTCGGCCGGCCAGCCCGAAAGCCAGAGTCCTGGCTGAAAAGCTCAACATCTCGCCTGTTCTGGGTCAACTGCTGACAAATCGCCAGATTGAGACCGAATCGGCGGCGCGGGCGTTTCTGTCCCCCAAGCTGACCGACTTAATCGATCCTTCTCGTCTGCCGGGCATCGATCAGGCCGCCCGCCGCATCCATCAGGCCGTCAGTCAGGGCGAAAAGATCGCCATCTACGGCGACTATGATGTGGACGGCATTACCAGTGTCGCCATTCTGTGGCACCTGCTCAAGATGCTCAATGCCCAGGTGCAATATTATATCCCCCACCGCATCGACGAAGGCTACGGCCTCAACTGCGAGGCGATTACCCAACTGGCCGAGACGGGCGTGCGGCTGCTGATTACCGTCGATTGCGGCATTACCGCGTTTACGGAAATCGAGCTGGCCGGGACGCTGGGGATGGATGTGATTGTGACCGACCACCACAAGATCACCAATGATCTGCCGAAGGCCTGCGCAATTGTCCATCCGAACCTCGACACCTCCTACGGCAATCAGAATGCCTCGGGGGCGCTGGTGGCGTTCAAGCTGGCCTGGGCGATTTCCAACGAGTTCCGGGCCAATGGGCCGGTTAGTCAGCCGCTGCGGGATTACCTGCTCAGCGCCACGACGCTGGCCGGGATGGGAACCATTGCCGATGTCGTGGACCTGCGGGGGGAAAACCGGATTATCGCGGGGTTTGGATTGCGGGCGCTGGCCGAATCGAAGCTGCACGGCATCAAGGCCCTGATCGAGTCGGCCTCGCTGGAGGCGGCCGGGGCGAGCAGCTATGATGTGGCCTTCAAGCTGGCCCCGACGCTCAACGCGGCCGGACGCATGGGCCATGCGCGGCTGGCGGTGGAACTGCTGACCACGGACAACCAATTGCAGGCTTACCAGATTGCACAATATCTCAAGGACCAGAACCGCCAGCGGCAGAAATGCCAGCGGGATATCTTTCAGCAGGCCAAGCAGCGCATCGTCGCCGACAACCTGCACCACCCCGACCGCAAGACGATTGTGTTGTCCGATGCCGGCTGGCACAGCGGGGTCATCGGCATCGTCGCCTCGCGGATTATCGATGAATTCTACCGGCCCACGGTGATGATTAATATTCAAAACGGCAAGGGGCACGGCTCGGCACGGTCGATTGCGGGATTTAACCTCTACGAGGGGCTGTGTGCATGCTCGGAACATCTGATCAGCTTCGGCGGGCACGAGATGGCCGCGGGGCTGCGGATCGAGACGGCGCGGATTCCGGACTTTGCAAGCGCGTTTGAGACGTATGCCCGCGACCGCATGGCCGAGGGGCTGACCGAAAGCACGCTGCATATCGAGGCCGAGACGCCGTTACGCGATTTTACCGAGCGGGTCATGCGGGAGCTGCAGATGCTGGAGCCGTTCGGGCAGGGCAATCCCCGGCCGGTCTTTGCCGCCTGCGGGGTCAAACGCATCGCCCCGCCGCGGCGCGTGGGGGCCAAGAGCGAACACCTGCAGGTCGCCATCTCCGACGGCACGACGTCGGTCCGCTGCATCGGGTTTGATATGGGGCATCTGGAAAAGAAGATCCTCGAGGCCGACACCTTCGACGTGGCCTTCGAGCCGCAATACAACACCTACAACGGCAGCACCACGCTGCAGTTGGTTTTGTCGGATATACGGTTTGAGTAAATCAAGAAATTCTAATGTAAAACTGCTATTTCTATCAAGAGCCTTCATTTCTATTAGATACACGCAGAACTGAATATCACTAATTTCTTTAATGTATTAATCCTTCAAATCGTTGCCGTAGTAAAGAAAAATTTAATTCATCAGCTATTTTCGAATTTTCCCTTTGCTGAACAAGAACTCTCAAATCTTCATCATCAAGGGCAATTATAAAACCCCGATGGTCCATGGCCGTATCTCTGCAACGTTTTAAGAATAATTCCTTATCATCAAATGACCGGCATACAAGAATGCCACATTGTCCCCGAAGTGGAGAAAATCTTCCTGACAACTGATCTATCTCAGGATTTCCAGGATCATTAGTGTAATTCTTGCATTCGACAAAAATATATGGTGCAACATAATTCGTTGACAGCCAATTAAAAAAACCTTTATGACTACTATTCACGAATGTAATATCAATACGTTTTCTACCATCATGTATGGGAGTCTGCTTTCTCGGATCACTCAAAGCTGGATAAAACAAAGCATACAATAGAGATTCGACCGCCTTTTCATAGGCATCTGCTGCATGCCTTCCCGGTTGCAATTCAACAACCTCACTCAACAAACTACCCCAATCAGGGACGTCCGTTTCAGGATCTCTTGAAATATCCAGATGAGAAAGAGGGGGTTGCGGCATTCGATTATCCGATCTATAGCGATTTAAAGCATCTGGATGTCTTAGCGTTTGTTCCACAAGAACAGATTTTCCTGTTCCATATTTCTCCATAAGAGCCTTTTGTGTAATTCTTGTTTTTCCATTTTTAAGCAATTCTATCAAAGGCGAATTACATAAATACTCCTCCCGTCTTAATTCCTCAAGAAGATACCCTCTATAGTATTTATCTTGCTCATAAGTTGGACGGTATCTAACTATGACTTTAGGAACAAGAATAATTTTTGTATCATTAACAATTGGAAGGTCAGTAAATTTCTGATACCAGCTATTTGTTTGTGGATTCCATAAAACTCCAGAATGTACATTTTGTGTAAGAGGTATACCATATACTTGTGAGACTGCTTGGGTATATTCAATTAGTGGCTCTCTAATAATATTTGTGGCAATATCAGAAACAACATCTTTGTCTATTCCGAATATTAACAGGGCGGTGTCTTCCAAGTCATTGACCAATCCCGTATTTACTGCAGCACTCTTTCTCAAAGCATCCCACAGGTCATAAGCTCTTTCATTGCCAACACCACGTCCATTAGATCCTGAGGTAGATAGACCAAGATGTGTTTCCTTCGGCTCTGAAAGATTATTTAGTAAATAACGACCTCTCCTTTCATCGTTAGCAGTCACTGTTTGTAAGACTTCAGAAAAGAAATGCCTAGAAGCCATTTCATAACCTCCTGAGGGTAATGATGAGGCACGCAATATGAAAGAACGCTTTATAGACAGTAATATCATGATCCCAGCGGACGACCAGCCGGCGATTATTGCCCAGCCACGAAAAC
>JBDKVE010000036.1:0-6999 GCA_039679345.1 Anaerohalosphaeraceae bacterium
CCCTCAATCCACCAGCCATCCAGAATACTCAGTGACGGCACTCCGTTCAGTGCCGCCTTCATCCCGCTGGTCCCGGATGCCTCCATCGGCGGCTGCGGCGTATTCAGCCAGACATCCACCCCCGCCACCAGCAGCTTCGCCAATGCCATATCATAATTGGGCAGATAAACAATCTTCAGGTCATTTTTCAGTTGGCCCGCCGCCGCAACAATCCGCTTGATTAACTCTTTGCCTTCCGTATCGTTTGGATGCGCCTTGCCCCCGTAAAGAATCTGAAGCTTGCCTACCTCGCGGCAAATCCGAATCAACTGTTTGGGGTCCGTAAAAATCAAATCCGCACGCTTATAGCTGGTTGCCCGCCGGGCAAATCCCAGCGTCAGCACATCCCCATCCATCCCGATATTCGTCAGACGATTCACATATTCAATCAATTCCCGTTTCGCAACCCCCTTCGCCTCGGCAAGCTGCTCCTGCGGAATACTGACCGCATACCGCAGGCTGAAATTATCTTCACGCCACCCCGGAATATGCCGATCATACAAATCCGCTAATTGCTGACAAACCCACCGCGCCGCATGAACCCCATTGGTGATCGAATCGATGACATACGAAGCAAACATGTGCTGCGATACCTCACCGTGCTTTTTGGCCACGCCATTGACATAATGGCTCAGATTCAGCGCCAGGTACGTCATATTCAGCTTGTCATCACAGCAGAAAATATCGTTATTTTGCATCGCCTGGTGTTGCCCCAGAATTCTCCGCACCAGGTCCATCGGGAATTTATCGTGCCCCGCCGCCACCGGCGTGTGGGTCGTAAAAACGCATTTCTCACGAACCGCAGCAATATCCTCCTCCGTCAAATCCGTCCGTTTGGCCGCCCGAAGCTGTTCGTCCAGCAATTCAAGCGTCAAAAGACTGGCGTGCCCCTCATTCATGTGAAACCGCTCAAGCTCAGTATAACCCAAAGCCCGCAGCATCCGGACTCCCCCAATCCCCAGCACTATTTCCTGGCTCAGCCGGTACCCCTGATCCCCTCCATGTCCATAAAGATAATCCGTCAAGCCGCGGTCCTCCGGGGCATTCTCCACCAGGTCGGTGTCCAGAAAATAAATGGGGACTTTGTATCCGGAAATACCATGAACCTCATACCTCCACGCCCGAATATGTACCGTCCGCCCCGCAATCTTCACTTCCACCCGGCTGGGCTGCTCTTTGGCATAATACTCCACCACCCATTCGGACGGCTCTTCGGTCTGCCACCCGTCCGGCCCGAGTTTCTGGAAAAAATACCCCTTGCGATGCAGTAGCGTCACCGCCACCATCGGCACCTTCATATCCGCCCCCGACATAATTGTATCCCCTGCCAAAATCCCAAGTCCACCGCTATACGTTGGCATCCCTTCTTCAATTCCGATTTCCATCGAGAAATACGCGACTTTCCGTTCATTGTCCATAACGTCATCCCTTCCCTGTGCTGGAGTTCTGTTTGAAAATCCATCATACGTCGGGATAACCCGACAAGCCAGTAAAAAGCACCCAAGAACGATGGACTTACTCCCTCAAAAATTAAGCAAATTCTTAACTTGTCACAACCGATTAGTCCGGATATAATGATTATAATGAGTAGTGAATGGAATCTGTACATTTTTTAGGGAGAATGAATTATGCAGGAAAAAATTGGACAGGCCGCTGGCGCTGTGTGGCTATTTTTATCCCAAAGTCAGGAACCGGTAAGTTTAGCTACCCTGGCAAAGAAAGTGGACCTGAATTCACAGACTGCCGCCATGGCAATTGGCTGGCTCGCACGCGAAAACAAGCTGGTCTTCCAGGAAAAAGGGAAAACCGTATTCGTAAGTCTTGTTTCTGGCTGTACTTGCTAAAAATCCATCTGAAATACACTTGCGTTTAAAGTAAATTTCAGATATAATTTGGCCCAATCTTCACATACAACGCTGAATCCCAGCGTTAAACAAATTAATTCGCTGGATTTCAATTGACAATTAGGCCGTTAAGCGATTATGCTTTTCGGCCTTTATTTTTTGTAATTAAAGAAGTTATATGATTTCGGGAAAATTTATGTCAGTACAGCAACACATTCGTAACGTGGCCATTATTGCCCACGTTGACCATGGTAAAACAACGCTGGTAGATCAGCTTTTGTACCAGTCCGGCATGTTTCGCGATGCCGAACTCGATAAACTCGCTGGCGGACAGCACAACCTGATTATGGACTCCAATCCCCTCGAACGCGAACGGGGCATTACCATCCTGTCCAAGAACTGCGCCATCAACTATACCGACCCCGATGGAGATGAATTCAAAATCAACCTCATCGATACCCCCGGCCACGCCGATTTCGGCGGTGAAGTCGAACGCGTCCTCAAGCTGGCCGACGGCGTCCTCCTGCTGGTCGATGCCTTTGACGGCCCCATGCCCCAGACGCGTTTCGTCTTGTCCAAGGCCCTCTCGCACGGCTTAAAGCCGATTGTGGTCATCAACAAGGCCGACCGCCCGGATGCTCGCCCCAATGATGCCGTCAACGAGGTCTTCGACTTGTTTGTCTCGCTGAATGCCAACGATAACGCCCTTGATTTCCCTGTTATCTTCTCCTCCGGCAAACACGGATGGGCCACGCTGGACCTGGCCAAACCCAATAACAACATGCAGCCGATCTTCGATGCGATTATCGACCAGATTCCCGCACCGAAAGCCGACCCTCAAGCACCTCTCCAGATGCTGGTCAACACACTCGATTATTCCGACTATGTCGGCAGAATCGCCGTTGGCCGCATTTTTGCAGGCACCGTCCATCAGGCGGAAACCGTCACTGTCATCGATAATAACGGGGTACACACCCAGCAGAAAATTATCCAGTTGTATGAATTCGACGGCCTCGGCAAAAAACAGGCCATCAGTTGCGAAGCGGGCGACATCTGTGCCATCGCGGGCCTGGATCCCATCGATATCGGCAACACCATCGCCTGTGCCGACAAACCCGCCGCCCTGCCGATTATTGCTGTCGATGAACCGACAATGAATATGGTCTTCCGTGTCAATGACGGTCCGTTCGTCGGACGCGATGGCAAATATGTGACCAGTCGCCACGTCAAAGAACGACTGGATAAAGAACTCAAAATCAATGTGGCCCTGCGTGTGGAAATGGGGCTGACTGCAGACGAGTTTCTTGTCTCCGGCCGCGGCCTGCTGCATCTCGGGATTCTCCTGGAAACCATGCGGCGCGAAGGCTACGAACTGACCATCGGCAAACCCCAGGTCATTATCCGAAACATTGACGGCCTGCGTCACGAACCCATCGAGCGGCTGGTGGTTGACTGCCCAATCGATTGTCAGAGCGCCGTCATGTGCCTGCTGGGCGACCGACGCAGCGAACTGATCAGTGTGGACGCCAAAGCCGGCGCCGATAACTACATTCACATGGAATTCAGTATTCCTTCACGCGGCCTGTTCGGCCTCCATGCCAGGCTGCTGACCGCCACCCAGGGACGCGCGATTCTCCACCATACCTTCGAAAGCTATGAGCCGTTGCGAGGCTCTATCCCCCAGCGTCAGGCCGGCGTCATGGTCGCCACCGAGCCGGGGACGGTTACGGCCTATGCTCTCGATGCTCTGTTCGACCGGGGAACCTTCTTCGTCGAACCGGGTGACCAGGTCTATGAAGGTCAGGTCGTCGGCGAACATTGCAAAGACAACGACATCCCCGTCAACGCCGTGAAAGCCAAACAATTGACCAACATGCGTGCCGCCGGAAAAGATGACAATGCCCGAGTCAAAGCGCCCCGCCGTCTGAGCCTCGAACAGGCCCTCGAGTATATTCAGGAGGATGAACTGGTGGAAATCACCCCCAAAACTATTCGTATGCGAAAACGTCTGCTCAAAGAAACAGACCGAAAACGCGATGCACGGAAAAAACCGAACTAAACCCCTGCTTTTCAGGTGTTTCCTGAAATAAAAAAATTTGCCGCGAGGCAGGTACAATATGTATCGCTTTAATACATACCGTGCCTGCCTCGCGGCATTTTAATATCTCTGGATTAATTACAGCGACTCGTCGATTGCCGCAGTCAGTACCGACTTCTGCGTCAGCCCGACCCATTTCTTGACCATCTGGCCGTCCTTGAACAGAATAATCGTCGGAATCGCGCTGATGCCGAATTGAATCGCCGCCTGCCGCTGGTCGTCAGTGTTCATTTTGCACACCACCGCTTTGCCCGCGTAGTCATTGGCTATCTGTTCAATCACCGGCGTCAGCATCTTGCACGGCCCGCACCACGGCGCCCAGAAATCCACCAGCACCGGCATATCCCCGTTAATCGTCGCATCAAAGGTATCATCAGTCAGCTCAATTACATTGCCCGCCATAGAGCATCCTTTCTTTCGTTTAAGTTAAGGTCCAATTTTCGACCGCATTGTAACGGCCCCCTTTCGGTCTGTCAAACCCGTTTTCAGGACAAGCCGGCTTCAATGCCTTGTAATACACCCCCGAATCCCGAAAAAATCACCCCCAAATATTTCCATCCCGACTTTTGCCGCATCCAATTGTCATTCAATGACTTACAGTTATTCCAAAAAATTCTTAGCCCCCTTTTTTGACAAACCCATTTCGATAATCTATACTTTATATGTTGCCGGTGCAATATATGGCGATTAATGCCTAACCGAACGATACCTAGGACCGTTCACAAACGGCACAACGGGCAACAGGGAGTGCGGCCCACAACCTATTCTTGCGTAAAAGCGCTTGCCTCCCTACCAACTTACAGTACGGCCTGAAGCGAGTTCGCCTCGCCCAGGCCGTTTTTATTTTGCCGCCTCTCCAAACCCCTTTCTCTGAAATTTATTTACAATCGGGTATCAATAAACCAATATGGCTCCATCACATAGCCATCGCCATAAAGTGGCTCAAGCCTCTGTGCTTGAGGTCGATTCTCCATGCCAAAGGCATTCCATTTTAAGAATAAATTCTGATACGCCTTTGGCGAAGTTATACTGATCCTACTTGAAATTTTCCGATTCGTCGCGGCTAAGACCAGCAGCTTCAACCACGTGCTTCTTTTGCTCGCGGAATAATCAAATCTGTTGGGTATAAATTACGGCAAGCACAGAGGCTTGCCCTGCAATAAATTCAGTCTCGCCGCAGGCGAATCCTTAATTTTTGATCTATTCATCCCCTAAATAATCAGAGGGGCAATAGGAACTGCAAAACAAATCCCACTGCCCCCGTATTCTGTATTATTCCACCGGCGACGGTGTAATCGCAACTACCTCATAATGATGTTCGCCGCCGGGATTCTTCACGACCGCTTTCTCATTGACAGCAAGCCCGTGGATCGCATCACCCACCGGGGAATGAATCGAAATACTGCCGTTATCAATATCCGCATCGTGCGGCCCCAGCAGTTGATAGGTCATCTTCTGCTGCGTTTTGAGATTCAGCAGCGTCACTACGGTGCCGAACACCGCCCGGTCGCACGACACCTTCGTGCAATCCACAATTTCCGAGCAGTTGATCTGGGCCCGTATCTGCCCCATCCGCCCCTCAAGAAATCCAAGCTGCTGCCGCCCGTAAATATACTCGCCGTTTTCCTTCAGGTCGCCCTGTTGGCGCGCCTCACCCACCCGTATCCGGACTTCCGCCGCTTCTTTCTCGAGATGGGCGAGTTCCTCCTTGAGTTTATTGTATCCTGTCTTTGAAATTGGTACAAGGTCAAGCATTCTGACATACTCCACAAATCAAATCATCTGTTCTTGAAATTTATTTTACATGGGTACCGCGGCTACTTCACCGGGCCCTGTTTTGTTTCCTGACTAATCTGTTTGACCGAAATAATCTCAATGGTCGTCGTCGGCACATCATCATAATAGCCCTTCGAGCCGGTCTTGACCGCCGCAATTTTATCGACCACATCCATCCCTTCGGTCACCTTGCCGAATACCGCATACCCGATCCGGTCCGGCGTCGGTCCCGTGAAATCCAGAAAATCATTATCACCGTGATTGATAAAAAACTGGCTGGTCGCACTGTCCGGATCAGCCGTCCGCGCCATCGCAACCGTGCCCCGCTTATTCTTCAGTCCATTGGAGGCCTCATTGACAATCGGCTCATGGCCCGGCTTGGAATGCATCTTGGCCGTCAGCCCCCCGCCCTGAATCATAAAGCCCTGAATCACGCGGTGAAAAATCGTCCCGTTGTAATAGCCATCGTTCACATACTCCAGAAAATTCTTCACACTGACCGGGGCCGCCGCCGCATCCAGTTCCACGGCGATATCCCCCAGCGTCGTCTGTATCTTCACTTTCGGATTACTCATAATTATCCTTTCTGTCCTGACTCAATTCTTTATTCCGGCGGTTCAGCGCCGCACACAGATTCTTATAATAATCGACCTTCTCCGGCCCCAATAGCAGCATCGGAAACGCCGACTTGTTATGATACAACGGTTCGTCCAAATCCACAACCCCCCGGCATAATTCTCCGTCCGGAGTCCCTGGAATCGGCGAAAAATCGCTCAACATCACCCGGATTCCCAGCGAACTGGCAAACCGCATCGACTCCTCAATCCCCTGCACATCCGCCAGCGGATGCCCCAAAATCTCATAAGCCGTAATCGCCCCTGCCGGCACACCCGCCGACCGCAGTGCCTCGACCGCACCCGCCAAATCCTCGCCAACCACCTTCGCCCCGGTCTTGCGTTGAAACTCGGCACTGACGCTTTCATAGCCCAGATAAAACGACTTCATCCCCGCCACCGCCAGCCGCCGGGCGGTCTCTTGATTCACCAGCCTCGCGTGCATCGCATTGGGCGTATGCAGCATCATCCCCCCGCCCGTCCGCTCCACAGACGCCAGAAACGGATACAGCACCTCCAGGAGCCGATACAGCAGCGCATCATCATAAAACGCCAGATGCCGCACCCCCGCCCGCCGGGCCGACTCAAAATCCGCAATTACCTCATCCAACCCGCGCGGCCGGAACCC
>JBDKVE010000037.1:0-17158 GCA_039679345.1 Anaerohalosphaeraceae bacterium
ATCAGCAGCGTCTTGCTGTCCTTAAGATATTTTTCGGCGCTGCTGCAGGTTGCCAGCCGCTCACTGGCATCATATAATTTGGACAGGGTATCGAGGGTATAGGCGTTAAACAGATAAAGCTGGTCGCCGACGTCCCAGGATGCGTTGTACTGGGGATTTTTTTTGTCAATCACGCTGCCCAGCGGCAGAAACTCATGGAAATCCGCCGAATACATCGAAGCGATTGCCAGCCCCTGATGGATATTGTTCAGGCAGACCGTTCGCCGGCCATGTTCCCGGACTTTATGCAATGCCGGCACCAGGACCGCCAAAAGCAGTGCGAGAATCGAAATGACCACCAGCAACTCGATCAGTGTGAACGCACGCAGATTGTCCTTATGCATACGCATATTATGCACCTCCTGAAATAAATTAAAAATAGTGTTATTGACTTACTTGTCGGGCTTGTTTGGGGCCGTATGATAAAAAAGATAGGCCAATTCTTCCGAAGCATAATCGGACTGATTTTTCTTTTCCGCAAAGGCTTTGGAGTCAAAAAACAGGTCGGAATGCTGTTCTGAATACGCCAGCAGGATATCAATACGGGTCTGCTGGTTGGCAATCCGGACCTGGACGGGCAGTTTGCTTTTCTGCAAAGCCCAGATTCGAATCGACTCCTCGTCGCCGGGAGCGGTTTGCTTGTCAAAGACAGTCAGCTCTTCTGCCAGGCTACACGGTGTTGCGCTGAATGCCGAATCATGAACATTATCCAGAGACACACAACTGAGCAGCGTTTCAAGCGAAAACATTTTAGCTGAACCGATTCGTTGAATAATATTTGCGGCAATATCATCGGGGGCGGCTGAGACATTCCTGATAATATCAAATGCATCATCAACCTTCCCGTCGCGGCCAAAGATGACCTGGGTATCCGTCAGGGCGCGACTTCTGCCGTTATCCATCCACAGTTCGATCTTCATGGGTTTATCTGAAAAGCTTTCCTGAAGATATATCGTCGCCCGAAAATACGGGACCGACATGAACCGCTCGTTGACCTGGGCATACGTCGCCGTATCGCCAAGCCCAAAGAGAAATGTCAGGATACCCATCATCAACACAGCCGCGGCGGCAATCTGACTGACAAGGAATTTATGTCTCCGAATTCTGCTGAATAAATTCGACGGTTGGTCTCTTGATATGACATACGGATGAAAATCCAGGTCCCGCTTAAATTGCCCCAATGCTTTCTCCATCTTCTCTCGCAGTACGGGATCAGGTGTGTCGTTTATATCCTGTCGCATCGTATGAACCAGCTTGTCTTGATTATCACCATGATTCAGTGCATTCATCTCGTTTACTCCCTTAAGGTTACAGAAAACCCCGTTTTGTGAGTCGCTCACAGATCTTGGCTTTTGCTTTGCTGTAGTGCGATCGCGCCGTCGGCTCGGAACAATCCAAAATCGCGGCAATTTCCGGAAAGGAAAAATCCTCTATCGCCCGCAGCAGGAAACTTTTGCCCTGATGGCTGGGCAGCTCAAAAATTGTCTCATAAATGGATTCCAGTACCTGTGCATCGAGACGGTCATTTTCTTTTTCCGAAAATTCATTCGACCGCTGCAGCATTGCCTTCGCTTCATGACGGCGGCGGCTTTGGGCATCCCGAACCGCATCATAGGCGTGTGTGATGCAAATCCGCAGGATATATGCATGCGGATTTTTTTGTTTGTCAATAATCGCAAGTTTTGTCCATACGGATGCAAAGACATCATGGAGTACATCCATAGCCATATCACTGTTGCATACGATGCGGGCAATCACCGACATCATCTGCTGCTCAATCGGCTCAATAAGCCTTTTGTAATACTGTTCGCCGTTAGTCATCATCAGCTTTTCTATATCAATAACGGACACGAAAGGACAATTGTGTAAAAAAAAATTTAAACATGACTTTTTGTCGGTCATGCAGCCTTAGATATGATAACAAAATCAGATCCCCTGTTCTACCTTAACGGTTTTCCGATCGCCACCCTGTCCTGGAAACAGATTTCAATGCAACGGGCTAATGATAATGAGGAACTATCCACAATCATCTTAATTATAAGAAATTACAGACATGATTTAGGCCGGAAAAGAAAAACCGGAGAGGGAGGGATTCGATTTACCCTCTTTTGGCAACCTTATCAAAAACCTGTATTTAACGTTTAACTCGTGTCAAAATAACGACTAAGCACTCCGTATTCTTTACTATACCAACACGGTTTTTTACTGCCTTAAACCTTGTTTTAAGGGCAACTTTAAGGGCAACTCATAATTTGGCTACCCAACAAGAGAAAGGTATTGTAATGAGTACCCGACTTTTTATAACTTCGCCTAAATTCCTAAAGGCACATTCATTCTATACTTTATCTCAAATGATCTCTTTTTACAATTCCAAGCAAAGATATGTATTTTTAACCGTATAGCGGGCGACATTACCGGAAAGCGGGCTAGGGCCCATTACTGTGTTTCAATCCACGCCCGCATATAGCGGGCGACCGTGAAGCAAGATATTTTTTTGGAAAACAAGATCAATAAATATTCATACTTTTTCTTGCCCATGGATTTTCCTCTTGCGCGAAATCCCATTTTACTATGCTGATAGTAAACTAATACATTTTGGAAGGGACAATCATGACATTGCGAATCCGAAACCTTATTGTTATTGGGATAATTGGCATCTTCTTTATGGCTGGCAATATCTTGGTTATCACCAACTGGCTGGCTGCAACCTGTATATATTTGTCCTGTGTTTTGATTCAATCAGAAGGATTGGCTGGCTTCAGTCGAACAGCAAAACCTCCGTTTTGAAGGAGATCGATCGACAGGAGAGTCGCGCGATTTACTGTGCGCGTTTCCCTGTGCATGGTAGTATGGGTGTTGTCTCGAAATACAAGAGCATTGTATTCTTTCCCATCGAGCAGAAAATCCAGGGTAATATTCACCGTGCGGGGCGCAGACGTCATCCCCGCGATAAACCAGTCTTGCCCTTTGCGCCGAGCTATGATAATATATTCGGAGGGCAGCCCCTCAATAAATCTCGTTTGGTCCCAACTGGAGGGAACGTCCTTGATCATCTCGCTGCCGGGCCAGTCAAGAAGCGTTTTGCCGTGCTCGGCATAAATCATCAGGCCGGCCTCATAGACGATGGACATAGCCATCTGGTAGGCATGAGAGCCGGGGGATTTGCTGAATCGAATGATAGTATAACTGACCGGCCCCATCACATTTCGGACATAGGGGATGGTCAGATCGTTTACTACCGTTGGAGTTCGCTTTTCCATTCCGTTAACCCCTTCCAGAGTCATCAGATTGGGAAATTTTCGCCGTTCTCCCGTCGAAATCGTATTGCCATGCAATTCCAGAAGGAACTGGTTTTGGATGCCCAAGTCAAAAATCCAATCCCTCATCTGCAAACTCTGCTGGGTATCTTCATAATCCGCCGTAACCCGATTCGGTGGATCGGATAGAGTGTCATGATCAAAGAAATCTATCTTGGCGCCCTTGAGCCCCATTACTGCATAACGACGCATGGTCTCGGCAGCCTTTGGGCGGGTATTAAATTCCCGTGTATGAGCCCAGCCTAACACGCCAATTCCTTTAGAAGCTGCATACTCCGTAATCGGTCGAACCGCTTCTTCTCCTCCCCAGCGTTCAGCAAATCCTGCATCGGCCATATAGTATTCCCAGCCCATTTCAGCAGCCGCATCAATCCACATTTTCGGTTTATCGCCATCTTTAGCGATAAAGTCCCACATGACCCGGCCGGACTTTATCCAGTCTTTAGGTTTTCCATCCGGATTCAGCAAGGCAGGATGAGTCGGCGGATTGAGATTTTCCGCAAGATAAGATTCCACAATCCCTGCTGGAGTTTTCGACGAAATGATAATCATTCGCCATGGTGAGTGGAACGGCAGTGCAGTATGCACAGGGCCTAATCTGGCCTGATCCAGCGGAAAACTGAAACGAAAAGTCGAATCCAACCGCATAAAATGCGGCTGGATGTAATGCCCCCCGGTTGCGGCCTGAGCCATCAGGACAAAGTGGTCACGGTCTTTAAGATGCGCCAGGACTGGAATGGACATTCTGTCTCCGGTAATTGGTCCTAAAGCTGATTCATACCCATAATTATTGGGGTGATTCTGACCCCAATAACTAAACTGCTCTCCGGCCAATGAGATATTACTATTTTCTTCGAGAATCGAAATATTCCCTTTTCCCGGAAATACAAAACTAAATGCCACCCCATCATTATAGGCACGAAATAGTACTAACATCTCATGATTATCTTTATTAAACCGAATTGTCTGTTCATTTGCATGATTATGATAGGTTGATACCTTGCCTTGCGGAAGTACATATGTCTGGTCAATCTCTTTAACAGAAGTGTCCACCCATTTCATGCCGGAGCGGAAATCTCCTTTGTCCGTATTCATGCCGATGGAACTGGATGTAATAATTTCATGTCCATGGCTTCGCACCGTGTAAGTCAGTACCCCTCGCTCTTCATTGAACGTCAGCACGACGACGATATTCCCGGTGGGGGAAGCGACAGTGAATTCCTTTGCTATACCTTGTGCGGGCAGCCAAAGTATCGTCGCAGATATCACGGTGAGCAGGCTGGTCAATCCCCTTGTTATATCCATCTTCTCTATCCTTTGCTTTCTTGCCAGTACACTTTTTTGTCCTATTTACCGGACTGGAATCATCTCGATACCACGAAGGGCAACCAGTTCATCTCCTTCGGCCTTCAATGGACGGATGGCAACCACATATTCGCCGGGCTTTAAGCTGACCTTTCCCACCTTTGTATAAGCATTTTTCCGATTGATGGGTCCGGAAAATATTTGTTGATCGATTGTCAGCTCATAAGTACCCTCATACGCTTCCAGGGCTTGTGACTCGACACTCAACAGTCTGATATCAAATTCCGACGGTTCATGGACACGGACATTCCAGGCAATAACCGCATCCGGGTTCCGCCAGCCTATCGTGCAATCATTATTCTTTTTGCCATCCTTGAAACGTATACTATCGTGCTTATCGCTATCAAAAACATGCAGGCGATTGACAGAAGTATTGGTCAACAGCAGTCTTGATTCTGAAACTGCGGGTTTACCTTGAACGATCACTTTAATTACACTATCGGCGGTATCAGGCGCCTGTTCAGGAAGGGAAACCTCGACATCCATTTGATTCAATCGTTTGGTGGCAAGTTCAACCTGCCGATCACGATCAAGCAAACAAACCGAGCTGACCTGATTTTTAAGACCGCCTAAAATCAGCTTCCGGTCTGCAGGCCAGTCAAAGACATGGAGGTATAAGATATTGTCTTTGCAGGTAACTGCGCCCCAATTTTGCACCGGCAATGGAGAACGCTCCTTTCCGATAACGGTATGCTTATAGTATTTCATCCAATCCGCAATGCTGTTGAGAATCGCAATATCTTCCGGTGCAAACTGGCCATTGCCCATGGGACCAATATTCATCATCAGATTTCCGCCGCGGCTGACCGCCTTGGCCAGAAGCTGAATAAAATGACCTGCCGGTTTATGGCTGTGGTCATGTTTACTGTAGCCATACGATTCATTGGTGGTTGGAATTCCTTCCCAGTCAGGTTCTTTCACCGGGGCAAATTCGGCTGGCCTGTCGGCGGTTGAACGGTAATCCCCGTAATTGCCCCCATCGCCGCCGATTCGACTATTAACGACCGTATCCAGTGATTCTTCGCGCGCGGCTTTAAGAACACGCAGTACTTCCGATGGCGGTAGTTTGCTGGGCGTATCAAACCAGATGATCGATGGATGGTAATTTCGAATCAGTTCCCTTACCTGGAGAATGGATTTATTATCAACATAATTTTGAATTCGGGGAACCATTTCCGGGTGCTGTTTATACCAGTCCCGCCCGCCAAACAGACCCAGGTCGCCGCCGGGATTCTGATAGTCCCAGTCGTTGCCTGGGGCATCCGGGTGTTCCCAGTCAAAAGCGTGGGAATAATAAACACCGAATTTGATACCCTGCTTGAGACATTCATCCCGCAATTGTGCCAGAATATCTTTTCCATACGGGGTGGCATCCACAATATCATAATCCGACACTTTTGAATCGTACATGGCAAAGCCATCATGATGTTTCGAGGTGATGACAATATAGCCCATGCCGGCCGATTTGGCCATTGAAACCCATTTAGCGGGATCATATTGAATCGGATTAAAGTCGGCAACAACCTCCTTGAGATAGACTTCGCGGGGGATCTTGCATTTTCGCATCATGTGCTCGGCATAGCCGCTGACGGGCTGGCCTTTCCATTCGCCTCCGGCCTGAGAATACACCCCCCAGTGGATAAACATGCCGAATCGGGCTTGATGCCACCACGCAAGACGCTGGTCACGATTTTTCATGGACTCTCGCCACCAAGCCATATCCGGCTGTTTTTGCCGTTCGGTGAGCTCAATCCCGGAAATAAGATCCTCGTTTGATGATGTGTTCATTGAGAATGCATTTGTCGTCAAAGACAGTATTACAAAAATGATGACTCCGAATCTGTCTGCCATAATCAGCCTTTCCTGTTAGGGTTGGGACGTTTTTATACACGTATTTCATGTTATTCAATAATCACAGATTGTTTACAAAAAGGACCTACTTCCTCTACAGCCAGCACTTTTGGGGAAGCCGGCGATTTGGAATATTCATCCGCACCCACATCAGGATGTTCATCCCGCCGTTGTCCATCCATATCGATAGTGACATAAGGATATGCCCCGATCGCCGAAGCTATGGCGGGACTGCCTGATTGGAGATGATATATTCCATTGACATCGGCAGCCAGAAGCGGATCGACGGACTTAAATCCTTCAGGGGACATATCTCCCGCTCCACCGGTTTTCCATTCGATATTACCGCTCCATGTCCCAGTGTAGGGTGCCGTCTTGCTGATTGCAGCTATATTATCTCCGCCCTGCATGATATTATTGGCCACCATGATATTTCGGGCACCAAGGCCATCCTTCCGTCCGCCCATCTGGTAGTGTACCTTATTATTAATAAACGTATTAAATACAACAACACAATCATCCGGACGGTCATGGCAGGTTAAGGCAGATCCATTAGTCACTTCACCATCGCCGTTGCCCATGTCAATTCCTTTGGTATTTGATTCAAAATAATTGGAGAAGATTCGATGCCGGTCGCCATAGATACGAAGTCCATCGGTATTGCGAAAATAATTGCCATACGCCAAGCAGTCATTCCCGTGCCGCAGGGTGAGCTGCGCACCAGCCGAATTCAGGAAGGTGTTATATCGATACTTATTGCCGCAGGATTTATTGGAAATCAGCTCATTTTCACCCCTGCAGCGGGCAAACAGATTATGCTCTATCAACCCATTACCTGTGGACATGCTCAGACCGCTTAATCCAAATCGGATGGTTTCGGCCCCATTGGCCCCGGCATTGGTGAAATCGTGAAAATAGTTATGGTGAATCCAGACCCGCTGAGCGACCTGATTGCCTTCGCCCCGTACATCGATCATATTACCAACGGTGCCTTTATTACGAAATTCATTATAGTTAATTTGAGCATCATCGCCTGCCACAAGCAGATAATAACCCTTTCCAGAACATTCAAAAATGTTGCGTGTGAACTGACAGAAGGTAGTACCGGAATTGATGGTATTGCCCCCGGCGGCATGTGTAAATCGGAAGCCCTTAATGTGAATACAGGCAGCAGGCTTATCCAGGGTAAAGCCATGGGTGCCCCCAAGGATCACACCACCGACTGTCGTCGCCTCCACGATAATCGGTTTGTCCTCTGTACCGGACCGCCTTATACGAATGGGATTTGTGGTGGTATAAATTCCATCTGCCACAATAATGCGGTCACCGGGAGAGGCAGTATCAATGGCTGATTGCAGATTTGAAAGGGAATCAACATGCAGAGTTGCAGCACTTGCCAAACCAATCCAAATGGCTGCTATCCCTGCAAATACAATATAACGATTTTGAAAGATATCCATTCTTTCTGCTCCATTCATACTTGAATATTCGAAAAATCATCCATCAATGCCATTGTCCCCAGTACTGAACCAGAATCCATAGGTCGCCGAAATTTACCCCGTTATCACCTCCTTCAGGCGCAATATCTGCTGAGGGAAGAATGGAGCCTTCAGATAACCACTGTTGGCTCAAGATATTGAAATCCCCCAAATCGACATTTTCATCTCCATTCAGATCTGCTTTCACTCTGAAGACTGCCGCTTGTTCATTGCAATATCCTGATTCATTTCCGTCGGCATCAATCGCCGTAACAATATAAAAGTAAGACACCCCGGGACAAATATCATTGTCAACATAACCCATGGATACATTAGATTCTGCCAATACGACATAATCCGTCTGACTGTCAGCTCTACGATATATTCGGTATGTAACTATAGGGTCTGAATGATCATTCCAGTTCAGATGAATTCCGGTTATACCTGCAGATGCCGACAATCCCATCACTGGTGCAATATGTTTGCCGCTGAAGATCTCAATTTCAGCAATATTGGCAGTCGCCGAATCGCTAACCAGTCTGCTCCGCTTAGTCAGTACGACATATCGTCCTGAGATATCAAAAGGGATAATAAAGTCAATAACAGCCGGATTATTCATCCAGTTGCCCTGATTAAGCAGGATTCCCTGGCTGGTTGATTCATCATAATTCGACCATACAAGGATGCCGTTTTCATCCAGAATATCCAGATCGAAATCCCGGTTTCGTGAATAGGTTCCCGGATTAGCACGATTATAAATAACTATCTTCTGAACCTGCAAAGTTTTTTGAAGATCAATACGAATCCATGGTTTAAGATCTGTGTCATATCGTCCCGAATGCCAGATATAGGGATAATCCACTACCTGACCATCCACAGTATATTCTGGCACTGAATTGCCATAAATACTGCTAGATGATGTCGGTTTATTCAGAGCGGTGTTCACTGGCTTATTGGGAATAATCTCTATATGGTTTGAAAATGCAGATTCTGAACCACCCTCATTAACCGCTGTGACGGCATAATAATAAGTCTTGCCGTTATCAACACCACTGTCCAGAAATTCAGAACTTGACAGCATTCTCGCAATAAGGTCGTATCCCCCTGCAGCCCATCGACTGCGATAAAGCCTGTATTCGACAAAGTCTGGTTGGGTGTTCTCATCCCAGACAAGATGGACAATCCCGTCACCGGAAGCAGCCTTCAGGCTGGTAGGAACGGCCGGTGAGATCTGTGGAAATGCAGATACTTCATTGGAAAATCCAGACAAATGGCCGGCATTATTTTCGGCTCGAACCTGATAATAATAGCGAGTCAGTAAATCCAGATTATCTGAATCAATAAAATTACTTTCTGTTAGTCCTTCTGCAACTCGAATATACCCTGTTTCCGGCGTTGTGGAGCGATAAACAACATAATGTGAAAAATCGGATTCGGTGCTATCCATCCAGTCAAGAGAGATGATTCCATTCCCCGCGACGACTGACAAAAACATCGGTGCGGCGGGAAGCGGCAAGGCTTCAAAGACCTTTATCTCGGCAATATGAGCCTGTGCGTCCGAATAGCTCTGCCCCGTGCCGGTCTTTTTCGAGACCCGAACATACCGGCCTGTTACTGCTTCCGGAAAAGGGTATGTTAACTCTCCATTCGCTCCCCGTGTTTCAATGGCTTCAATATTCCCGGGATTGAGCAGAGGTGAGGCAAAAAGGACCATCTGTGAGGCATCCATGACCTCAATTTGCAAATCACTCAGCCGAGCCAGCAAAGAGGATGTTGCCGTAGCCCGATTGATAAAAGTGATGCTGCCAACAGATACATTATTCTGCAAGTCCAATCGCAACCATGGACTAGTATCGTCATCTGCACTATTCCAGAATGTACTATACGTATTATCGACCGCTTTATCAGGCGCATAACTGCCGCTGTAAATACTGCTGGTTATCGTTGGTTTTCCGGTTGCGATATTCATGGTTCCGGTAATTGCTTCAATTCGAGCTGTTTTCGACCAATATGGTCCTTTTTGGGTAATGACGCGGCAAAAAAAAGTCCTGCCATAATCACTTTGCTGGGGATCGCAAAGAATCAGCAGCGGACTATTCGTACCAATTCGCGTATAACGACTTCCCACCACTTCAAACCATTGGTATTCAAGAATAACTGAACCTTCGTTCGATACCAATTCAAAAACAACGGGCTTGCTCTTCTCCAACGGCCGGTCTTTGGGAGTACCAGGCCGTATCGGAGCCGGTTGAAAACGATCTTTTCCAGCCCAGTTTTGTATTTCATTCCAGATTCGCCCTTCCCGCTGCCTGGGCAAAGTCACATTTTGATATGCGACCTGTCCTAACCGGTCAATCAACTGCTGAAAATACAGGCTTCGTGGAGAGACATTCTGCCATTGCTGCTCCCACCAACCAAATGGTTCTTCAGGAGCCCATGATCCCTCCTGCTTGTTCGCATAGGAACCGATGGCGAAGTTCATCGCCCCCTTCGGTGCATCACATTTCTGATTGGAGGTTTGACAATTCCAAAAAACCATCTGTGCACCCGACCACCCATGTCCGGAACCGCTGTCTTCACGATTTTCCACAGCAATGGAATTACTGGAATACACATTGTCAAACAAGGTCCCGGTGGACCAGCGGTGATGCGGCCCACTGTCGGCATGGGACCGATCTGCATAACAATCCACAAAGGCATTTGGCCCGCGTGTTTTTGATCCCAGAACAAAATCATGCCGAGACTCGTGAGAATAACAACGCTGGACAAGGATGCGAGTTGCAGTGCTCTCGATATTAAATGAATACCGACGCCCTCCGGTTATAATGGATTTTGGATCAAGAAAGGCACAATCCTCAACCGTGATAGACTTAGCATAAGCCCCCACATTGACACAGGAATATGCGAAATACCGTGCAGTAACACCGCGTACCCAACTGTCCTGAGCATACACTATACGGATAGCGTCCCAGGGATGGCTCTCATCGGTATCACCGGCATAACAGGATTCCATGCGAAGATTCTCGATGCCGCAGTGACGAATTCGCGGGATTGGATTGGGCTTGAAGATTTTCCCTCCGCCATATTTTTCCTGAATGACATCAACCAAAGGCACATCCACGGTGATTTTATTTCCCGGGATTGCTGTAATGATACGTTCATACTCAACAACATATCCTTCGGACGTCCAGCCCCATTGATCCATAGCCAATTCATCAATCCAGACCTGGTTAGGAGTTCGCTGAACAATAATGGTATCCCCCACAGCAAATCCTGAAGCATTTTCCACCTCAAAACTGACCGCTCCGGCCGGGACGTATGAGGAGGAAATTAAACGAGTGGTTCCGTTCTGGGCACTGTAGCTGGCACTGCCGGTTCCAATCACTATTACATCATAGTCTGACGGTGTCACCGCCTCCAGAATCGTCCCCAGCACATCCTGCCCTTCACCCCGCAGGACGACACCTTCGGCGGTAATACGAAGTGTGCTGGATACCTGATACCGCCCCGCCTTCAGCAGCAATGTCCCGCGAAAGCCATTGGCATTCAGGGGCAAAATGGACACGCTATTGATTGCTGCCTGAATCCGTTGAGTATCATCACCCTCCTGAGGTTCAAGAGTCTGTACCACCGGGATCTCGGGAATAGCCACGCCCCCGCTTCGATATCCGCAAGTGGAAAAATCCGGGAGCCGGTTTACGGCATTGGCTTCTCCCTGGTTGGCGTAAGAGCCATAGATTAATCGATTGTCGGCTCCAAAATACGCCAGAGTACTCTCTTCTCCATGAATCGTGCTCCCCCATAAAAACATGAACAGATATATCCATGCAATGCGTCTGTACAGTGTGCCCAAGAGTATCACAACCATATTCACACTATCATCCTCTGAAGTCTATTCATATAAAGAATCCCGGCACACGGCCCGCGATACTTTTATGAGTATTTCAATATTAACAGGAGAGCGCCCAACAGCAGCGCCCTCCTGCTCGAAATGGCATTTTATTTATGGACGATCAACCACATCCGGCACCAACTGACCGGTCAGCCAGTGATTGGCCAGATCAGCCAGATCACTCAATCCAACCTCACAGTTGCCATCCAGATCATACTTGACCAGGACGGGATCATTCGGATTGGCACAGGCTGTCCTGCCGAGAGGGTCAATATCGGTAAAGGAATACGCAATCGTCACCGGGTCCAATGCATAGTTGTAAATCTTGATATCATCCAGCAGACCATTCATTACTGAAGTCGTTACGGGTGGGATCGGGGTCGGATCATGTCCAACCGCGCCAATCATCAAGTTTGCAGCAACTCCATCATTAAGTGTTACCGGACCGCTGTTGGCATAGGTTCCATTGCGATAAATCGTCGCCGTGGTTCCATCATACGTAACCACCACCTGCTCCCATTCTCCCACCGGCAAAATCGGAGAGGTAACTCCATTGATATTACTCTTGAACGTCAGGATGCTGGCGGCATTATTGCCGATTTCCAACTGCCACATCATATTGCTTGCATACACATTCCGTTTGCCTATCAATCCCTGATACACAGGAGCCGTTGGCTGGCCTCCCCATTTGACCCACAGCGAAATCGTTAATTGTCCAGAATATTGAGACGGATTCCATGTCCCCGCGTTTGCCCATCCACTGGATGCATCAATCTGTACACTATTGTTTGTGAGTGCAGGATTGACACCGGCAACAAAGACTGGAGTTCCATTTGGATCAGCATGATGCCCTTCGCCGCTGCTGTCAGGGTACTGCCCACCAACCAGACCATCCAGCGTCCAGTAAGCAACGTTTCGTTTGATTCCCAGCGCCGCAGCATCTGAACTGACTTTGTAGTTGACACTGTTATAGATATTGGAGACAGTACAATAGTAGTATTTTTCATCTGCAATCGCCACCCCAGGAATTGTAAACGTGGTGGAGGTGGCACCATCGATTTGAATATCATCCGCCGATGTATTATTCGCCTGGTCGGTCGAAGAATACCACTGATAGGTTTCCGGCGGAGAGGGGCTGTCAGCGAGAACGGTAAATGATGCAGGCTGGCCGGAATCAACCAGGGCACTGGCTGGAGATTGAATAATCTTGGGAGCAGGCGTCTCAGTTCTAAAGTTCCAGACTTTACCGGCCTCAACAACCGGAATCTGATTAGGATCGATTTCCGGGGTAAATAAAACAGTTGTATCAACACACCAGTAGTAGGTCTTGTCAAACGCTAAATTCGATATTGGGTCATAACTGGTCCCTGCCTGAGCAGCGCTTTTCAGGGTCGAAGGATCCCTGTTGGCGATCTTGGTCATATTGGGGTCAATATAGACATCATACCCCTGAATGATACCAATCGCTGGGCTATCCGGAGCCATCCAGGAAAGCACCTTTTCGATCGCCACATTGGTAGCATCGTTGGCCGGATCGGGTTTGTTTGCAGTGAGGGACACCAGACCCTGACTTCCGTCCCAGTAGATGTCATCCATGTAACTCCTGAGGCTCCGGTCACTCCAGGGACGCGGATCAGTGCCATCATCATCCGGCGTATGCATGAGCACACCATACAACCCGCCCAGATCGGGAGTGTAGTGGAATGGCGCGTCATCCAGTAACGGATCGCTGGTCGGCCTATCCGGCGGCAGACCGCCCGGATTCTTCGATGGCTCAATGTACAGGTCGAAGGTGTCGGCACCATTGTCCACATCGAACCAGCAGTCATACCATGTCGTACCCGCATTTAACGTCGTTATTTCCGTTCCCACGCCGTCCGCGGCAATCGTACGAATAGAGATGGCGCCCGAAGTGGCATCTCGATAGCACAGGAAACCTGCAGACATAACCCAGAAGGCATTGTTTTCATTGCCTTCGCCTATGGCATCACTTGAAGACGATGTCATGTTTCGAGGCGTGACTCCAAACCATGTGTAACACCGGCGAGCCGCTTCGACAAGACGAAAACGAAAAAACAAAACACCCACTTCACCATCGTCAATAGGATTGTTGACGCCGCTGACCGCGACTCCGCGTTCGTCACCGCCGGAGTTTGACTCAAGATTGACGAACGTCGTCAGATTAATGCCGTCACCCGTGGTAATCGAGAGGTTGCCCGAGCCATCACTGTCCGTATCGACCCAGCCCCCCAGGACGCCCGTTGCCGGCTGATTGTCAACCGTTGTCTTCCCTTCCCAACTTTCAAAAAGCTGCAATTCCGCCTGGACAGCGACACCCAGAAATAAGCAAGCCATGATTACACACATTTTTTTGATTATGCTTTTCATTACCATACCCTTTCAAGCTAATGTTTTATTGTATTTTAAATCCATCGCTTTGACCCGTTGCAGATCGTTGCTTAGGGACGTTCAATACAATTTGGAATCTGCTGACAGGTCAGCCAGTTGGCGGCCAGTTCAGCAAAATCTCCAAGGTCAATCTTGCAGTTCTGGTTGAAATCATATTTCACGAGTACAGGGTCTGTTGAATTGATACACACCTTTTCACCGACCGCATCATAATACAGGTAGGCCGCTTCCACCTCATCCACCGCATAATTATAAATCCGCAGGTCGTCAATCAATCCGTTGAAGAACTGGCCGATAACATTGTTGGCATCTCGATTAGCACCAAGCTGGATGTGGTCAACACCATACTGACGGCGAGTCTGGCCGGTTGCCTCGCCAATCTGCACACCATTTCGGTAAATGCGCATGACACCGGTTTCACTGTCTTTGGTAAAAACCCAGTAAATCCAATAGGGATCACCGGAGGACACTACGGCATTACCCACCCCGACTCGGTCATAGGCTGTTCCCGCGTCGGTATTGGTAACATCCAAGTAGGCATTGTTGTTGCTCCAGGGGGTATGAATGTTGACCAAGCGATTGCCTGGAGCCGCTTCGGCATAGGCATAGAGCGTGACCGTTCCCACAGTTGGCGTATTATTCTTGGCCCAGAAGGCAAATGTCATCTCGGTGCCGGCTTTCGGCAGAGCCGCTGGGGGCAGAATCAGATAATCATTGATCCCGTCCAGCATCAGAGCCTGCGAGCCGATTCTACCCGTATCAAATCCTGGGGTCGAATCCACATCTGCAACAGTACCGTCATAATCGCCAATGGAATCCGTATAGTTATTTTCAAACGCCCATTGACTGGTCAGGCGGGAATATTCCACCCATACGGTATTGGATGTAACGGTTGAGGGACTGTCGGCATTGGACGCCACGCAATAATACTGCCCCTCATCGCTTTGCTGAACACCGCTGATTGTCAGTGTCGGCTCTGTAGCACCCGAAATTACACTATTATTCTTGTACCATTGATAATGCGTTGCATTCAGCACGGTTACGGCAAGCACTGCATCCAGTTTGCCATTGGCCAATCCTCGTACCTGATTAACCGGCTGGCCGGTAATTTCCGGAGCCAGCGACATGGTAGTAAAGGAATAGACACCGCCTTCCAGAGTGTTCGGCTCCGTGCTGTAATCATACTTGCCGATGACATCCACTCGCCAGAAGTATATCTTCAGGTAAGCCAAATCGCCGATTCCCAAAGGATCATACGATGTTGCTGTCTGTGCAGAAGCAACTTTGACAGAGAGATCGCCGCTTTTCACTTTGCTCTCATTGGGATCAAAATAGACATCATACCCAGTAACGACAAAATTGGGTTCCAGCGATTCCGGTACAGGGGGATCCCAGGAAAGAACCTGATCAACGGGCACACGCGTCGCTCCGCTTTTAGGATTGATATTCCGGACTCCCTGGCCAGTCATTACGCCAGCGATTTCTGATTCACTCAGAGCTGTATTGAAAACCTGAACATCATCTATCATGCCAATATATGCCCATCGGGAAGTGTTATTGTAGAAATCGGTGCCGATAAATAAATCATACGTATTCGAACTTGGCATCGTGGTCCAGTTCGCCTGGGCATCCAGAACGCCATTGATGTAAAATTTCACCTGGTTGGATTCAAGGCTGGAATCATACGTCATCGCAACATGCGCCCATGTACTAAGCGGAAGCGCCGTGGAGTAAAGCGTTGCAACATTGCCCCAGTGAAGCTGAAGCCGACGGTCCGTCTCGAGACGAATGCCCCATGGCGTGGTGTACCATGCCGACCCTCCGGTTCCGCCCTTCTCGATGATCTGGCGGACCACTGTGGTATTGGTATTCAGCCACATCGCAATGGTTATTGAGCCGGTAATATTATCAAGAGAGGGGCTGTGCGCTACCCGAATGTAACTTCCATTTGAACCATTGAAATTTAAGACATTGCCTTGCATTCCATCGTTCACTGCTGTTACACCACCAAAGATTGTCCCGTCATTTCCATTGCCCGAAGAATCCACAGCAGTTCCATCATCAAAGGTGTAACGGGCAACCAGGTCTGCCCTTGCGGGTGCTGTTGCCAGCAGCAGCACTAAACCTAAAAATACCATCACCATTAATCTTTTCATCTCTACACCCTTTCACAAAATAGATTGATATTTTTTATCAGTCAATCCGATTTCGGATACAATCCAGAGTTTTTTTACGAGTTTGTCAGGCTCGTTTTTTCATCAACATGCTCCGTATCTTGGTTAAAACTTATTATTGGCCGGTGATAGCACAATTCAACTGAGGTTCAGCAAAAAAAGCCCATCCCAAATGAAGGCTTTTATCCCGCCCTTCTGTTGTCATTAATGTCAAAAACCGGTCATTCTCCGTTAACTCCAGTTCCACCTCACGCAAATCAGACAAGTAATTGATATCGACGGCACGAAATCGTTCAGCGCCATCCACTAAAACAAAAAAATCAGAATAATCGTCGATTTTTACAGATTGCTCCGGTCCCTGCACAACACCGCACTTGGCGGAAAAACGGGTAACACGCCCTCCAGAAGGCAATGACTTGCGAATCTGATCCAGATCAAATGTAATCCCGAGGTTGGAATGCAGTGTGATTGCCGGGCGTTCTGCTGTCCCGTACACTTTTCCCCTGAACTGCAGCGGATAATCAACATACCCATTATCCCCCGTTTTCAATGGAAGAACCGAACCATTAAATACTCCATAATACGTTTCTCCCATCGTCGGCTGGCATTCATAGCGATGCCCCTGAGAAGTGA
>JBDKVE010000038.1:0-9592 GCA_039679345.1 Anaerohalosphaeraceae bacterium
ATTCGCCCACGGAGCCCTGCGAGCGGCCAAATGGGTGCTGACCCAAAAGCCTGGCCTGTACACGATGCAGCATGTGTTGGGACTGGCATAGGCATCTTATGCAATCTGGAAAGATAATCCGGATTGACAAACACCTATCTATTGGATATTTTATACTCCAGGTAAATTAAGGATTTACATAACGGCTACAAGAAAGGATTGGGTATGGCAGATCAGGTTTCAAGCAGAAATGGGATTGTGTGTTTGCTGTTGGCGTTTTTCCTGGGGGTTCTCGGGATACATCGGTTTTACGTCGGAAAAATCGGCACAGGGATATTGACACTGATCACCCTCGGCATCTTCGGCATCTGGCCGCTGATAGATATCATCATGCTGCTGCTGGGAAAATTCACAGATTCCGACGGCAATATTGTCAAGCTGTCCAATTAGAAGCTGGTTATTGAATCAAAATCAAAAGGCCTGACGACAACCCCGCCAGGCCTTTTATATTTCTTAAAAATTTGTTGATCACTCCCCTTTTTTGCATTTAACCGGTTTTTTTCGTCAGGACCAGCCAGAGTGGTTGCCCAAATTCTAAACTGCGTCCCTCGCTTTGAATTTACTCGATATCCGACAGAAATAATCGTATCCAGATTATAAAAGTTTGTATGATATAGCTTGCCATCGACGGCAGTGTGTGCAAATTTTGCACATACTGATTTGCTTTGTAACTCCCTTATCTTCAATATGTTATTGATATGCTTAGTAACCACACTTCGTTCTGTTCCAAATAAGAGTGCCATTTGTTTCTGAGTAATCCAGACGGTCTCATTCTTTAAATTCACATCAATTTGCGTCTTGCCATCCTCAGCACGATAGATCACAATATCATTGGTTGTATGTTTTTCCATTTCATTCCTTCTCAACATACACGTTTTCTTTTCCGTTGTGGGTATATGGTTTCAATTTCGATTCTGCCTGGATTCCTTTACCCTGGTTGTTCTTTACATCCGTTAGAGATATTAACGGTATTATAACTTGTCACCTCATGTTGCCAAAACAAAAAAGGCCTGCCGGGGTCGCCGACAGGCCTTTGTCTATTTGGAACAAGCAACGTTGTTATTGCTTATTTCTTTTTGCTTTTGCACTTGCCTTTGCAGCAGCAGCCTTCGGCAATTACGGCCTGTGCGGCGGCAAGACGTGCAATCGGCACTCTGAACGGCGAGCAGGACACGTAGTTCATGCCGACTTTGTGGCAGAACTTGACGCTGGTTGCTTCGCCGCCATGTTCGCCGCAGATACCGACCTTCAGGTCTTTGCGGGTCGAACGGCCTTTTTCGATGGCCATTTTCACCAGCATGCCAACGCCGCTCTGGTCCAGGCTCTGGAACGGATCGGCCTTGAAGATGCCCTTGCCGCCATCTTTTTCATTGGCGACATAAATCGGCAGGAAGCGGCCGGCGTCATCGCGGGACAGGCCCAGGGTCATCTGGGTCAGGTCGTTGGTGCCGCAGGAGAAGAACTCGGCAACTTCGGCAATTTCGTTGGCCAGCAGGGCGGCGCGCGGAATTTCGATCATCGTGCCGACCATGTATTTGACTTTCGATTTTGCTTCTTTGATCAGGCTGTCGGCCAGGGCCTTGGTCTGTGCGACCTGGATGGCCAGTTCTTTCTTATCAATGGTCAGCGGGATCATGATTTCCGGCAGGACCTTGATGCCTTTCTTGGTGCAGTTGATCGCGGCCTTGATGATCGCGGTGACCTGCATATCCAGGATTTCCGGATAGGTGATGCACAGACGGCAGCCGCGATGGCCGAGCATCGGGTTGGATTCATGAAGCTGTTCGCAGCGATGTTTGATTTTCTCAATTGAAATACCGGTCACGTTGCTGAGCTTCTTGAAGCCTTCTTCATCCTTGGGGGTGAATTCATGCAGCGGCGGATCAATCAGACGGATGGTCACGGGCTTATTATTCATCGCCGTGAAGATACCTTCGAAGTCACCCTGCTGGAACGGCAGCAGTTTGGCCAGGGCGGCCTTGCGGGCTTCGACAGATTCGGCTACGATCATTTCCTGCATGGCGAGCCGGCGTTCTTCGGTTTCAAAGAACATGTGCTCGGTTCTGCAAAGACCAATACCTTCGGCGCCCATCTTGATGGCATTGACTGCATCGGCCGGGGTGTCGGCATTGGTGCGAACCTTCAGGCTTCTGATTTCATCGGCATATTTCATGATGGTCTGATAGGCGGCGGGCTGCTCAGGCAACTGCAGAGGCAGCTTGCCCATATACACATCACCCGTATTGCCGTCAATCGTGATGAAGTCACCCTGCTTGATGACCTTGTCGCCGATCTTCATGGATTTGGTAGTATAGTTAATATCCAGCGCTTCGCAGCCGACCACGCAGCACTTGCCCCAGCCGCGGGCAACCACTGCAGCATGGCTGGTCTTGCCGCCGGTGGCGGTCAGAATACCGGCCGCGGCGTGCATACCACCGACGTCTTCGGGGCTGGTTTCTTTTCGGACCAGAATCAGCTTTTCGCCCACCTCAGCCATTTCTTCGGCTTCTGCGGCGGTGAATACAACCTTACCGCCTGCAGCGCCCGGAACGGCGTTAATACCGTTTGCAATCTTGGTCGCGGTCTTTGCGGCCTTGGCATCCAGTTGAGGATAGAACAACCGTTCGATGTCTTCGGGGGTGATGCGTGCAACAGCTTCTCCCTTGGTCAGCAGTTTTTCTTTGACCATGTCGGCAGCAATCTTGAACACGGCAGCCGCGGTGCGTTTGCCGGTGCGGCACTGGAGCATGTAGAGTTTTTCTTCCTGAACGGTGAATTCCAGGTCCTGCATATCCTTGTAATGCTTTTCGAGCTGCAGGCGAACCTGGCAGAGCTGTTTATATGCTTTGGGCAACAGTTTGCCAAGCTCGGCGAGCTTCAACGGGGTCCGGATGCCGGCCACCACGTCTTCACCCTGAGCATTGATCAGGCAATCACCGTAAAATACATTTTCACCGCTGTTGGGGTCACGGGTAAAGCATACACCGGTACCGCTGTTATCGCCCATATTGCCGAACACCATGGTCTGCACATTGACCGCGGTGCCTTTCAGGTCGCTGATCTTTTCCACGCGGCGATAGGTTATGGCCTTGTCGGCTTCCCAGCTTCCGAACACGGCGCCAATCGCACCCCAAAGCTGCTCATACGGATCCTGCGGGAAGGCCTGGCCCTTCATGTTTTCCGAATAGAATTTCTTGAATGCGGCACACAGCTCTTTGAGGGCTTCTGCGCTTAATTCAGGGTCGGTCTTGACGCCAGCCTTCTGTTTGGCATGATGCAGCATTTCTTCCATCGGCTCTTTGGACAATCCCATGGCCGTGGTGCTGTACATCTGGATAAACCGGCGATACGCATCATAGGCAAAACGGGGGTTGCTGGTCTTTTTGGCCAGACCTTCGAAGGACTGGTCATTGAGGCCGAGGTTCAAAATCGTTTCCATCATACCCGGCATTGAGCGGGCGGCACCGGAACGAACCGAAACCAGCAGCGGGTCATTGACATCTCCGAATTTCTTGCCCATAGCCTTTTCGACTTTGGCCATGTTTTCACGAGCTTCGGTCTTCAGCGCATTGGAAATTTTTCTGCCAACTTTGTAATACTCTTCGCAGTTGGGAACTGAAATCGTGAATCCGGGAGGAACCGGCAGGCCGGCAGCAGTCATATCTGCCAAACCAGCGCCCTTGCCGCCAAGAATCATCTTCCGTTCGCTTTCCGTTTTGGCGACAGTCATCCCTTCGGCCTTGCCGTTGCCGAAGAAGAACACTGTCTTTTTGGCCTTGGCCGGGGAGGCTTTCTTGGCCGCAGCTTTAGCTTTCGCCTTTGCCATGTTCTGTTTCTCCTATATCTGAAATTTTTTAATTTTTAAATGGCGTTTCTGGTATAGACCCCGACCGTCGGGGCGCAGAATAACTTTATATGCAATCTAAAGATTGGAAAATATAGCCCACTCTAAAGGACGTGTCAACCCGTAAATGCCTTACAATGTCCGGAAAAAACCGAATTTGTGCAAAAAAGAACAATACTCAATTTAGCTATCCAGCCTAGATATATTCGTACGCCGTCCACTATTATGTATATATGACAAAATACTTATGATGGATTGAATTTATATTGGATACAAATAATCCCGATATTATTTGTTGTCTTTTTAGAAAATTTAAATTTTTGGCCTAAAAAATAGACTTGAAGTGAGTATATTAATGAGTGATGTATTTTGACTTTTTATAACTGTGTATGGGGTTGTAAATTAAAATTGTTCGAACACGAAAGAGCCTGTGCTCTTGAGAAAATCAGCCGGAGAATCAATGAATCGTAATGTATTATGGTGTGGATTTTTTGCAGTCATTTTTGTATCGATAGCTTTGTCCGCTCCTCATGGCGGCGAAATCTACAACCTTGCCCAGCCAGACGGAAGCACTGTTCAGGTAAAGGTTTACGGCGATGAATACTATCAGTATGTCGAAACCCTTGACGGTTATACCGTAATTCGTAACCCGCAGACCGGCTGGATTGAGTACGCCCAGACAACCGAAGATGACAGCGAGTTTGTTGCCACGGGCTTGGTTTACGACGATAAAGCAAAAACAGACCCAAATCACCCTGTATTTCAGGCTTTCGCCCGACAAGCTGCGGAAGCCACAGGAAAACAAGGCAAACTGGATAACAATAAGCCTTTTATCGAGAAAAAGAAACGTCTTCGCAAGGATGCTGCCAGACAAAAAGCTCTCGACAATATGAAGCTGATCGATCCGAAGAAATATGCCGCCCTGACGGGGGATACTTCAGTACAGGCTTCGCAGGATATCAGTGCCGCCGGGGATATTTCAGCGGCCCCGCTTTTGGGTTCGGTCATTGGATTGACCATTTTGATTGATTTTTCCGACCAGCCTGCAACGATCTCGCAGGCCGAGATTGAAAAATACTGCAATCAGCCGGGTTATACGGGTTACAGCAACGTCGGTTCTGTTTATGATTATTTTTATGATGTCTCCAATGGAAAGCTGCAATACACAAATTATGTTACTGCCTATTACCGAGCCAAAAATCCTAAATCCTATTATGAAGGGGATTGCAGCGGATGGGGCAAATCCAGCGAACTGATTAACGAAGCAGTTCGTGACCTTGATGCGAAAGGCTTCGATTTCCGCATTCTTACTCTTTCCGGAACACGGGTAAAAGCTTTAAACTTTTTCTACGCCGGCGATCCTTCCTGCGGCTGGAGCAAGGGGCTTTGGCCGCATATGAGTTCGTGGTCTGGATACACCAGCGACGAAGGGGTCACCTTCGGCAGTTACCAAATGAGCAATATTGGCAGCAGTCCGTCGATCTATGTCTTTTGCCATGAAAACGGTCACATGGTCTGCGGCTATCCCGATTTGTATGATTATGGCGGAGAGTCCAGTGGTGTCGGCAATTTCTGTGTGATGTGCGGACGGCCCAATGACAAAAAACCGGTTCCTCCGTGCGGATATTTACGTTCCACCACCGGATGGGAAACCGTGATTGATATCTCCAGTGATCCAGCCGGGGCTTTGCGGCAGCATACCGCCAATACCAATGTCAGTTTTAAATACACCAACCCGAATAATTCCAGGGAATTCTTCATGATCGAAAGCCGGCTGAAAACTGGCCGAAGTGAAGTCCTTCCTGCTGAAGGATTGCTTATCTGGCATGTGGATGAAGACGGCAGCAACAATAATCAGGAAATGACTCCGGCATCACATTATAAAGTGTCTCTGGAACAGGCCGACGGGGCATTTCATCTGGAAAAAAACAGCAATGGCGGCGACAGCAGCGATTCATTCCGCGCCGGGTATAAAGATCAATTTGATGATTACACCTCTCCCAACAGCCGATGGTGGGATGGCACCGTATCGGATTTAAGTCTGACACAAATCAGTGCCATATCCGGACAGATGAGTTTTCTTGTCGGCGCCAGCGCACCGGCAGGCTATTGGAAATTTAACGGCAACGGCAATGACAGCAGCGGGGCCGGTAAAACACTGACCCTCTTCGGCAGCCCTGCATGGTCTTCCGATACATGGAAAGGCGGCATGGTTAATCTGGACCGCTGTCTGACATTTGACGGCATTGACGACTACGCTCAGGTATCAGGCGCGGCTGACGCCTCAACTTCACTGGGAGTGGCGTTCTGGCTGCGATGCAATACACCGGGAGAAATGGTACTACTGGATAAATTCCCTTCTGATTCCAGCGGAACCGGATGGCGCGTCTGGCTGGATACCGCAGGCCGACTGCACTTTACCATCGGGTCGCTCGGGGCATCGACAGACTTGGCCTCCGGTCAGCCTGTGGCAGTCAACGGATTGTGGCGGCATGTCGGCTGCACTTTCACCGGCGGCAAAGCTACCCTCTTTATCAATGGTCAGGCCGTCGCCGAAGCAACCGAAATCTCCTACACCCCCGCCTCTTCCGGCTTGCTGACCATCGGGAAAAGCAATGCGGTTGCTTTCGGCCAGCCATTTTACGGCCGGATGGATGAATTGAGTGTTTATACGACCAGTCTGAATGACCTGCGAATCCAATCGATGCCCGGCCTGGCATTTCAGGAACAATTCGGGACCATCGGATACTGGAAGCTCGATGACCTTGCCGGCACAACCGCATCCGACCACAGCGCCATGTCCAGCAACGGCACATTAAATGGCGGAATGACATTCGAACAAAATGCCGTGTCCGGAGTTTGGGGAAAAGCCCTTTCATTCGACGGAACCGACGATTACATCCAGATCACCAACGGCACATCCACACCCGGCACGGGCTTCAGTGTAAGCATGTGGGTGTACCCAACCGCCATGAAGACCTGGGCGCGCTTTATCGATTTCGGCAATGGCTCCGGTTCAGACAATATTCTCCTGGCTCGTTATTCCAACAGCAATGATTTGATTTTTGAATGTTATAATGGTTCGACCAATGGCGGAAGCGTACAAGCTGCCGGCGCCATCGAACTGAATAAATGGCAGCATTTTGCCGCCACGCTGGATTCTGCCGGCAATACCAAACTCTACAAGAATGGCACCCTGATTAAATCCGGCACAACGGGTCTATTCAAGAAAATCGCCCGAATCAATTCGTACCTTGGAAAAAGCAATTGGAACGCTGACCAGTTGTATCAGGGAATCATGGATGAAGTCCAGATTTTCAATTCCGCACTGACTCAACAGCAGATTCAGACATTGATGAACGGCAGTTGGGCTATGGCTCCTTCCCCTAAAGACCAATACCTCCTGGCTTCGACGCAACCCATGCTGGGCTGGCAGGGGACCACCTCGGCGGTCATGTATGGGATTTATCTGGGAACAGACTCTGCCGCAGTCACGGCTGCGACGCCGGCCAGCCCTGAATTCCAGGGATACCGACAAACCGGCTTGTTCAACCCCGGAACACTGAATGCAAATACCATCTATTACTGGCGAGTGGATTCCATATTAGAAAACGGTATGACAATCCCCGGTTCAGTGTGGAATTTCACAACCTCCGGTTCATTAACACGACAGGTTTATACCGGCATCACTGGTGAATCTGTCAGCAATCTGACCAGCGCCAGCAAGTATCCCAACAACCCGGATATGTATGACACAGTGACAACCTTCGAATCTGCAACGGACTGGCTGGATACCTACGGTACCCGACTGGAAGGCTACCTGACTCCGCAAACCAGCGGGTCTTACACCTTCTGGATTGCCGCCGACGATAGCTGCGAACTGTGGCTGAGCACCACAGACAGCCCGGCTAATATTGCGCGTATTGCTTACTCCACCACCTATACCAATTCACGTCAGTGGGCCAAGTATTCCACCCAGAAATCCGCAACACGGAGCCTGACCAGCGGACAACGCTATTACATCCGCGCCCTCCAAAAAGAAGGGGGCGGAGGCGATAATCTTGCCGTGGCCTGGCAGGGACCGGATTGTCCGACCCGCAGCGTTATTCAAAGTCGTTTTTTGACGCCGTATGTGACCAGGGCGGCGCCGATGTTTACTGAGGAAGTCTATACCCAATCCGAGGCCGCCGAAGGCAAGGTCTATCAGAAGTCGATTACCTCCAATATGGCCACCTCCGGCACGTTTACCTATACCAAAATGGCCGGCCCAACCTGGCTGCAAGTCAGTTCCGCCGGAGTCCTGAGCGGCACTCCCGCCAACGGGGACAAGGGTCTTACCAGCGTGCTGGTTCAGGCCTCCGACGCCTGGGGACGCACCGATCAGGCCGTCATTCAGATTCCGGTGGTCGAAACCTACAACGGCGGCTGGGGAACCTCCGACCTGACCGCCTTTGCCGAATCCTGGCTGGATACCCAGGCCGGCAGCCCCGCCAATCTCAATACCGACAGCATCGTCAACCTGCTGGACCTGAACCTGTTTGCCGGCCAGTGGCAGCAGGATATCCAGGCCGGCCTGATGGCGCACTGGACGATGGATGATACCGAAGCTTCTACCCTGCGGGATATCTATGCCGGGCAGGATGCAACCCTGATGAACTCCCAGATCAACCGCACCGCCCCCGGCATGCAAGGCAACGCCCTGCTGCTGGACGGCGTCAATGATTACGCCGTGGCGTCCGGCTTCAAGGGCATCGGCGGCACCCAGGCCCGCACCTGTGCGGCCTGGATCAAGACCTCGGCGTCCGGGACCGAACAGACGATTCTATCCTGGGGCAACTCCGCCGCCGGCCAGAAATGGCTGTTCCGGCTCCAGCCCACCGGCGAATTGGCCGTGGTGGTCTGGGCAGGCAATTTCAAGACCGTTACCCCGGTCAATGATGGACGCTGGCATCATGTCGCCGCCGTATTGCCGGCCAAAGATATACCCAGCATCACGGACATCAAACTCTACGTGGATGGACAGCTTCAGACCAATGCCTTCCCCAATTCCATGCAGACCATCCATACGGCGCTGACGGAGGATGTGCAGATTGGCTCCTTTGTCTCCGGCGGCCAGCAGGTGGCTTTCTTCAAAGGGCTGACCGACGAGGTTCGCCTCTACGACAGGGCCTTAGATGATGCGGAGATTGCCTGGCTGGCCCGGAGCGGGCTGGCGGCCCACTGGCCCATCAACGAGGGGCTGGGCACGGTGGTCCATGAGCAGGTGGCTCAGGCCCATGCCCGGATGCTCAATATGGATCAGACCAACTGGACGGCCGGGCGGGCGGGAACCGCCCTGGACTTCAATGGAACCGAGGAATGCCTGGCCGTGTCCGGGTTTACGGGGATTGCCGGGTCTGCCGCCCGCACCTGTGCGGCCTGGATCAAGACCACGCCCTCGTCAACCGCCGACCAGAACATCCTGTCCTGGGGTACCGCCGCCACCGGCCAGAAATGGATGTTCCGCACGCAGGCGTTTACCGGGGAGCTTTCGGTGGCAATCTGGGGGGGCTACTGCAAGGGCCAGGTCTCCGTCTGTGATGACCAGTGGCATCATGTCGCCGCGGTGCTGCGGGATGATGGCTCGCCCACCGTTGATGAAATTCTGCTGTATGTGGACGGCCAGTTGCAGACGCCTTCGTTTGTCAACAGCCAGGCCGTCAATACCCT
>JBDKVE010000039.1:0-2435 GCA_039679345.1 Anaerohalosphaeraceae bacterium
AGTGGCGTAAGGAGGTTGCCGAAGCAGTCGATTGCGAGATGGTCGAGGTGATCACCAATGTCATCATGCCGGTGGAGATTGTCTCGGATAAGGAGAATTTTTCGGCCGGGACGTTGAGGCCGCGGATTCATCGGCAATTGGGGACGTTTCTAACAGGGTTCAAATCAAGCAAACTGGACTCCCGCCGCCGCGGGAATGACAAGTTGATGGAGTCTATCTCACTGGATGATATCGAGTCCATCGTAAGAAAATTAAAAATCGACCGGTCTGTGCCGGCGTCGAAGGTGTTTTTTGGGGGGCCGGTGGAGGCTTCCAATCGCTTGAAGGCGTTTATCGCCCAGAAGCTGGATTCCTACGGCGAACGGCGGAATGACCCATCGCTGGATATTCAGTCCCATCTCAGCCCCTATCTGCATTTCGGGCAAATCAGTCCGCTGGAGATTGCCCTTGCGGTTGCCGGCACCAACAGTCCGGGTAAGGATGCTTTTCTGGAGGAACTGATTGTCCGGCGGGAACTTGCGTTCAACTATGTCTGGTATAATCGCCGATATGATGAGTATGGCGCCTTGCCGAGCTGGGCGATCAATACGCTGAACGTCCATGCAAAAGATAAACGAGAGTATGTGTACACACTGGAGCAGTTTGAGAGCGGCAAGACGCACGACCCGGCATGGAATGCCGCCCAGATGGAGATGGTGCTGACTGGCAAGATGCATAATTATATGCGGATGTACTGGGGTAAGAAGATTCTGGAATGGACCCGAACGCCCCGGCAGGCCTTCGAGTGGGCAGTGTATCTAAATAACAAATACCAACTGGATGGACGCGACCCAAACAGTTTCGCCGGGGTGGCATGGTGCTTCGGCAAGCACGACCGCCCCTGGGGCGAACGGGCTGTATTCGGGAAAGTACGCTATATGAATTATGCGGGCTTGAAAAGGAAATTCGATCCACAAAAATATATTGGCAATATCAACAGCTTATCAGTGATGTTGCGAAAATGAGTGTAAACCGAGATTCAATAAACAGCATTAATACCTGGGTATTGCAGGGAATCATTTATGAAGAATCAGCAAAAGCGTTTAACTCTGGCGGTGGGATGCCTTGGATTGTCAATTTTGTTAATAGTCTCTTCTTTTACCAAAAACAGCTTTTCCGACACTAATCCTGAACTTTCATTAGCCGCTCTTGTTCAATGCTTAAAATATTTCTCCATCCGCGAGCATCACTTTCCCTTAAATGAAGAGGAAATGATCACCAAAGGGTATTTGGATTTTCAAACTGACAACCAGGGCAAAAGAGCCTTCTATGTAAAAGTTCTCGATCCTTGTTTGCGAATTGAACAAAAATTGCTTTGCCCGGATTATGCTGCTTTTCAAATCAATTATATCAAAGACAGTGAAGAGGTGGTTGATGATTACGGACAGCTTCTTACACGGTCAGCAAAAAAACCTTTTTTATTCATCAATGGCCCTGGTAAAGAAATGCCCTATACAGTATATTCTCGAGAGATTTATTCCATTCTGATTGAAGACCGCAAAGAATGGCCTGTTCATCGTATGGATAATCATTTATATGAGTATTTTCAATCACAAGCCGTCGAGAACTCGTTGAGAAACATAACTGACAGTCTTGACAGCTATCATGAATTGACGTCTCTTCTTGCATCGAAAAATAAAACATTGGATCGCTATCGACGCGGCCTGAAAATCCCGGATGACACGACATGCTCTGTTGTATTCAGTATTAAAGATATCGCTGACTTAAAAAGTCTGGATTGGGAAAGTCAAAATATAGGATTCAGCAACCATATCAAATTTACAGAAAAATACATGTCATACCTGGAATATGAAAACCTGATGCTGAAAATTGAACTGATGAAATCAAAACAATTTCCAGAATCTGAAATTTCCCGCTATAATGAAGTTCTGATTGAAAAAGAAAATAGTTACATACACAGCTATCTCAGGGAAGGAGTATGGGCGGATTGAGCAATCTGTTTCTGCAAAATGCTATGAATTATGCGGGTTTGAAGCGGAAATTCAGGCCGGAAGAATATATTCAAAAGTTTACGTCGGGCGGCGACTTATGAATCATCCAATCCATGCTGTCACCGGGGCCTTCGGATACTCTGGATATTATATAGCCAAACAATTACTGGAGGCGGGACATCGTGTCATCATACTGACGAATTCTTTAAATCGTCCCAATCCATTTGGAGACAAGGTGAAGGCTTTCCCCTTTCACTTCTACAACCCGGACAAGCTGTGCCAGTCCCTTGACGGAGTTACCACACTTTATAATACATACTGGGTACGTTTCAACCACAAGACATTTACATTTGAACAAGCGATTACCAATACCTCTCGGCTGTTTGAGGCCGCCAAAAAGGCCGGCGTAGAGCGGATTGTCCATATCAGCATCACGAATCCATC
>JBDKVE010000040.1:0-13272 GCA_039679345.1 Anaerohalosphaeraceae bacterium
CGCAATGGATATTTTGGCGTGTTCAGCCTGGTGCTGGGGCTGCCGGGCGAGACGCCGGCGGATGTCCAGCGGACGCTGAAATTTGTCCGTTTCCTGGAAAAGCAGAATGCGGTGGTCTTTCCGGTGTTTTTCGAGCCGCTCAGTCCGGAACATATTCAGGCGGGCTATCGGTTTACGCTGGATAAAATGACGGCGGCTCATCTGGAATTGTATCGAAGCTGTTATGAGATTAATTTCCGCCAGGTGCCGCGGCTGTTTTTTGATAATCAGCGGGCCGGCGGCGTCCCGTGGGCCAAACGTGCGGCGATGCAGGTGCTCGGCAAAACCGAGGTCTATTCCTGGCGTAAGACATTTAAGCGACTGGGTCAAAAACTGGCGGCTGCTCATGGATAAAATACAACTGCACATTCCGTTGCATAAACCCATTGGGGCCGATGTCCCCGCGGATAAGGCGGTGCGCGACCGGCTCAAGGCGGCTTGCCGTGATATAACAGAACAGCGGGGGCTGGTCGGGCCGCTGTCGCTGGATGCGCTGAAATCGATTGCCGCAGAAGTCCTTGTTCAGGTTGGGCTGGATGAACAGTATCTGAAATTTAGCATTGTGGTTCTGAATAATGAAGTGTATCGCAGGGCTTTGTCGAGGGTGCCATACGAAAAGCGGCTGCTGCTATTGCCGCGATGTATGCGGGATGAGACAGTCTGCAAGGGACAATTTGACGAAATCGGTTTGTTGTGCCGAGGGTGCGGCGGATGCGGAATTGATGCCCTGACTCAATTTGCTCAGCGGCTGGGATATTCGGTACTGGTGGCCGAAGGGTCGCCGGTGGTGATGGGGCTGCTGGAAGCCGGCGGGATTGAGGCGGTGGTTGGCGTCAGTTGCCTGTCGATGCTGGAAAAGATGTTTCCGTATATGGAGGCGGCGGCATTTCCCGGTATTGCGATTCCGCTGCTGTATGACGGCTGTGTCCGGACGGCGTTCGATGCCGACTGGCTGATGGACTTTCTCGAATCGTTCGATGAGGACGACGCGGGCCGGCTGGACCTGCGGCAATTGCGTCAGCGGGTGCAAGCCTGGTTTGAGCCGGATGCGCTGGCTCGATGGATGGGGCAATCTCCCGGGCCGGTTGAGAAATCGGCCATGGAGTGGCTCGCCCTGGCTGGAAAACGCTGGCGTCCAGCGCTGTCGGCGGGTGTGTGGGCGGCGTTGACTCAGACCGATGCCAATGCCCTGCCGGAGACGATTCAAAAGACCGCTGTTGCGGTGGAATGTTTTCACAAGGCCTCGCTGATTCACGATGATATCGAGGATGGGGATGATTTTCGCTATGGTCAAAAGACGCTGCATGCCCAGATGGGTGTGCCGATTGCACTCAATATCGGCGATTATCTGATTGGGCTGGGCTATCAATTGCTGGCGGAACTGGAGGTGGATGCAGCGGTTCGGTCGGCGATGCTGTCTGCGGCTGCCGAGGGTCACCGGGTTTTGTGCCTTGGGCAGGGGGCGGAGCTGGATTGGATGCGTCATCGTCATCCGCTGTCGAAGTGGGATGTCTTGCGAATCTTTGAGCAGAAGACATCGCCTGCGTTTGAGGTGGCGCTGAAACTGGGGGCAATCCCGGCGGGGGCGGATCATGGTCTGCTTGAAACGTTCACGCAGTTCAGCCGATATATCGGGCAGGCCTATCAGATTCGGGATGATATTCTCGACTGGATGTCGGCGGAGCCAGGCAGTGATACGCAGGCGGCGCGGCTTTCGATTGTCAAGGCCATTGCGCTGGAAAAGGCCGCCGGGCCGGATCGCGACAAGCTGATGGATGTCTGGCATGGCAGGGTGACGGGGATGGATGCACAAGCCCTGTGCAAGGCTTTATTTGAAAAATATAATGTGATTGCCGAGGCTCGGGGCCTGCTGGCGGATTTTGGCCGACAGGCGAGGGAATGCCTGGATGCGATTTCCTGCGGCGATCTGAAGGTCTTTTTGCGCCGCGTTCTGGCGAAAATTCTTGATGAACTGGGAGAGCTGTCCTGCTGTGAGGACCATTCGCCAAGACATGATTGAGGCTCTCGGCAGAGGGTTGGCAGCGGCCGGGCCGGAGAAGGACAAGATGCTGGGCTATCTGGGGAGCCTGCAAAATCCGGATGGGGGATTTCGCGGACGCAGCACGGCCAGCGATTTATATTATTCGGTCTTTGCGACTGAGCCGCTGCTGACTGCCGGGGGTGGCTGTGACCGGTCGGCTTTAGCTGGTTATCTAAAGACCATAGACACTTCACGGCTGGATTTCATTCATCTGTGCTGCCTGATTCGGCTGATGGGCAATCTGAATCTGTTGGATGAGGTGATGACGACAAGGCTTAGGGAGCGGCTGGATAGTTTTCGCTGTGCGGATGGATTTTTTCATCATGCCGAACCGGCGGCCCGGGGTTCGGTCTATGGCGCATTTATGGCGATGGGGGCGTATCAGGAGTTATATTGTACGTCGGGCTTTGGCCGGTTAGAAACCTTTGTCAATTCATTTCAAAATGAAGACGGCTCGTTTGGCAATGATGCGCAAACAGCGATGGGGATGGTTCCGGCGACGGCGGCGGCGATGGTGATGCTGCGGCAGGCCGGCTGTGCGGTGAATCCGGCCTCGGTTCAGTGGCTGCTGTCCTGCATGACCGACGATGGCGGCATGGCGGTCAGTCCTGTGATGCCGGTTGCGGATTTGCTCAGCACGTCGACGGCCTTGCATTCGCTGCGGCTGGCGGGGGTTGATTTGGATCCGATTCGTGAGGCGACACTTCGCTTTGTCACCAGTTGTCTGACCGACAGCGGCGGCTTTCAGGCCCATGCGTTTGATCCATCCGTCGATAGCGAATATACTTTCTATGGAATTCTTGCTTTAGGAAATCTGGGTGAATGAACTCCTGAAAAAGCAACTGGAATCTGTGTATCAGGCACAAGTGACTTTGCTGCTGGCAGAGCGGAACACCTCCGGTTTCTGGGAAGGGCGGCTTTCGTCCAGTCCGTTGGCGACGGCGGTGGCGGTTTTTGCGTTGTTTAAAGTGAATCCGGAGCAGTTCTGCAATCCGATTGAAAAAGGGTTGGAATGGCTATCACGGACACAAAATCCTGATGGCGGCTGGGGGGATACCGATGGCGCCGACCCGAGCAATCTCAGTACGACGCTGCTGTGTCGGGCGGCATTTTATGGCTGCCGGGCGATTGGGCGATACGAACTGACACTCAATAAAGCTGAGCGGTGGATCGGGGCCAAAGTCGGGTCGCTGGATCCGAAGGCGGTTGTTGAGGCAGTCTATCATGCGTATGGTCAGGACCGCACTTTTGCCGTGCCGATTCTGACGATGTGTGCGCTGGCCGAATGCCTTGGGGCTAAAGGATGGAGTTATATTGCTGCTCTGCCGTTTGAGCTGGCGATTTTCCCGCGACGGATTTTCCGGTGGCTGAATCTTTCGGTGGTCAGTTATGCGCTGCCGGCCTTGATTGCGATGGGGCAGGCCAAGCTCTATTTTGCTCCGCCCGGCAATCCTGTTCTGCGATGGATTCGCGGGGCTGTTCGGCAAAAGACGCTGCGATTTCTGGAGCAGCTCCAGCCCAGCAATGGGGGATTTCTGGAGGCGGCCCCGCTGACGGCGTTTGTGACGATGTGTCTTGCGGCGATAGGACATGCGGGGCATCCCATTGCACAAAAAGGGGCGGAGTTTTTGTTGCGTTCGGTTCGGGCGGATGGAAGCTGGCCGATTGATACGAATCTGGCGACGTGGGTGACGACTCTGGCGGTCAAGGCTTTTGGTGATGCGACAGAAAAAACCATCTCGGGTCCTGAGCGAAATCAACTTGTTGACTGGCTGCTGGGGCAGCAATTCGGGCAGGTTCACCCGTTTACCGGGTCGGCTCCGGGGGGGTGGGGCTGGACGGATCAGCCGGGTGCGGTGCCGGATGCCGATGACACGGCGGGGTCGCTGGTTGCGTTGTATTATCTGGATCGGGAGCAGCCTGCGGTTGGGGCTGCGGCTCAACAGGGGATAAAGTGGCTCCTGAGTTTGCAGAATCGTGACGGCGGGATTCCCACGTTTTGCCGGGGCTGGGGCAAGCTGCCATTCGACAGGAGTTGTCCGGATATCACGGCCCATGCGGTTCAGGCGTGGTCGTTGTGGCGGGAGTTGCTTCCTTTATCACTCCAGAAACGATTGAATTGTGCGATTGCCAAGGCCGTGAATTATTTAGCCGACCACCAGCGGAAGGATGGGGCGTGGCTGCCGTTATGGTTTGGCAATCCCTTTGGCCGGGAGCAGGCCAATCCGGTTTATGGAACGGCTCAGGTGGTGGACGCCCTATTAAATAGGAATCAAACCGTTGATTCATCGGTTCAGAAAATGGTAACACCATCAATAAAATGGTTATTATCGGAACAGAAGCAAGATGGTTCCTGGGGGGCGGGTACTGTTGGGACTGCAGAGGAAACCGCCCTGGTAGTCAAAACCCTGGTATCCGCTTTGGGCTATTTTCCGACTTTTCATGCAGAGATTCATCAGGCTATTGAAAAAGGGCTTGGATGGATGATGGATTCGAAGCGTAAACCTGACAAAGCGGCTCCGATAGGACTGTATTTTGCCAAACTCTGGTATTATGAAAGACTTTATCGGTCGATATTTACCATTTCAGCATATCGCAAAGCAGGGGATTAACCGCATTTTAAAGTCGTTTAGTTAATTCTGGAAAATTTAATATATTCTTAATTATGCTGGCTTTTGTTTCCTGTGTGTATATATTATCAGACTTGACTGCCCTGTCAGGTGCTATTCAGAATTGACCCGTACTGCTGTGTTTCCTATAGTTTACTTGGTAACACAGTAAATAATCATAATCATGGGGTGGTTTTAGAACAGTAAATCTGTTCTCCGCAGTACGGGACAATGAAGATGAAAAAGGAATTGATGTTAGTTGTTTTTACGATTATTGCTTCGGCTTTTGCTTCTGCTGAAACGATTCAGGCCAATCAATATGCGATCTGGGGTATTGGCCATGATGAAATTGCAGTCCCGGATGGCAGCCTGATTACCGAAGCTGTGTTAACCATTACGGATGTGACCCCTCAGAACAAGCAATATTATATTCATCTGTTAGACAACACCAATCAAGGATTTCAGCGTACCACCTCTACCGAGCAGGGCAATGATTTTGAAGGATACGGTGTGCCTCTGGCCGGGACGTTTGAAAACGGCAACCTGGTTTTTCGTTTCAGTCAAATTAATGATGCTCAGTCGCGCATGTGGACGGTCTATGCCAATCCCTGTACCCTTAAGCTGGCGAATTCTTCGACGGTTCAGCTTTCATCGTCGATTCTGGAATTGATGGAGTACGCAGGAAACGGCAAGGGATTTGGAATCGGACTTGATAAGGAATATGATGGCCAGTCGTTTGTATTTCAGAATATCGAATTAGTATTGACCCTTCAATCTTTCACCACCGTATCCAATCCTCAAACGCTTACCTTCAGCTATAACACCGGGATTGATTTTGCCCAGGTATCGGGTCTGGCCGGTTACTGGAAATTAGATGAAAACTGGGGTTCGAACGCGGTGGAAGATTTCGGCACGCATGGGGCTTCCGGCGCTGCATCCGCAGCGACCTCCTCTCTGCATGCGGACGGCTGCATCGGCGGTGCATTTATGTTTGACGGAACTCAGAATGTTTCCGTTGCCAATGTGGCCGGTCTCAATATGGGGGTTAACGATTTTTCAGTTTCATTTGCCTTCCGACTGGACCAGTTCAATAATGCGGCCTGCTGGAATACGATACTGACCAAGGGGCCAATGGCAGCCACGGGCGCCTATTATGGAATGTATGTTGCCGGCAACAAAAAGCTGTACTTCATGGCCGGCGGTGTTGGGAATTTTGCCTGTTCGAATAATGCTCTGAAAGATGGACAATATCATTATATCACGGCCATTCGTTCTGCCGGGCAGTTGAAGCTGTATGTGGATGGTGTGCTTCAGACTAAAACCGGAATGTTTGCCGGGGATGTATCCAACACGTCAGCTCTGATGTTTGGCGGTGATGGCAATTTGGCCCGCAATTTCTGCGGCGCTCTCGATGATATCCGGCTTTACAGTTACGCCCTGGCTACCTCCGAGATAAGCAGCCTGACTGCCGAGGCGATGGGGATTTCTTCCGGCCTGGTGAGTTACTGGAAAATGGACGACAACAATAATACCACCGCGGTACAGAATGAAATAAACGCTGCGGCCAAAGGTACGTCTTCGATTACGACCTCGCTGCTGCATAGCGACAGTTGTGCGGATGGCGGATTCAAATTCACCGGTACCCAGAGTGTGTCGGTTGCCGACAATGCCAGCCTGAATATGGGAACCGGAGATTTTTCAGTCTCGCTGGCCATCAAGCTGGACCAGTTCAATAATTCCAGTTACTGGAATGCGGTACTGAGCAAAGGACTTATGGCAACCAACGGCGCCTTTTACGGACTGTATATCGCCGGCAACAACAAGCTGTACTTCATGGCCGGCGGCGTCGGGAATTTCGCCTGCTCGAACAGTGCCCTCAATGATGGTCAATTCCATCATATCACGGCAGTTCGTTCGTCCGGCCAACTGAAGCTGTATGTGGATGGTGTACTTCAGAACAAGGCGGGGACCTTTGCCGGTGATGTGTCCAATACCTCTGCCCTGATATTCGGCACCGATGCCAGCCCTCTGCGGTTCTTCTGCGGCGTCCTTGACGAACTCCGGATGTACAACTACGCCCTGACGACTGCTGAGATCAATCAGTTAAAACAAATCGTCAAGTAAATGCTCAGTCCGGGTCGGTGCTACTGTCGGGCAGCCAGATACATGGCGCGGTTCTCCATCGGATCCGGCAGGGCCTGGACATGATTGAAGCCTGTGAATTTCAGCATGTCCACCACGCAGCTTTTCGTGGGGAACCATTTGGGGATCTGATGCACGCCGGGCTGGGGCGGTTTGAAATACAAATACGGTTCCTGGCCATCATGAATGGCGGTTTCGAGATACAGGGTATCTGTGACGGATGCAACTTTTTCCAGTCCCAGTAAAGGATTCTTCAGGTGGTATAAGACGGCAATAAAAAAAACAAAGTCATATCTTTCGCGGCTATTCAAATCTTCTACCGTTCCTACTTTGGCCAGGATATTACGCAATCCAAGTGTCTGGGCCGCCCAATTCAATCGTGCAATCATTTTCGGTGCAGCATCAATGGCAACCACCTGGGCCCCCCGTCTGGCCAGTTCAATCGAAAAGAAGCCGTCGGCAGATCCCAAATCGAGAACGCGTTTTCCGGCCAGATTGTCCGGGATATAATTTTTCAGGATGTTCCATCGTGAAGCCGGATGATCTTTGGGCTGCGGGCCCGGCGAAGGAGCGATATCCCGCGTCCGCAGTGTCGGTGTGATTTCAATCTGGTGGAACCAGGGTCCCAATGCAATCAGTTGTTCTTTCAGTTTAGCCTCGTTCATATCGATGTTCCTGGAGTGATTGTTTTCGATTCATCCCGCGTTTCAGTTCATCCGTTTTGATGGGACTGTGACCCTTTTAATAAATACCAGATAGACCCCCCGCCGCTGCCATGTTTATGATTCATCAGGCGGTCCAGCGTGTTTCGCAAAAAGACATACGCATAGGCGCTGCCGTAAAGGATTTCGATTTTGGGATTATCAAGCATATAAGCATATAATAAGTACTGCTCGGTCCAGTAAATGTGTTTTTCCAGAATCTGTTTTTGGGGATATCCAAAGGGCAGGTGAATGTCGTGCGAATGGACCGGGATATCCTTGGTGACCTGCGGCATAATTTTCAGATAGAGGTAAAGGCAGTCGCTTCCGGTTTTGACGGTGTGGGTGGAGTCGATAAACCAGATATCCGATTGTTCCACCAGGCCGAGCATGTCATTGACGCGAATGTTCTGCACAAAGGACTCAATCAGGTTGTCCACCGTGTCCATTTTTTTCAGGAAGGGCTTGGGGTAAGGCTCGATCAACGTTAATTTGCCGGTCTGATTTTTCCGGATGGCCGCCTGTGCGACTAAAGTTGAAAAGCCGGAGCCGATTTCGAGGATACGGGCCGGCTTGAAATGGCGAATCATGCAATAGTACATCATGGCATCCGAATAGGAGAACGCGGGATTTTTCCAGAAGAAATCCGCCGGATTGTCTGTGTCACCGTCCATCGGCGGATTGAATTCATCCGCATAGCCGTAAAGCTGCTCGATGAAGCTGCTCATCTTGTCCTTATTGAACAGATGATGATTGAACACTTCGGTGCCGGCCTCTTTGTATTCGAAAGACGTCTCAATGTCTTCAATTGATGGGATGTTTGAATAGAAATTTGACGGGATGATGTTGATTTTGTGTTCCTGAATTTGTTTTCGGATGTAGGGATTGGACCAGATGACTTTTTTGGATAACTGGACGAGGGTCTTGAATTCTTCTTTGGAAAGCACGGGTTCCAGCGTATTCCACTGAGATAATTTTTTGACCAGATTTTTTAATGATGTCATGGGTTTTTCGTACATTGTATGAAACATTCTCAGTCGGGTTATTTCTTTATTGCCTTTTCCCTTTCAGGGAACACATGTAATCTGGCTTCCCAGTTCCGGCACTGCCGTGATACACGTGCCTGAACATAAACCAAAAAAAGGACAATATCAAGCAGGATATCCTAAAATTCATTTCGCAGAGGAATCGATTTCCAGGACCTGGATTGCATCGTGTCATCGTTCAATCAAGAGCATGGGGCTATCCGGTGGTGCGACTTGGCAAACGATTGTGTATATATGGCGTAGATATTTAGGGGGATAATTCATTTGACTTCTCCATCCACAACGTATATTTTCAGGTTAACGGCCATGGGAACATTGTAACTAATATTATGGACAGTAAACATGGCTTACAGAAGAATTTATGAAAATATATGCGGATTTGCATAAAGCATGATAAAGGCAATAAATTTTATCAATCTTATCTTATATCGGTCTATGTCGGAATTGCGAAGTGAAGGTTCCCGGACCTATATCAGTTATTTATGGTGGATTATTGAACCCTTAATGAGTTTGGCGGTTTATTATGTGGCGTTTAAATACATCTTTCACCGCCAGACGGAGTATTTTGCCCTATTTCTGTTTATCGGGGTTGTGAATTATCGTTTCTTTGCGGGTACTGTGATACGCAGTAGTACGAGTGTTACAAGCGGCAAGGGGTTGATGCAGCTTGTCTATGTTCACAAAAGTATCTTTCCACTGACCGTTGTTGTTGTGAATGTGTTCAAGTTCTGTATTACTCTGCTTCTGGTTCTGTTTGCTGTATGGTTTTCGGGGCTTATGCCGTCAGAGTCGTATGTGATGCTGCCGGTATTAATTGGGTTGCTGTTGCTCTTTACGGCCGGGGTGTCCATGATTTGTGCGGCAATTACACCTTTTTTCCCTGATTTTCAGGTGATTCTCGGTACGGTTATGCATTTGTTAGTCTTTGTTTCAGGCGTCTTTTTTGATGTCCGCCAGATGCCCGACCCCGTCAGGTCGATTATGCTGTTGAATCCATTGACCGTTTTCAATGAACAATTCCGGACGATTCTGCTTTATCGGCAATGGCCGGATATGGCTTCGTTCTGGCCGGGGTTGATTGCAGGATTTGTATGCCTGGCTGCCGGCGGATTTCTGATTCATTCCTTTAACCGGCAATTTCCTAAAATCGGATAAGGTGAGGCTGGATAAGAATGAAGGAATTGATTTTTGATTTGAACGCGATTGGTTTATTCTACCGGAAGGCTCACTTGTTTCCGTGGAAGAGCAACAAGTTCTGGGCCTTGCGGGATGTTTCATTTCGTGTTTTTCGAGGAGAAACCATCGGGGTTATTGGCAGGAATGGTGCCGGCAAGAGTACATTATTAAAGATTCTGGCAGGGATCATTTCCGCCGATGCGGGACAGATGTCGCGGGCGAATGTGACCGTGACGATGCAATCCATCGGAGCCGGTTTTGATCCACGGCTGACCGGCAGGCAGAATATTGTGCTTAACGGTTTGCTGCTGGGCAGTGATAAAAAACAGATATTCAGCCGGATGTCGGATATTATCGAGCTGGCCGGGGTCGGGGAGTTTATCGATGAGCCGATCCGTTATTATTCCGCCGGGATGCGTGCCCGGCTGGGATTTGCCATTGCCTATTATATTAAAACCGATGTGGTGCTGATTGACGAGGCACTGGCAACCGGCGATTATGCATTCCAGAAGAAAGCCGTTGCGTTGATTAAAGAAAAAATAAAAGGAGATTATACCGTCGTTCTCGCATCGCATTCCATGCCGTTGATCCGGGAATTATGCGACCGGGTGATACAAATTGAAAGCGGGGTATCGCTGCCGGAATTGTCTGTTGAAGAGACCATCAACAGGTATGAAACCTCTCAAAAATGAAATGAAGTCATGTTATATCTACGAGACAAGATAAAGGTTTACCGGATGTGCCGGGTGATTTGCCGCAGTGGATTGTTTGATCGGGACTACTACCTGAGAAATAATCTGGATGTTGCCCGCAACTGCATGGACCCCGTTCGGCATTATGTGTTATATGGCTGGCGTGAAGGCCGGAATCCCAGCGCTGTGTTTCATACACGGGGGTATCTGGAGGCGTATCCGGATGTGGCCGCCCGGCAGATCAATCCGTTGTATCATTATTGTCAATTTGGGTACGCGGAAGGCCGTTTAGTCTCCGGGGACACGGCAGCCGGGACGACAGGTCATCCTCGTCCGACACCGGCCAACACACGTCTGGCATTGTTTGCCTATTTGCTTGGCATGATGGTTAAACATCCGATTACGACGTTGAAGCTTCTGACTTTGCGGCGATTGAAATTTATGCTGCTGACGCTGCGCGGCCATCATGAAGAACCCTGCCGGCTCCAGGTGCGGTATCGGGATATCTATGAAAACTATTCTCAGCGGACGGCGGTTATCCGGGGAAGTATGCAGTCGCATGCCCAGCAGTCCGATATCTTTATTTTTCCGATTATTGACTGGCATTTCCGGATTCAGAGGCCGCAGCATCTTGCAACGCATCTGGCGAAACTGGGGCATCGTGTTTTTTATTTTACCACGGTTCCCAAACTGCATGAAGACGGCGGCCTATACGAAATTATAGAGCAGGTTCAAGAGCGGGTTTTTGTGTGTAAACTCTATGCCGACGGGACGGAACAAAATATTTACCGGGACCGAATGGTCGATGCGGTTGTTTCCGGATATCGCAAGTCGATCCTTGCACTGATGAATGCGATGGGGACCCGGGCGTCAATTTCCATTATTCATTTGCCCTACTGGCTGCCTCTGGTCAAATCGATTCCGGGGACGCTGGTCGTGTATGACTGCATGGATCATCATGAGGGCTTTTATGGAGATTCCGCGGAGATGTCGTCGCAGGAGATGCAGGCTGTTCAGGACAGCGAGGTTGTGATTACGACCTCGGAGTATCTTTGCCGGAATGTCAGCCGGTGGCGGCCGACAACGGTCGTCAGGAACGGCACAGACTATGACAAGTTCGCAACGCCGCCGCCGCTTCGGCCTGCAAAACGAAACCAGCCGGTGGTGGGATATATCGGGGCGATTTCCGAATGGTTTGATGTGGACCTTGTTGTCAAAGCGGCGCGCCGCTACAAGCAGTATCAGTTTGTGCTGATTGGCTCGACCGCCGGCTGCAACACGGCCCCGCTGAAGAAACTCCCCAATATTGAACTTGTCGGGGAGATCCCGTATGCGCAGGTTGCCGGCCGGCTGCATGAATTCGATATCACGATGATTCCATTTAAAATCAATGAGCTGACCAAGGCGACGAATCCGGTGAAGGTGTATGAATATCTCAGTGCGGGAAAACCCATCGTGGCAACCGCGATGCCGGAATTGTGTCTGCTGGAAGAATATATTCATATTGGACATTCCCACGACGAATTCGTAAATAAAATAGGTGCGGCGTTAAAAGAATGCGGTGATGAACCGCTTGCAGAACGTCGCCGAAGCTGGGCAAAATCCCAGGACTGGGAAGCCCGCGCCAGGGCCTTTTCAGAAGCGATTGAGCAATCCCTGCCTCAAGTCAGCATTGTGATTTTGACTTACAATAACCTGGAGTTTACCCGGCATTGCCTGGAAAGCATCGAACGAAATACGTTTTATCCCAATTATGAAGTGATTATTGTGGACAATGCATCGCAGGATGATACGGCTGATTATGTTTCGGATTATATTTCCGGGCGGCCAAACTATACCCTGATCTGCAACCCGGAAAATCTTGGGTTTTCGGCCGGCAATAATGTCGGGATCCGAAAGGCCGGGGGAGAATATATTGTCCTGCTGAACAATGACACCTATGTTTCGCCCGGCTGGCTTCAGAATCTGATCTGGCCGATGATGCGGGATAAGACCATCGGGCTTGCAGGCCCGGTCACCAATAACATTGGAAATGAAGCCAGAATCAATATTGCCTATCGTGATATGCGGGAAATGGAAAGCGAGTCGTTTAAATATATTCAGAATCACCGCGGACAGCTTTTGCGGCTTGAGACGGTGGCCTTTTTCTGTGTTGCGATTGCCCGCAGAATCATTGACGAAGTCGGCGAGCTGGATGAAAGGTTTAAAACGGGTTTTTTTGAAGACGATGATTACTGCAGGCGGGTCCGGCTGGCGGGATATCATATTGTTGTGGTGGAAGACAGCTTTGTCCACCATCATCTGTCCGCGTCGTTCAATCAATTGGGTGACCAGCGGGAGAAGATATTTCAGGAAAACAGGAAAATATATGAAGAAAAATGGGGTTCATGGCAGCGGCATGTGTATCGCGAAGAATCGGACAGGATACATTCCCTGCCGGGCCTTCGGACATGAATGACGGTTTTGCAGGTTGGTGAGGAATAGTGACTATGGATTTGGGACAGACAGCGTAAGGCGGTTAACCAGTATCATGCGTAATCGGAAACTTTATCTTCATATTGGCGCGGGAAAGACAGGGACCTCTGCTCTTCAGCAGTTCTTTTTCCAGAATCGCCATATTTTGCAGTCTCATCATATTACCTATCCCGAAATCGGTATTCATAATTTTGCTCATCATTGTCTGGCGACAAGCTGTTACGAACCCAAAGAACGGCAATTTTTTATGCCGAATGCCGATACCCAGTCCGTGGACGACTATCTTGAGCAGGTTATTGCGCTGCCCGGGGATGTGCTGTTGTCGAGCGAATATCTGTGGCATGGGCGCCA
>JBDKVE010000041.1:0-2613 GCA_039679345.1 Anaerohalosphaeraceae bacterium
TTGGCTTTGTTTTCCGCCTCAACCTCTTTTTCATCCCGCACCGTCTGCTCGTGTTTCAGAGCATCCAGCACTTTATACGGCCCGATGATAATCTGATCGCCGACCTTCAACCCTTCTTTAATGATGATATGAGTGGTATCCCCCGGCCCAATCTTCACCGGCGAGGCAATCGCTTTTTTGTCATTGTATCGAAAGACCACCGTCACATCGGTTTTATTGGCATCAACCAGCGGATTGCTCCGGATGTCCGTCGGCAAGTCATCGCCTTTTCGTGTCAAAATCGCCTGGCTGGGCACTTTGATGATATCCGTATGTTTTTGCGTAAAGATATCCACATCGGCCGTCAGCCCCGAATACAATTTGCTGACATCGCCTTCGATCAGAATCTCCGTGCGATAATATTTGGTTCCGGTTGACTGCGAATTATCATTGGTCAACGCGATATGATCGACTTTCCCGCGATATATCTGGTCCCAGAAAGCCTTGACACGGATACTCGCTTCCTGCCCGAGGGCCAGATTGCCGACATCCGCCTCATCCACTTGGGCCACCAGCAGCATCTTTGATAAATCCGCGATAATCATAATCACCGTCCCCGGATTATTCATCGTCCCGGTCATCACCATTTCGCCCACTTCGGCGTTAATCCGGGTAATCACCCCGTCGATGGGAGAGCGAATCGTGGTATATTCGAGGGCATCCTGGGCCTCCTCAATCTGGGCCTTTTGAGCATCGAGGTTATGCTGGGCAACAACCAGCCCCTGTTCTTCGGCCTCAATCTGAAACGTTGCAGATTGCAGTTGCGATTCCAGCTCATCAAATTTCTGTCGGGCCAGATCGTACACACTCTGACTGATATCGCCGGTTGTCAGCAGCTGTTTTTGACGTTCATAGTCTTTTTTTGCCTGTTCCAGGGTGGCCTGGGTACCTTTGAGTTGAGCCCTGCGGGAGGCAATCTGTGTCTTGGACACCTCAAGCTGCGCCTGCTGGGCCAGATAATTAGCCTGTGCACTCTTGAGCCGGCTTTCCAATTCCTTGGCATCCAGACGAATGACCAAATCACCTGCCTTGACCTGCTGGCCTTCCTTAAACGGCAATTCGACCACCCGGGCCGAGACTTTGGCGCTGATTTCCACCTTGGTTTTGGGTTCGATTTCGCCGGGGGCGCTGATAAATTCCTGTAAATCTCCGGCCTTCAGTTCTTCCAGCCGGACCGCTGTTGGCTGCGGAGGCTGCTGAGTCTTTTTCACCAGCATAGCACCCAAAACAAAAATAAACACAATAACCATCGCGATGATAAACAGTGTCTTAATCACACCTTTATGCACGTGCGCTCCCTTTCAAAACATCATCTTAGGGTTGGAGTTATGTTGCCCATTTCCGACAATTTACATAGATAATCAAAAAAAGCAAGAAAAACATTCGGTTCAGAATTTTCCTCTGCCGCATCGAAAGATAACCTTAAGGTTGTTCGACAATTTCTTTCAACCAGGAAAGAGTATCTCCATCAAATGAATATTCAGGAAACCTTTAAGGTAATACCCGGAATCGGAGCGAAGGTTACACGAAATCAGAAATATGAAGAAAAATATGACTGCGGAATAAAAACTTCCTCTTGATTCAACAAAAAAGCCCGACCAAATGGCCGGGCTTTGTAAATTCAGGTAAAATAGCAGGGCTTAGAACGTGATAACCATTTCCGCACGAATACGCTGGTACTCATCATCCGCCTTGTTGGAGGCCCCATAGCTTGACACAGAGCGGGCACGGTCTGCAAAGAAATAATACAGTCCGCCCTGGATATTGTCGGTAAACTGATACTTCCAGCCAAATCGATGCCCCCGACCGCCGACGCCGCCGTTGATGAAGTCGGTCTCGGCAAACGCACCCAGAACCGAATCCCGCTGGGCTTCACGGTAATCATAAGTAAACTGCCACGTGCCGGCCTTCTTGGCCTTGTTCAGCCGGTAGCCAATCAGCCAGGCCGTGTCGGCGGAAACACCCGATGCCGTATTGTTGACGTACTGGGTATGCAGTCCCGAAGGCAGGCCAAACATCGTATGGCCGTATTCGGCGAATAATTCCACCAGATTATAGTCATAATCATAGAAATAATCGGTCCCCACCTTGGTCGCTGTATTACCGCCACGAGCACTCTTGCCATCATAGGACGTTATTTCAGCCCCCTCAATATTAGCATAATCATAGTATGTGGCACCGGCTGTCAGGTATTCCTGCTTCTCCTTATTCAAGTGGTATTTCATGCCGCCCTGAATGGCCCACATCGAAATTTCCGCATCGCTGGCGCTCTCTTCCACCCAGAATCCGCCGCCATTGACAAATGCATCCAGATTGTCAGCGGGCTTCCAGGCATATTGAATCGCTCCACCTTCCGGATTGACATCGCTATCCCAAATCAGGTCGTTAACCAAATAGAATGGCATTCCCATTTTCCCGACCAGAACATGCAGTCCCTCAACAGACTTCGGATGCCAGTCCATATAGGCCCGTTCCAGCCAGATATTGCTTTTAGCCCAGTCTTCGCCGAGTGTGAAATTAGTCGATGTCGGCTCTGCCCCCGAACCGGAAGCCAGCCTGCCATGAACATCCATT
>JBDKVE010000042.1:0-39000 GCA_039679345.1 Anaerohalosphaeraceae bacterium
AGCTTTCAGCCGCCAGCTTCCAGCAGCAGATTATCACGCGGCTATGTAGGGCAACTTAACCCTGTGAATACGCGCGGCATAAAAGCGGCCCGTGGCCGCCGCGGAATAATCATACCCGTTGGGTATACATCGCCTCGCAATAACGGATTCCCGCCGTGTTAATCTTCGCTGGTGTCCAGAATCGACATAAAGGCCTCCTGCGGGATGTTGACCTGCCCGATGGACTTCATCCGCTTCTTGCCTTCCTTCTGCTTCTTGAGCAGTTTCATCTTGCGGGTCACGTCGCCGCCGTACAGCTTGGCCAGCACGTCCTTACGATACGACTTGATCGTCTCGCGGGCGATAATCTTTCCGCCAATAGCCACCTGCAGCGGGATTTCAAACTGATGCTTGGGGATAGCTCTGCGGAGTTTAATAATCATCTTGCGGCCGCGATATTCAGCGTTACTGCGATGGACAATCAGGCTCAGAGCCTCGACGGCAATCTTGTTGACCAGAATATCAATCTTGACCAGTTCACCAGTCTCAAACCCGATGAATTCATAATCCATCGTCGCATAACCATGGCTGATGCCCTTGAGCAGGTCATAGAAATCATAGACAATCTCGGCCAGCGGGGCCTTATATTCCAGCATCACACGGGTCGGGCCAAGATATTCAGTCTTGTTCAGCTTGCACCGACGTTCGTCGGCCAGCTTCATAAGACCGCCGAGCGAATCGCTGGAAGTAATAATTTCCAGCTTCACAAAGGGTTCGCGGATTTCGGCAATAATCGAGCGGTCGGGAAGCTCGCTGGGTGAATCGATGCGCTTGATCGTCCCGTCGGACATCAGAATTTCATAACTGACCGTTGGCGCCGTTTGAACCACGTCGATATCATTTTCGCGCTCAAGCCGTTCCTGCACGATTTCCATGTGCAGCAGGCCGAGGAATCCACAGCGAAAACCAAACCCCAGTGCCTGTGAATTTTGCGGGGCGAAGGTAAAACTGGCGTCGTTGATGGCTAATTTTTCAAACGCCGTTCGGAGTTTGGGATAATCGGTCATCGCGCCGGGATAAAAATCAGAAAATACCATCTGCATCGGGGGTTCATAGCCGGGCAGCGGTTTTTCAGCAGGATTGCCAAAGTCGGTGATGGTATCGCCAACCCGAACATCGGTCAGTTCGCGGATGTTGGCGATAACATACCCCACCTCCCCGCTGGCAAGCTGGGATACAGACATCATTTGCGGACAAAATTTACCCAGTTCGGTAATTGTATAAGTCCGGCCGGTACCCATAAATTTAATCTTCTGCTTGAGGCTCAACACCCCCGCCACAACCCGGACATAGCAAATCACTCCCCGGTAATCGTCGGCAAGGCTGTCAAAAATCAGGGCGGCGGTCGGCTCCTCCGTTTTATCCGGCGGCGGAGGCAATTTAGTCACAATTGCTTCCAGCAGGGTTTCTACATTCTGGCCGGTCTTGGCACTGATGGGGATACATTCCGAACCATCCAGACCCAGAATATGCTCCATTTCCTCAGCCGCAACTTCCGGCTGGGCGGCAGGCAGGTCAATTTTATTTATCACACCCAGAATCTCACAGCCGCTTTCAACTGCAAGATAAGCATTGGCAACGGTTTGCGCTTCGACACCCTGACTGGCATCCACCACCAGCAAGGCCCCTTCACAGGCCGTCAGGGCACGCGACACTTCATAATGGAAGTCCACATGGCCGGGCGTATCGATGAGATTGAGCATATACGTCTTGCCGTTGTGGGTGTAATTCATCGTCACAGCCGAGGCCTTAATGGTAATGCCGCGTTCCCGCTCGAGGTCCATATCATCGAGCATCTGCTCCTTGCGGTTACGCGGGTCAATCGCCCCGGTCTTTTCCAACAGCCGGTCGGCCAGCGTACTTTTGCCGTGGTCAATATGGGCCACAATCGAAAAATTACGTATATGTTCTGTACTCATAAAGGCTTATCTGCTTTCTTTATCATCTATAGAAAGGGTGATTATACCTGAAAATCAGGAAATATGCAACGGGAGGGAAAAATATCTGAAAAGGCCCGTTTTTGGATTACCACACCGCCGCACCGGCCTTGGCCAGATCCAGAAGCCGGGAGGGGGTTTCGGGCATCGCCGTCCGGGCGGACAGGTACAACGACTCAATCACCGCCATCGTATAAAGGTCCGTCCCCGGCGGAGGATAGAGGGGATGCTGCTGGGGTGACAACAGCGATTTGGCGAAATTAGTCAGCAAATCCTGCATTCCATGGAATTGTTCCGATGAAAACCGTACATTGTCAATCAGTTTGCCTTCGTTGTCCGTAATGGAAAATTCATCACGGGTCAGCGTGATAAATTTCCCTTTTCCGTGAATCCGCAGGTGGCGTCGGGCCGGACCCAGGGTGCGGCTGGCAACAATCTGGGCGACCAGCGTATCGGTGAACCGCATAATCGCCATCGCATTATCTTCGGTAATACTAAGCCGCTGCTGCCGGTCGGGGGCCTGGCTGATAAGCTGGGCATAAACCTGCTGCGGCAGGCCGAAACACAGGACTATCTCATCCAGTAAATCGTAGGTATTCTGCATCAATACCCCGCCGCCGGCCATCTGCGGGTCCAGCAGCCAGCGTTTATGCGGGGGAATTTCGCCCTGCGGCACATGACAAATGGCGGTAATCAGGTGCCAGTAATCCGGTTCCGAGTGCGACAGCTCTTCACGAAGCCGCAATACGGCCGGCTCAAATCGCCCCGGCAACGCGACTACAAAATGGACATTTTCCTTGCGGGCCAGTTGAATATATAAAGCACACTGTTCAAATGTCAGCCCGGCCGGGGGAGTCTTGATGATATGACATTTATTCTGAATCGCCTGGCGGATATGGTCGGCACACAGATGCAGCGGCGCCCCGACAAAAAGCACATCCGCGGGATTCTGCATAATCATCCGTCGAAAATCCACATAGGCCGGGCATTCATAACGGCGGGAAAAGGACTGGCCAAGCTGGACATCCTGGTCGGCCACCGCAACAATACGATACTCGTCCAGCGCCAACGCCAGTTCCAGCATTTGCTGAATGGATTCGGTCAAACCCATTGCGGCAACTTTTATTTTTCCATTTTCCATAATAACCGTTCGATACAGGCCGGAGATTGTTCGAGATTATGAACCTTCTGTCAGCCCCAGCGTCTGCCCTGAATTCATTTCCAGATTACAAGATATACCTCTACCATAACAAGCCGATACTACTGGCCTGTCGAAGTGATCGTATTATAACGCCCCAGGTACGCCTGTCCAGTGAAAGTCCTTGTTCAGAATCACCGCATAAAGGGATACGTTGTTCCCTGTCTATCCCAAATCCTCAATTAAATCACCTTGACTCCTTATATTCAGGACAATAAAATGCTGGATAATAAGGAGTCTTTTCAAATAATCTAGAAAAACAAATCCGCATGGACGAGAAATACCGAAAGTTACTTGAAAGCTGTGATGAATTTGGAGCCTATGAATTTCCTTCTGGCTTTAATTATACGGCCTTGGAACAGGATGCTTTAGACATAGAAAGAGCCCTTCAGAAGCAATTCTGTTTAAAGACCGAGTTCGAAGGGATGATGCATAATCAAGATGCCAGTTTCAGTATAGCAATTATCTTATCGGATTACATTCAAGAAGACAAACGTGTTATCCGTCGGCCTTCCATACTTTTCAGTAACTTTGGCAGGCTTACGACGATGATCTGGTCTGAGTTGCTGCCCAAAGAATTGATAGACCAGATTCCGCTTGCGTTGGAGGCAAAAGGGTTCCACTACATCCCGGCAGAAGTGTTGGATGCTGGTTACGATGGGGTGATGAAACCGGTGGGAAATTTCCGTACATGGTGGTTGAGATATTTTGATTGGTTATAGAAAGATGGAGAAGGATGTCAGTAATGAAAAAATGGAAATTCGTTAATATAGTAATCGATGGTCAGCCTGTTAATGTTAATGGTGTCAATCCATGGGATTATGAATGGCATCTGATGGATGAGGAGCCAATAATGGTTCCACATCCAAGCTACCCAAATCAGACTCACAAGATGTGGATATATGAAATAAAAACGGACACGAAGATCGTTATGTTTGCAGCTGGTGAGTTTTCAAATTGTGTTTGGGGTTTTTATATCAACTCTTCTGAATAAACGTAAGCTTGTGCGACGCTTTATAATGATATGGCAGGTTTATATCAAATATCATCATTGTCGCAGTTATTTCGGAATTCCTCTTCTTCAGATATCATAGCACATCTTGACCTTAATCCTTATCGATAATCCTACCTCGTCCCATTTTGATATCTTTACAAATCACATCATATATTTCATCGTAAAACATGATTTGATAATGACTACATTCACCCAAATGACGAGGATTGAACTTTTCTATCCAAGGTGAATCAATCACCTTAAATATAGCAGCATTTGAGTTTCTTGTTGCCAATATTTCACCATGAACTTCTTCTCCTGCTAGCGAGTCCGCACCGGCCAGCTGACAGAATAACATGGCCACAAACTGATCCCAACAGCGAAATCCCTTGGCCCCGTGTTCGGCATCCCATTGCCGGACCGCACGGCCAAAGGTGTTGCGATTTACCAAAGAAAGCACTTGCGTAAATAAACTGCCAAAGGTTATCATAATTCCCTCTCCGGGGTTGGTGTTTGTTGTTCGGCAAAAATAATATACACCATCCCGGAGATACTGTTTAGTGTTAACTTTTCAAAGATTTATCTTGGACAAGAGTGATTATTTATTTTACGATATTTATGCCCTTTTACTAAATCAGAAAGACTTACCTTTTTCATTAAAAGCTCTTTATCCATGCTCTGCCCCTGTTTTATTTACCAGCTATGAGTTTCTACTCGTCCTCAGACAAGTATCACCTCGAATTATATAAAAGCAGAGTTAAATAGTCAATATTTCACAAAAAGCCCGATCCCCATCCACTCAAAGTCCTTTTGTCTTTGACGCTGGAGAATCACTGGGACATATTCTTCGGATTAAATTCGCATTATTTCAGGACAGAAAACAACCGATTGACACCCTCGCGGCCTGCGGGTAAAGTCTTGGTATTCGATCCAACCTGATATGGATTGGAAATAGAAATGAAAATCCAAGGTCGCCAGGGACATTATGAAATCCATTCGACAACTTTATAAGGCCGGCATCGGCCCTTCCAGCTCGCACAGCATGGGGCCGAAAAATGCCGCCCTGCGATTTAAAGACAGCCTGCCCCACAATGTATCCCGGATTCAGGCGGAACTGTATGGCAGCCTGGCTGCCACCGGCAAAGGCCACCTGACCGATAAGGCACTCGAAGCCGTCTTTGGGGGATGGACTTTCGAGCTTATCTGGCGGCCGGACGTCTTTTTGCCCCATCACCCCTGCGGTCTGCGGCTCAAGGCCCTGGACCAAAACGGGCAGGTGCTGGCCGAACAGCTTTTCTACAGCATCGGCGGCGGCGACCTGGCCGACCAGAACGGCAAGCCGCTGGATGTGACATATCCGGATTATCCAGTATCCGGCATCGAGGACGTGCTGGCCTGGTGCCGGGGGGAGCATCATCCCATCTGGCAATTCGCCGAACAGCACGAAGGAGCTGAATTGTGGGACTATCTGCGAGCTATCTGGAAAACAATGTGCGAGGCGATAGGCCGGGGATTGATGCCGGAAGAGCCGATTTTGCCGGGCGGATTGAATCTGGCCCGGCGGGCTCCGGCCATGATGGCCTGTGCCAATGAGCGGGTGGGCATTCAGCGGGATCTGAATCTGCTGGCCGCGTATGCCCTGGCGGTCTCGGAAGAAAATGCCGCGGGCCATACCGTCGTGACGGCCCCGACCTGCGGTTCATGCGGTATCGTGCCGGCGGTGCTGTATTATTTTGAAAAGCACTATCGTCTCCCGACGCGCATCATCCTGCAGGCGATGGCAACCGCAGGCCTGTTCGGCTCATCGGTGGCCAAACGTGCCTCCATCAGCGGAGCCGAAATCGGCTGTCAGGGCGAAGTCGGTACCGCCTGTGCGATGGCCGCTGCGGCAGCGGCGCAGTTGCTCGACGGCACGCCCGAACAAATTGAATACGCTGCGGAAATGGCCTTGGAACACATGCTCGGCCTGACCTGCGACCCCATCAACGGCCTGGTTCAGATTCCCTGCATCGAACGCAACGCCGTCGCGGCCATGCGGGCGGTGGAGTGTGCCTCGTATGCCCTTGCCACGGATGGACGACACCGCATCAGTTTTGATGAAGTCGTCGAAGTAATGAAAAAGACCGGTCTGGACCTGCAATCCGATTACAAAGAAACCGCCCTCGGCGGCCTGGCCCGCATTGTGCGTAAAAAATAGCCCTCCTCATTTCGACCTGATTCAGACAATAAAAAAAGGCAAACCCATCGGCTTGCCTTTTTCATTTTTCAGGATGCAAAAATCGCTTAGACAAACGCTTCCTTGACAGGGAACTGTTTGCACAGGGCATCGACTTCGGCGGCGACTTTCTTGATTGCCGTTTCGTTGTCAATATTCTCGGCCACCGTCTTAATCCACCCGGCGATCAGTTCCATCTGCGGCTCTTTCATCCCGCGGGTTGTCGTCGCAGGCGTTCCCAGACGCAGACCGCTGGGATTAAACGGCGGGGCTGTATCGCCCGGCACGGAGTTATAATTGCATTCCAGATGCGCCCGGTCCAGCGCCTTGGCAAACGGTTTACCCGACAGGTTTTTATTGCGTAAGTCAATCAGAATCAGGTGGTTATCCGTCCCGCCACTGACTAAATTGAAACCGTATTCCATCAGTTTCTCGGCCAGCTTCTTGGCATTGGCAACAATCTGAGCCGCATAAGCCTTGAAGGCCGGGGTCAATGCCTCACCCAAGCAGACAGCCAGGGCTGAAATCGTATGAATATGCGGGCCGCCCTGCAGACCGGGGAAGACCGCTTTGTTGACGGCGGCAGCGTGCTGCTCTTTGAACAGAATCATCCCGCCGCGCGGACCGCGAAGGGATTTGTGCGTCGTGGTCGTCACCACATCCGCAAACGGAATCGGACTCTGATGCACCCCACCGGCCACCAGGCCCGCAATATGGGCGATATCGGAAACATGAAACGCCCCGACCGAAGCGGCAATATCATGGAACGCCTTAAAATCGATGGCCCGCGGATAGGCACTGGAACCGGAAATAATGATTTTCGGCTTGTGCTGTTTGGCCAGGTCGGCAATCTTATTATAATCCAGCCGGCCGGTGGTTGCGTCCAATTCGTACTGGACGGAATGGAAGAACTTACCGGTATAGCTGACCTTCCAGCCGTGGGTCAGATGCCCGCCATGCGGCAGCGACAGCCCCATAATCGTCTCGCCGGGTGCGGCAAGGGCACAATAGGCCGCCATATTGGCAAACGAGCCGGAATGCGGCTGCACATTGGCGCCATCGGCACCAAAGACCTGTTTGGCCCGGTCAATCGCCAGATTTTCCGCCTGGTCGGTGAACTGCTGGCCTTCATAATAGCGTTTGCCGGGGTAGCCTTCGGCATATTTATTGGTAAAGCAGGAGCCGGTTGCGTCCATCACCGCCTGCGAGACATAATTTTCCGACGGAATCAGGCGGATACAGTTTTCCTGCCGCTGTTTTTCGCCGATAATCAGCTCATAGACCTTGGGGTCTGTTTTTGCGATTGCTGATAACATTTATGGTTTCCTTTCTATAATGAATAAAACGGCTTTATATCATATTGGGGGCGATTCAACAAGCTTTTATTGTTGACAAATGCCCTTTGAGGCCGATAAGATATCATCTTTAACATCCAGATTAGAAAGAGGTTACGCATCGAACACTATGATGACACATTAGATGCGGGTCTTGAAAAGGCAAAGGCCTTCTTCACCCGTGCCGAAGAAGTGGCGGCGACAGATAACTTCGATTACGCCATAGACTTATATATGGACGGCCTGAAGCAGTCTCCGGATGCGCTCGAAGACGGCCACGCCCGCCTGCGAAAACTGGCACTCGTCCGTCAGGGAAAAGGCGGCAAAAAGCCCTCGATGATGGATATGATTAAACGGGTTGGCGGCAAAACCCCGCTGGACCAGCTCTTTAACGCAGAATACCTGCTGGCCAAGGATCCGGACAACCTGGCATACGCTGAAAATATGCTGACCGCCGCCCTGGAAAGCGGAGGCACCCGATCCGCAGAATGGATCGCCCAGTTGATTTTTGATGCGAACCGGGCCAGCGCAAAGCCGTCTTTTAAGACCTATATACTCCTGAAAGACAGTTATAAAAAACTCGGACGATTTACCGAAGCAGTAAATGCCTGCCAGGCAGCTATCGCAGTAAAGCCCGAAGATGATGCCCTAAAGGATGAATTGCGGGATTTATCAGCCAGTATGACCATGGAAAAGGGTAAGTACGGCAAAACCACCACATTCCGGGAGTCCATTAACGATAGAGAACATCAGGAACAACTGCAATCCCAGGAAAATGTTATCAAAAGCGAAAATGCTAAACACCGGATTGCAGTCGAGGCACGTCGCCAATATCAGCAGGCCCCAACTTCGACCACCAATATTCTGCAACTGGCGGAAGCTCTGGTCGATTTGGAAACCAAGCCCGCCATGGTGGAGGCCGAGCATCTGCTCAAGGAAACCTACGAAAAAACCAAAGATTTCATCTTCCGCAAGAAACTGATGGAACTGGAAATCAAAGCCCTTCGTACCCTGATTCGTAAAGTTCAGGACGGAGCTATTGCCCTGCCCAACGAACATCCCAAAGAGCATCTTACCCAGCTTAATCATCAATTGGAACAAAAAGAACAGGCTTATTACCAGCAATGCGTCGATAATTATCCGACGGATTTGCGATTTAAGTATGAATACGGCCGGTGTCTGGTCAAGACTCAGCAGTTTGATAAGGCCATCCCCCTGTTTCAGGAAGCCCGTAGCGAACCGCGTTTACGTGTGGCAGCGATGGATAAAATGGGTCTTTGCTTCCTGCTGAAGGGCTGGAATGACGATGCAATTGATATTTTTTCGCAGGCTTTAAAAGAATACCAAACCCCGGACACCCCCATCGGAAAAGACATAAGATACAATATGGCAAGGGCTTACGAGGCTTCCAATAAAAACGACATGGCCCTTGAAATATACCGCAAACTGGCCCAAACCGACTTTTCTTACAAAGACGTCAGCCAGCGTATTGACAAACTGCGGTCTTCAGCGCATAATAGCTGATTCTGAAGATGATAATCGACATAGTTTGTCGAGAAGACCCAACCTCTCAGTGTAAGAGATTGAATAACGGTAAGTGAACAGGAGAAAAACGTGGCTCATTCGTTATCAGCCAAAAAACGTGTTCGTCAAAACGCCAAGCATCGCGTTGTCAACCGTGCCCGCAAGAGCATGTTGAAAACCTTTACCAAACGTTTTCTGACGGCAATTGATGATGGTAATCTTGACAAGGCCCAGCAGGAATTGAAGCTGCTGGCCAAACAATTGGACCAGATTGCCTCTACCAGCACCATGCATAAGAATACGGCGTCGCGGATCAAGTCCCGTATGGCCAAAAGGCTCAACAGCCTCAAGACCAAAGGAACAGGTTCCACCTCTGCCGCATAGGACATCTTTTGCACAAGTTAAGGCGTCCCGGTCGATATCTAGTTCGGCCGGACGCCTTTTGTATTTGCAGTACCACCAATAATGATAACAACCGTTGTTCGACAGGCAATACCGGGTACAGCGTGCGTTTTGACAGACTAATTTCAACCAGAAGCGGATTTTTTGGAATTACTGAAACGACAAATTTTGCGAGTTCTGTGCAGACGGGACTATAAACCGATCAGCCCGGCCAAACTGGCCGATGCGATGGGTTACGGACCGTCGGAGTTTTCCCTGTTTCAAACCGCATTGAATGACTTGCGGCTGCAGGGCCAGTTGGTCGTCGACGCCCAGCGCAATGTCAGCCTGCCGGCAATGAGCAACAAAATCATTGGCACCTTCCGCGCCAACGAACGCGGATTCGGATTTATCATTCCCCTCGAACCCAACGCCCACGGGGATTTATTTGTTCCCCCCGACGAAACCGGCGGCGCTTTAAACGGCGATACCGTCGCCGCCAAAGTGGTCAAACGTAATTTCCGCGGGCAAAGCCGCTATTCCGGCATCATCACCGAAATCATCGAACGCGGCAACAACCGTTTTGTCGGCCTGCTCCGCAAAGCCAATAGCGGCGGCTGGTATGTCACCCCCGAAGGCAAGGGCTTTTACCCCCCGATCCTCGTGCAGGATGCCGATTCCAGCCAGGCCCGTGAAAATGACAAGGTCATCGTCGAAATCGTCAGCTACCCCCGCCGCAATGACATGTATGCCCAGGGCGCCATTATCCAGGTACTCGGCCGCGCAGGACATTACGATACCGAAATTAATGCCATCATCGCCCAGTACGGCCTGCCCTGTGAATTCCCTGAGAAATGCCGACAGCAGGCCCATCAGGCCGCCCAGGACTACAACCCCGACACCGCCGCCGACCGGGACGATATCTCCGGTGATGTCATCATCACCATCGACCCGCCGGACGCCAAGGACTTCGACGACGCCATCAGCCTCCGCAAAGACAGCGAAGGCAACTGGGTGCTGGGGGTGCATATTGCCGACGTCGCCACCTTTATTCCGCTCAATTCTCCCCTGGACCAGGAAGCCCGCCTCCGCGGCAACAGCGTTTATCTGCCGGGCCGGGTCATTCCCATGCTGCCGGAAGTCCTGAGCAACGGGATTTGCAGCCTCCAGCCCGGCCAGAAACGCTTTGCCAAAAGCGTCTATATCCACTACGACCCGCAGGGTAAAATCCTCGGAACGGAATTTGCCAACAGCATCATCAGTTCACGGGCCAGATTGACTTACGATCAGGCCGACCACATACTCAAAGGCAAAGCCGAGGGATTTCCCGGTGAAGTCACCGCCTTGCTCAAGGACATGGAAATCCTGGCCCGCGCCATCGAAGCCCGCCGTGACAAAAACGGCATGATTCACCTGGACCTGCCGGAAACGGAACTGGTTCTCGACAAGGCCGGCCGCGTCGTCGATGCTCATCCCGCCGACAACAGCTACCCGCACACCATTATCGAAATGTTCATGGTGGAAGCCAACGTCGCGGTCGCCTCGGCGCTGGACCGGTTCGGAATCCCGTTCATGCGGCGTATCCATCCTGACCCCGATGCGATCAGCACCAAAAATATCAGCCGATTCGTCAAACTGTGCGGCATTCGTGTTCCGCGGCACCTGGACCGAGCCGCGATTCAGGACCTCCTGGCCTCGGTCAAAGATACGCCGCTGTCGTACGCAGTCAACATGTACATCCTGCGCAGTATGCAGAAAGCGGAGTATTCGCCGCTGAACATCGGACATTTCGCGCTGGCCGACCGGCACTATTGTCATTTCACCAGCCCCATCCGTCGATATGCCGACCTGATGATTCACCGCCTGATTGATCTGTATGCCAAAGGACAACTGGCCAAAATCGGCCTGGAAGATGTCCTGACCGAAGCGGAGCTGCTGGAAATCGGACGCCATATTTCTTACTCCGAAGTGCAGGCCGCCGATGCCGAACATGAACTGAAAACGGTTTTGATTCTGCAGATGCTCAGCAAGAAAATTGGTGACGAGATGGATTGCGTGGTCTCGGGCCTGACCAATTTCGGCGTCTTTGTCCAGTGCGTCAAGTTCGGTATCGAAGGCCTGATCGAACCCGGCGACCTCGGGCTGGACGAATGGCGCTACAACGAAAAAGCCCAGGCGGTCATCGGCCGTCACTCCGGAAAAAGCATCCATCTGGGCCAGCCCATTCGCGTCCGCATCGTCACTGTCAACGTTGCCGCACGACAATTGTTTGTCTCCCCCTCCGAGCCCCTGATCGAAGAATCGCGGGGACAACGTTTCCGCCCCGAAAAGTACCTGAAAAAACACGGCAAAAAACGACGATAATTCCTTCTTACCGGCATCCAACGCATCACACTTCGACAGGGTTATCGGACGCTTTTTGAAAATTCTTGCCGCCCTCACGCCAACTATCGCATAAAGTCCGTAAAAATAACGATGTTACAGCAAAAACACGCCCGCATATATTAATTGTCCCCTCAAAAGAGCCGAAACAATGGTGTCTGGGTATGTCCGGATTCTATATTGCGAAGTATGAATGCAGGTGTATCGTTTATTCACTACAACAAGGATCGATTATGAAGATGTGCGATTCCAGGTTTGAAAACCGTAAGACTGTTGTTGTCTTTATCATAGCTTTGGTTTTATTTGTATCGATTTTCTGCGGATTGGGAATGTACAGCAGTTGGAATCGAAACCAGGCGTTCGCCAAACAGGTCGCTGACTGGCAGCAGCAGCTTCAGGCCGGACAGCTCGAAAAGATAGAAACCGGTGCGTTTCGTCATGCACTCTACTGGAATTGGCTGGAAGAGAGCATGGTGCTGGCCATCGGCCTGGTGTTCCTGGTTGCCGGGGTAGTCCTGGTCTTTTTCGAATTGCTCAAAAAAACACTCGGTTCCAATCGGTTTCTCCAGCACAGTATCGATGCATTAACGCAGCCTTTTTATGTCATCAACGCAAAAAGTTTTGAAATCGTTATGTCCAACAAGGCCGCATCCAAACAAGACGACCCGTTAGGCAAAACCTGCCATGAGTATCATCACAGCCTGCATGAACGCTGCAATACCCAACAGATTCCCTGTGCCGTCCATCAGGTTGAACAGACCGGCAAATCCGTGATGATTGAATTGACAAAAACCGATGCACAGGGTCATACACAGTATCTTCATATCAATGGGTCTCCGATGTGGGATGAGAATGGAACTCTGACTCATGTTCTGGAATATGTGCAGGATGTCACCAGCCAGAAACAGTTCGAGCAGGAACTTCGTGCCCAGCGGGAAAGCCTTCAGGCCATTATTGATATCGCACCGACGGGAATGATGCTGCTGGATTCTCAATTGCATATTCGGCAGATTAACCAGAATCTGGCGCGACTGGTCGACAAGGACGTTTCCAACATGTTCAATCTTCGACCGGGAGATGCCCTGAATTGCACGGCTGCCGCCGAAGGCTCCGGCGTCTGCGGCACGCATAAAAATTGCGGTCGATGTCCGCTGCGAGAGGTATTGAATCAAGTCCTGGTAAACAATCAGCCCATTCAAAAACAGGAAACGCAGATATCTCTGTTTGTCAAGAATCTGGAAACTCAATTATGCCTGGAAATCAGTGCCGTCCCGATCACACTGGAAGGTAAAACGCACGCCCTGGTGGTGGTCAACAATATCACCGACCGCAAAAACTCCGAACAGCAGCTCCGCCTTGCCAAAGAACAGGCCGAACGGGCCAATCAGGAGATGGAGCATCTCAATGCCCGGCTGGAAACAGCCGCCCAGCGCGCCAACAAACTGGCTCAGGAAGCCATCGATGCCAGCAAAGCCAAAAGCGATTTCTTGGCGACCATGAGCCATGAAATTCGTACCCCGATGAATGCCATCCTCGGCTTCAGCGAACTGCTGATAGAAGAATCCCTGACCGAGCAGCAGAATGATTATGTCAATATGATTCGCAACAGCGGCACAACGCTGCTGGCGCTGATTAATGATATTCTGGATTTATCCAAAATTGAAGCCGGCAAATTATCCATCGAAATTCTGGACACACCGCTGGATGTGATGCTGGAGGAAATGGAATCCATGTTCCGCCCGATGGCGTCCAAAAAAGGACTGGAACTGGCTGTCTTGCAGTGCGAAGAACTGCCGCAGATGATCCAGACGGATCCTACCCGTCTGCGTCAATGTTTGATTAATCTGGTCAATAATGCTATCAAATTCACATCGCAGGGACACGTCTATCTGAATGTGTCCAAACAGCAGAAGAATGAAAAAACGTATATTCAATTTGATGTGGAAGACACGGGTATCGGGATTCCGGCGGAAAAACAAGGGTCCATTTTTGAAGCTTTTGAACAGGCCGAAGGATCCACCGCCAGGAAATACGGCGGCACAGGACTCGGCCTTGCCATCACACGCAAACTGGCCAGTTTGTTGGGCGGCGATCTGACCGTATTCAGTCAGCCGGGCGTTGGGTCTATTTTTACCCTGACCATCGAAGCGGCCGGCAATCCTGCCGCGGCGCCGCTATGGAATAAATATGACCGTGCCGCAACCATTCAGACCCAATCCAGCCAGAAACCGGCCTCCGAAGGGATCAAAGCCGCCGTGCTGCTGGTCGAAGACAATCCTGTCAATCAGCAGTTGATGAAAGTGGTTTTGACTCGCATGGGACACGAGGTCACGCTGGCCGAAAACGGCAAACTGGCCGTTGAGGCGGCCGAAAAAGCGACTTTTGATATCATCCTGATGGATATTCAGATGCCGGTGATGAATGGACTTGAAGCGACCCGGGCACTCCGGCAAAAGGAAATCAAAACCCCGATTATTGCCGTGACCGCCAATGCCCTCAAAGGCGACCGCGACCTGTGTATCCAGGCCGGCTGTGACGACTATTTATCCAAACCTGTGGATAAAGACCGCCTTGAAGACATGATGTCACGATATCTCCCGGCCGGCAACCTGAGTCAATAACCGCTTGTTGCTGCGGCCAACAGATGGTCCAAAAAGGACTTTCCTCCCGGCGGGAAGGCGATATTCCGTGAATTTTACAAAAATCTCGCTTGTATATGTTTTTTAATAAACTATAATTGGCATTATGTCTATAGGCCAAATAGTACGAGAACGGAGAGAAGAACTAAACCTGACCCTCGATGAGGTGGCAGCTTCCACTGGTTTTTCTAAACCTTATCTATCCACGGTCGAAACAGGACGCGTCAAAAATCCCCCCAGTGACGAATTGTTAAGAAAACTGGAACTCGTTCTCAAATTCCCGGACGGACAGCTTCTGCATTTAGCCCACATGGAACGCATGCCCAGCGATATCCGGAGAGATTTTGAGACCATCGATGCCCAAAACCGCAAGTACAAGCAATTACTCAAACGGATTACGGATCACCAGATGAATACATCACAAATCGGTAACCTGTTGAAAGAATTTGATTTACAATCTGAAACGGAACGCGAAGAAATCGTCGCCGGCCAATTGGTTCCGGTAATTAACCGCGTTGTGGCAGGCTACCCCGCCGATTTTGATGACATGGGTTATCCGGTCGGCATCGCCGAAGACTATGTCCGATGTCCGGATTTACATGACCCCAATGCCTTTGCCGTCCGCATTATCGGCAACTCCATGGAGCCGAAGTTTTCCGAAGGCGACATCGTGGTGTTTTCCCCGGCGGCGGATGTCCAGAATGGTGACGATTGTTTTATTCGGTTTGCCCAACCCCATGAATGTACCTTCAAGCGGGTCTTCTTTGAAACCGACGGCAAAGTACGCCTGCAGCCCCGAAATGAAACCTATGCCCCAACCATCGTGGAAAGCAATCGACTCAACGGTATGTACCGGGCGATTATCCGCTTCCATCACCTTTAAGCCGACCGTATAAAAATCTCAATTAGTAGGCAGCGTTGTTGTCGTGGGTGTTGTTATCGTCGTAGGACTGACCAAAGGTACTAAACGGATTCTGCCCGGAAGCAGAGCGGCAGGAGCCTCGATCTGGCCGGATTTCACAAATTCCGGCGGGAAATTGTAAATCACCGGCCGTGGGGGAATCTCTGGCAGGGCCGCATCGCCATCACGAACCTCAATTAAAATCTGAAACCGCTGTTTTTTATATGCCTCGAAAGCCTTTTCCGTCCCGCGAATATCGCGAATGGTCTTGAAATCCGACTCATTAATCAATTCGACCTTGTATTGCCCCAGCATCGTCGGGCTGATGATATACCCCACCATCGGATTGATCGGCTGCGTACTGAGCTGTTCAGTGGCCGGCAAAGTGATTGACGCCATCTGCTCGGCATATTGCCGTTTGCCGGGGGTAATTTCCACATATGGTTTTTCTTCAACAGGCAGTTTGCGGGCGCGATCCATCTGCGGCTTAGTCAGCATCACCAGCGCCGGACCATTAAAATCCTGGCGAACCGGGATTTCGATCTGGGATGGTTCAATGGTTTCGTGCTTGATGATGGCGCCGGTTTCATCAACACACTGGACAACCAGTGGTTTTTTGACAAGTTTCTCAACCACGACTTCTATCTTATCCGGGATGCAGGATTCAAGCGTCAGGGCATATTCGCGGATTTTGGGATTGCGGCGGATAAAATCCGCCAGATCCAGTGTAAATGTGCCGCCGCGTTCATGGCCGAACTCCTTGGGGTCATAAAAAAATCCCAAACGTTCGTTTCGATAACGCTGAACCATTTCAGATATCTTGTTTGGCGCCCCCTTGAATGTCAACTGCAGTTTGTCAATCTGATCCAGGCCTTTGCCGAATGTAATCAGATAATCCGATTCAGCGACTGGCGCCACACGCAAAACCCCAACCAGGGTATGGCTCTGCTCCAGCGACAGGAATGCCCAGGCCCAGATGAGCAGGGTCAGAAAAATCACCCCCAGTATTTTTTTTATCCAATCACCCATGGTTATATCCGTGAATCGTTATCCTCTGAATCGGCTGACAAATCGTCTTTTTGTTTGACATGGCCGAGACGCTCCAGTAACGGGGCGGCCTTGACCACGGCAGTATTCAGATGCCGGCGAAGCTGCGTCTCAGAGATATTGCGAATCAACTGGCCGTTCATTGCCAGGGAGATGATTCCGGTTTCTTCGCTGACCACAATGACTGTCGCATCGGAAGAACCGGTCACACCGACGGCGGCACGGTGCCGCGAACCAAGCCGTCCGTAAACGGAATTGTCCGCTTCCGCCAGCGGAAGCTGGACACGAGCTGCGACAATGCGGTCGCCCTGGATAATCACGGCCATATCATGCAGGGGTGAACCTTCATAAAAAATTGTTTTGATCAGTTCACTGGTGACTTTGGCATCGATGCGAACCCCGGTCTCGACAAACTCGCCGAGGGGAACCTGTTGAGGGATAACAATAATAGCGCCGGTTTTTTCAGCCGACATCTGATTAACAGCCTCGACAACTTCTTCGACACACCGGCTGAGACGCTGCGGGGAATTGGAACTGAGAAAATCCGCCTGACCGATACGAATCAGGGCACGCCGCAGTTCGGGCTGAAAGGCGGTAACCGCCACAATCAAAATCGCAATCAGAAATCCACTGTAAAGGTAAGCGATACGCTCCATGACGAACAGACGAACCACCAGGTTCAAAATCAGGGAACCGACCAGCAGCACAAAAATGATACCGCGGAACAGACGTTCGCCGCGAGTGCCTTCCAGAAAACTCAGAACGATGTAAACAAACAGACCGATTAAGACCAATTCGGCAAAGACAATCAGCCGTTCGTGGGATGTGCTGTTGACAATATAGTCAAAGATTGCATTCAAGTTTTAGTACCTGCTGCATTCTATGCTTGTGAACATTCTGGAGTAATATAACGAGCAAAAATGACGGAATATAACCGTTTAACGAACCACAAACTCGGTCAGACGACTCGGCCGATCCAGCATCAGGGCTGCATCAATATCATCCTGGATCATAATCCAGTTGGTCTGAATCACATTGATGTGGTTTCGGTTTATTTCTTTGGCCGTTCTGCCCGGTGCGCCCGCACAGCCGCTCAGCAGCACAACAACCATCACCACTCCTAATACGAATGCCCCATTGATCAGGCGTTTAAGATTCCGTGTATCCATGAGTAACCTCAAATGAATAAGTCCAAAAGATTCATTGCTTTTCGTTTCCAGAATTGTATCAGCCCGGCCAAAACGTGTCAATTGTAAAACCTTGCATATCATCAGGATAATAACTCCAGCATCGGCATACCGTCGGATTCCCTAATTGATCGCAGACGCGCTGCCTTGTGCCTTTCTATTTCGACAAACGTGCCATAAAGTCCGTAATGAATATTAATAAATGTACTTCAATTATCCACATATTGTTCAGAGACTTCATAACAAAAACGACTTATACACAAAATACCCCATCTATGTCCTATATTCACAATATCAAATTCAAAATCTAAAATATTTCTGATTTTGTTAGCAACTTTTCCCGTCCATCCGACATATATATAGGACCTGCTCAGAAAGGACAGGCAGAAGGAGAACATTAGGGATAGGATAAAGGAGGAATAATGCCATGACTAACAAAAAGCAAATCAAACCCATTTCGCTGGAAGCTGTCCGCTGGAAGCTTGTTTCACTAAACGAACCCAATTTCTCTCACCGCAAGCTGCTGTTGCGGCAAATCGCTTGAATATGCGGCTTTGTTGGTGTAAATTAGGGATAAATACAAAAATAAGGAAAAACAGGATATGGATATCTTTGAAATTGACGGGCCGGTTCGGCTGTCCGGCACGATCGACGTGGCCGGCTCCAAGAACGCTACCCTGCCGATTATGGCGGCGGCGCTGCTGGCCCCCGGCCAGACGGTCATCGAAAACGCCCCCAACCTGGCCGACATTGCCAGCTTTGAAACCATTATGCACAGCCTGGGTGTACCCACCGGCCGGAACGAAAACGGCGGCCTGGTCATCAACGCCACCACGATCGAACGGCCCATCGGCGAATACGACCTCGTCCGCAAGATGCGAGCCAGCATCTGTATTCTCGGCCCGCTGCTGACCCGGTGCGGCCAGGTGAAAGTCTCCATGCCCGGCGGCTGCGCCATCGGCGACCGCCCCGTGGATATCCACCTGCGAGGCCTCAAGGAATTGGGAGCCCAAATTCACCTTGAAAACGGCTATATCGTCGCTTCCGCCCCGCCCGGCGGCCTCCGCGGCAAGCAAATCTTTCTCGGCGGGCCGTTCGGCTCGACCGTGCTGGGTACCGACAACGTCATGATGGCGGCCTGCCTTGCCAAAGGCACCACCGTCATTGAGTCTGCCGCCTGCGAACCGGAAGTCGGCGATTTGGCGAATTTTCTCAACCAGATGGGCGCCAAAATCACCGGCATCGGCTCGCCGCGTCTGACCATCGAAGGCGTCAAAGAACTTCGCCCGATTCGCTACAAGGTCATCGGCGACCGCATCGAGGCCGGCACTTTTATGGTCGCAGCAGGCATCACCGGCGGCAATCTCCATATCCGCAACTGCAATATCAATGATATGGTGGCCGTGGCGGATCGTCTGAATAATATGGGCGTGGATATCGAACCCGCTGTGGATGGCTGTGTCGTCAGCCGCGAAGGCCCGATTCTTCCGGCCGACATCACTACCCAGCCGTACCCCGGCTTCCCCACCGACCTGCAGGCCCAGTTTATGGCTATGCTGGCCCTGGCCCGCGGCAACAGCGTCATCACCGAAAAAATCTACCCCGACCGCTTCCTGCATGTGGCGGAACTGAATCGTATGGGTGCTAATCTCCGCAAGGAAGGCCCGAGTGTCTTCATCCCCGGCGTGGACCGCTTGATTGCCGCCCCGATTATGGCCTCCGACCTCCGCGCCTCGGCAGCCCTGGTGCTGGCAGGCATGGCCGCATACGGCACGACCGTCATCAACCGCGTCTATCACATCGACCGCGGCTATGAGAAAATCGAGGAAAAACTCAATCTGGTCGGCGCTCGCATCCGTCGCAAAAACACAACAAACAAGATAGATTAACTCGCAATACAAGATACACAAATCAACATTTCCATGCAGCCTTGCACGCCTGTGCAGGGCTGCATTTCTGTTAGGGCCGCGTTAAATCCCCCCAACCCCCTGTTTTTTTGTTAAACTACTCCTGTCACTAGGTGTAATATATAGAGGGCGAAGTACATTAAACCCTGTAAAAGCTTAATTCTGGAGACTTTATGATGTTTATATCAAGCCGTTCTTTCACGCCCGCAGTGGTTGCAGCCTGCCTTATCGTATGTCTTGGCTCTTCTATTGTAAGTGCCGATATCGCCCATCGTTACAGCTTTGATGGCGATGCCGACGACTCTATCGGCACCGCTGACGGCACCCTGATCAACAACACGGGCCTGAGCGCCTATAGCGACGGGCAGTTGACCCTCGGCAATAACGGCACCCAAAGCAGCAATGGGTCCAACGGCGACTATGTGGACCTGCCCAACGGGATGATCTCGGCTAATGGCGGGCAAGCCAGCTATGAATTCTGGCTGACCTGGACCGATGCCAATAGAAATACATGGGAGGAGTTCATGTCGTTCGGTACCAGCAGAGATGGCGAAGATACAAGCAATAACGCTACAAATTCAACGTATCTGATGCTGACCCCGAGGTCTGGCAATACGACCAAATTACGGGCTGGATATCGATACGGCCCAACGGCTAACGAACAGGTTCTGGATCACGCATCCTCGATGCCTCGTTATCAGGAAGTCCATGTAGTGTTCGTCTGGGACGAGCAGCGGGGACGAACAGCTTTGTATGTCAATGGTCAGTTGAGTGATGAGGGGCAGCCGAATTTCAGTATCCCGACGGATCTGGTTGATAATAATAACTGGCTGGGGCGGTCGCAGTGGCCGGACCCGATGTTTGTCGGCTCGTTTAACGAAGTTCGCATTTATAATCATGCTCTCAGTACGGCCGATGTCAAAGCCACTTTCGATGCGGGCATCGACAACACGCCGGCGATGATGCCGCATCCGGCCGATGAAGCCGGGGCGGTTGCTGCGGATTCGGTATTAAAGTGGACTCGGGGCCAGATATTGTCTTCAACTCTTGCGGGATACGATGTCTATTTTGGTACCGATGCGGCGGCCGTGATCAATGCTGATTCATCGGATACGACAGGAGTCTATATCGGCCGGCTGTCGGCGGCGACAACCTCATGGATGCCTGCCGAGTCACTGCCATCGGCAACGACCTATTACTGGCGCGTGGACGAGGTGCTGGCTGATACGGAAATCAAGGGTGCCATCTGGAGTTTTTCAACCTTTGGAAACTGGGAGATGAAACAAGCGGTTTTGATGACGCCGTGGGCCGAGGATGTGGACAAGGAGAATGTTCTTCCGGAATACCCGCGTCCGCAGATGGTGCGGGCGGACTGGCTCAATCTCAACGGGCTGTGGCTGTATAAACCTGCAACCGCCGCCGACTCCATCCCGGTGGAAGAAGCATATATCGGACAGATTCTGGTGCCGTTCCCGGTGGAATCAGCAATCTCCGGCGTAATGGAATCCTATAACCGGCTGTGGTATCGTCGGACCTTTGATGTGCCTGCCGGATGGCAGGGGCAACAGATTCTGCTGCACTTTAATGCCTGTGACTGGCAGACGGAAGTCTTTATCAACGGGCAGGCAGTCGGCTCTCATCAGGGCGGCTATGACCCGTTCTCATTTGATATTACCGAGTACTTAAATGCCTCCGGCCCACAGGAACTGGCGGTGCGTGTGTACGATCCCACCGACAGCGAAGCGATTGCCCTGGGCAAACAGCGGAACAGCCCATCAGGGATTTGGTACACACCCTGCACCGGCATTTGGGATACCGTCTGGCTGGAACCGGTGCCGCAGGCCTCGATTCAGAAACTGACTCTTACGCCGGATATCGATTCACATCTGCTGTATGTCACCGCTGAAGTCGATTCAGCTAATCCGGACAGCCTGACCATTCAGGCGATTGCCAAAATCGATGGGCAGACCGTCGGCCAGATTTCAGGCCCGGCCAATCAGCTCCTGTCGCTATCGGTTTCCGACCTGCGGCTGTGGACCCCGGAATCGCCATTCCTGTATGATTTGGAACTTACGCTGCTGGATGGGCAGACGGTGGTTGATTCGGTTGCCAGCTACTTTGGTATGCGGAAGATCGAGTTGATTGATCAGGATGGATTCAAACGGATCGCCCTCAATGGCAAGTATATCTTCCAGATGGGTCCGCTGGATCAGGGCTATTGGCCGGAAGGGATTTATCGTGCCCCGACCGATGAGGCATTGAAATGGGATATCGAGCAGGTGAAAGCCTATGGCTACAACATGCTTCGCAAACATGTCAAGGTGGAACCGCCGCGATGGTATTACTGGGCCGACAAGCTGGGCGTTCTGGTCTGGCAGGATATGCCCAGCCGGGCCAGTTCCGGGGATTCGGCATCACAAATGCAGTTCGAGCTGGAACTGGAACGCATGGTGGACCAGCTCCACAACCATCCGTCCATTATCATGTGGGTGGTCTTTAACGAAGGCTGGGGGCAGTATGATACCGAACGCGTCACCAGTTGGGTGATGGGGCTGGATACGAGTCGATTAGTCAGTTGCGCCAGCGGCTGGAATGATTATGAAGTCGGGCACATTCGCGACAGTCACAGCTATCCGGCACCGGCAGCACCAGATGCTTCTTCCACCCGCGCTCTGGTCAATGGCGAATACGGCGGCATCGGATATGCAATCATAGACCATTTATGGGATCCGGACTCATGGGGCTATACCACTGTGACTTCATCGGAACAACTGGAACGTCTGTACGAACAGTATTACAATCAATTGCTGGGTCTGAATAATACCCGTGGTATCAATGCGGGTGTCTATACCCAGTTGACAGACGTCGAGACGGAAATCAACGGCCTGATTACATACGACCGCAAAGTCATCAAGGCCAGCCAGAGCTATCTGAATAATATCCATTCGTTTACTTCGGCCGGGGCGTCCTCGGTCGCCGTTCCCACCTCGGAAGCTGCCGCCCAGAGCTGGCGCTATGTGATAGAGCAGCCGGCGGACGATTGGTTTGCCACGACTTTTAACGATACCTCCTGGTTACAAGGCTCAGGCGGCTTTGGAACCGCAACCACCCCCGGAAGCGTTGTTGGTACCGTATGGAACACAACCGATATCTGGCTGAGACAGACCTTTACCGGGCCGGCTCTGACGGCTGAAGATATGGAACGACTGCAACTGCGGATTCACCACGATGAAGATGTCGAGGTTTATCTCAACGGCGTATTGGCATTCACAGGCGGCGGCTATACCACCAGCTATGGCGAAGTGAATATGAGCGACGAGGCCCGGGCCGCATTCCTGCCCGGACAGACCAATGTTCTGGCCGTCCATTGTCATCAAACCGCGGGCGGCCAGTATATTGATGCGGGTCTGTCGATTCGCGGATGCCGCTGCCTGCGTGTGGGCTGCTATGACACCGACGGTGATTGCCTGCTGACGCTGACCGACCTGGACGTGTTTGTGTCGCGCTGGATGGACGATTACGGGCTGAGTGATTTCGATGTGTTAGCCGAACAATGGCATCTGTGCCAGTAACAATCCGGATGGCGGTATAATCTCCAGATTCCGTATTTTTTGTTGTTTTCAGACTGGAAACACGGGGACACTCTGTCGTATAATAGCTCCGGTTTAATCTGGAGATAACACGATGAACTTTTTTGATGTAGTCAAAAAACGGCATTGCTATCGGGCGGCATTCAAAGATGTCCCGGTCTCACGGGAGGATTTATGTAAAATCGTTCAGGCCGGGGTGGATGCCCCCTCCGGCAAGAACGCCCAGACGACGGAATTTGTGATTGTCGATGAGCCGGCGCTGGTCCGCCGGATTGCCAAACTCCATCCGGCTAACAAGGCCATGCAGCAGGCGCAGGCCTTTGTCGCCTGTGTCCTGGATAAAAATCCCGAAGCCATCTATGAAGGTTTTGCCTTCCAGGTTGAAGATTGTGCGGCAGCGGTGGAAAATATGCTGCTGGCGATTACGGCGCTGGGCTATGCGAGTGTCTGGATTGACGGCTGGCTGCGGCTTGAAGGCCGGGCCAATACTATCGGACAGATGCTGGGGATGCCCGATACCAAATACGTCCGCATCCTGCTGCCGATTGGGATTCCCGCTGAAGAATATAAATCGCCGGATAAAAAACCATTTGAACAGCGGGCATGGTTTAACCGTTATGGTAAAGCCTGATTCGAGCAATTGACAATGAAACTGCCTGAAGGTCAGCCGCCGCGATGCCCGATATGCGGCTCGAATAATGTAGCATGGATTTTATACAGCCCGGTCGAGATGAATGACGAGCTGGCGATGATGATTCAGACGAAAAAAATCGTTCTGCGCCCGGCAGAACAGTCCCCCGCGAACAAGACATATTACTGCCATCACTGCGGCTACATCTGGTAACCGCAGCGATGGACAGCCTATTTCAATTCGTTACGAGAAGCTCTTGCGAACATTGACACTGCGGCCGGCCCGACGTTTGCGGGAATGAATCGCACGGCCCTTTTTGGTGCTCTGGCGAACCAGAAAACCCTGTCTGCGGGCTCGTTTACGAAGACTTTTACTATGATTTTCCACGGTTAATTCTCCTGACACTAAAAAGTCGAGTCAATCTACTACTCAAAATATCCTGAATCTATTAAAAACAGAGGGGAAATTATAGCGATAATCGGACGATTTTCAATCAAAAACTGAAAATTTGGTAAAATATTCAGGCTATACAAGATTTGGAATAGATAGTATTGATAAATAATATATTTTCTTTCCCCCTACTGAAAATATCACAATGACAAGGTAAATTCTGGCACAAGCGAACAGCAGAAGCGGCCGGAGCCTTCATTAAGGAATCTGCAAGGTGGTACTGCTGCCGCCGAGACCTTTGTTCTGGACCATCGTCAGACCATTCATCTGGGTGGTGATATAGGAACCGGTATTGACGTTACGCCAGACGAGGTCTGCCTTATTATCGTTGTTAAAATCGGCCAAATCCACAATCTGAAGGGTCGTGCTGCTGCCGCCAAAGTTTTTGGTCTGTACCAGGGTCAATCCATTCATCTGTGTACCCAGAAAAACACCTGTGTTCACATTTTGCCACAGGATGTCGGCCATCCCGTCTGCATTAAAGTCGGCCAAATCCTCAATTTGCAGCGTCGTACTGCTGCCGCCAAGGCCTTTATTCTGAACCATTGTCAGGCCGTTCATCTGGGTAGCGATATAAGCACCGGTGTTGACATTCCGCCAGACAAGGTCTGCTTTATTATCGTTATTAAAATCGGCAAGGTCCACAATCTGAAGGGTTGTGCTGCTGCCGCCAAAGTTTTTGGTCTGGACCATCGTCAGACCATTCATCTGTGTACCCAAAAAGGCACCGGTATTGACATTACGCCAGACAAGATCGGCCATGCCATCTGCATTCAAATCCGCCAGATTCATAATCTGCAAAGTGGTACTGCTGCCGCCGAGACCTTTGGTTTGCACCATCGTCAGACCATCCATGAGTGTGCCCAGATACGCACCGGTATTGACATTACGCCAGATGAGGTCTGTTTTATCATCGTTATTCAAGTCGGACAGCCCTGCGATTTGTATGGTTGTATTGCTGCCGCCAAGCCCTTTGATCTGCACAATCGTATTGCCGTTCATGACGGCACCTCGATAAACACCGGTATTGACATCCCGCCACAGAATATCAGTCTTACCGTCGGCATTGAAGTCGGCCAAGCCCGCAATCTGCAAAGTCGTGTTGCTGCCGCCAAGATTTTTAGTCAGCCCTAAAGTCAATCCATCCATCAGGGTAAACAGATACACGCCGGTGTTGACATTACGCCACAGGATATCGGTCTTGCCGTCTCCATTAAAATCAGGAGATTCCAAGCCCAGATACGCAGGCTCCATAATCTGCACGGGTTCCGAATCAAAATCCACAAGTATATTTTTATTGCCGTTCATGAGAATCGTGGTTGGATTCACATTGCCGGTTTTATCGCCGGACCAGCTTGTAAACTCCCAGCCGCTATCCGGCACCGCCTCCAGTGTTACCGTGGAACCGGCCGCAATAGAGCCAGACCAGGGCAGTGAATGGGATGCATTATCCACCTTGATACTGCCGTTACCGGTTTTGGTGAGATTCAGAGAATACTGTGTATAAACCAGCGTCCCTGTATCTAAAACAAAATTGTCAGCATAGGCTTCCCCTGATGCCAGGGCGACGCCGGAAGAATAACCAAAAAGTCCAACCGACAGATTGACACCGCCCCAACTACCTTTGACTAATCCGGGAATCTGTGCCAGTGCATTACCGCTGCCATAACCGGTTGTACTGACATACAGGGTATCACTGGGTGAATCATACGACAGATAGACCGCACCACTGTTGGTAACTCGTGCAACCCCCTGTTCATTAGCCATGGAGCCTACGATTTTATACCCCATATAGGGGGCATTCTCATCACAGCCAACCCCAACCTGAAAGTAATTTCCTGTGGATGGGGATATCGTTATGTTGAGGCCGCCATCATTTAGTGTATTCTTGCTGTAATAATAACTTATTCGCATTTGGAAGTTACTGTTCGGGGATAGCTTCCAGTTGTTCGATAGATACCCGGCAACCTGCTCCGAAGTCGGACTGCCTGTCGCTCTGAACTCAAGCCGCTGGCTCGTTTCCGATGCCCAGCAGCTTGCATGATTGGTTTCATAAAGCGTCCAGGAACTGCTCATGGAGTTGTCGCTGAAATCATCTGATAATACGACTGCGGAAAAAGACAGGGAGGACAGGATCGTGTGTAAAATAACCAATACAAGAGCCTTCATCGTTTTTCCCTCCTACATCAGGAATTATGAATATTTGCCTGCTATTTGATACAGTCCCTGTTGATCACAGGAACATGCTGACAAATCAGTGCACTGTGTAGGCTGCACTCTGAAGCGACCCCATCATTTTAGGATTGGTGTTAAGGCACTTGTATTGTTAGATGACAGGCATTATCCTTATATAGAATAAACCTTTCCTTTGTATTTTTTCATTATACACGATTTCGATGCAATCTACAAAAAAAACGAATTATTACTCCAGCCAATCTGCAGCCAGAATTGCCAAATCCTGCAAATCGACGGAGCCGCTGTAATTGGCATCTGCCGGCTTAAAGCCTGCGGGGGCTTTCAGATACGGATAGGTCTGGCCGTTGCCAATACCCCAGACTTCGACAAAATCCCACCCTGCGGCGGTAAATGTCGGGAGCATTTTCATTTGAGCCGTAGATTTCCCCATCACTCCGCTCGGGTCCGGATCCAAATTGCCGACTCCATCGGTCTGTCCGCTGGTCTGAATATCCCAGAAGCAGGCATTGACTTCGCCGGATAATGCGGTCCCCACCAGGCCTCCGACAAAATCTGTTCCATCCACTGAACCGGCCGCATAACAAGCATTCAACGGGGTGTTATAATTTTCTCCAACAAGTCCCCCGACATTACCGAAGCCGCTGACCGTACCGGCTGCATAGCAGGAAATAATCTCACTGCTTTCATTGCTGCCGATCAGTCCGCCGGCAAAATAGCCATCCGCATGGACCGAACCGGTGGCAAAACAATCCGTTATCGCCTGCTCACTGAAATTCCACCCTATCAATCCGCCGACATAGTTGTCGGTTCCATCCGCTGTACAAGATGCGGAGCAGGACGTGATCGGACTATTGCCGCTATTGATACCAATCAATCCGCCGAGATAACCTGTTCCGCCAACCGAACCAGTCGCAGAACAGCCAATAAGCACGCCGGAGGAATTCGATCCCACCAATCCTCCAACATGATTAATCCCGACCACAGAACCGCTGACATGGCAGTTGATGATGGTGCTGTATTCATTGCTTCCGGCCAACCCGCCTGTGCTTGAATACAACCCCTCGGACAGGATCGAAACCTTGTCTAACTTAAGGTTTTTTATCGTGGCCTCTTTGAGACAGCCAAACATGCCGGCAACTTTATTGTCGGCCGGTGCTGTATAACTCAGATTGGAAATGGCCTTCTCGTTACCGTCAAATGTTCCGCTAAAAAGATTCTGACAGGAAGAACCGATGATGTTGAACTGTGTGCCGGAATAGCCGGACATATCTATGTTGTCCATCAGCTTGAAATGCTGGTCCCAGTCGTCGGGATTAAGACCAATGGAGTTCAATTGCTCGGCCGTCCAGATTTCAAACGGAGATTCCGAGGAGCCATCCCCGCCGCCGTAAGACGATATACTGGCGAATGCGGATAGAGATACAGACAGAATCATTGCTAATGTGATTTGCTTCAACATAGAATCCTCTCCCAAAAATAAACACCGACGCAGGCCCCAAAGCCCCCTACGACTTCAGGTATCAGTATAATTGTACAAAAGAGACGGACTATGTCAATTTATTTCAAAAATAAATGACTCTATTGTTCCAACACCCGCATTCGGTACAGCTTGGTTTCCAGCGACTTCTGGTAGCCAGTCCAGTTGCCTTCGGAGTTGTCGTTTTCGATCAGGGCTGTGGTCTGATTCATCTTGGCATCGAGATTGTCGATGTAATTGACCATAAATGCCTCCGGTGTGGCGGGCAGTTTGGGCGAGCCGAATTCATACGACCCGTGATGGCTCACCATAATGTGCAGTAAGTTATCCAGAACGGGGCCATCAACCGGCTTACCTTCCACGGCCAGCTTATCGGCGGCCTGAGCCACCATCTGCGTGCCCAGAATGATATGGCCCAACAATTGACCTGTATCGGTGTAGGAAATGGCCGCTTTATAGGATAATTCCTTCGTTTTGGCGATATCGTGCAGGAAAATGGCGGCGCGAACGAGGTCTTTCTGAATCTTTGGGTACAGCGGATAAATCGCCTCTCCCACTTCCAGCATGTTGAGGGTGTGTTCCAGCAGACCGCCAAGGAAATTATGGTGCATCTGCATGGCCGCCGGGGCGTTGCAGAACAGAATCATCAGGTCTTTATCATATAAGAAGGCCTCTACGATGGCCTTGACCTGCGGATGCGCGATCTTGCCGAGAATCTCCTTGAGCCGGTTGTACATCGTCGGCACGTCTTTTTCCGTCCGGGCCAAGTAATCTGCCAGATTGACCTTATCCTGTCCGACGACCAGCACATCATTGACCACGATCTGAAGGGCGTTTTGATAGAGTTCGCTTTTGCCGCGAATCTGGACGAAACCCTCGGAGGGAATCTGCTGATAAAGCGATTCAGTCGCCTGCCACATCCGGCAGTTGACCTTGCCGCTCTTGTCGGACAGGTACATCGCGATATATAAATCGCCCTTGGTCGTGGGGCGAAGCACCGGCTGGGTGACCAGATAAATATCATTGATGTTCGTACCGGGTTTTATGTCTTTGACGAATAAGTGCGCCATGGTATCTCCATATAAAATTTTATTTCGTCGCGGATTATAGCCCAAAAACCGACCCGCGAAAAGCTCAAAACGCAATTCCTTTCCTGGTAAGAAGTTAGGAAAAACAGGGTGATTTTTTCTTAATTTGAAAGTGAATTATATTAATGTATAGATTAATATTATTTATATATGTATTGACATTATTAACATTTAGTGATATATTATGACAATAGATATTTTGGATGTTTTTATCATAAGCTATATTAATTTAGGATTGGAGCATTGGCGATGAGTCGATTGCCTATTCAATGCCCGGCCTGTCGGGAACAATTAAACGTCAACAAGCTGACCTGCCGGAAATGCCAGACGCAGGTCGAAGGACTCTATGAACTGCCTCTACTGCTGCGGCTGGAGTCGGATGAGCAGGTGTTTGTGCTGGATTTTCTCAAATGCAGCGGCTCACTGAAAGAAATGGCCGCCCTGATGAAGCTCAGTTACCCCACCGTCCGCAACCGGCTGGATGAAATCATTGAAAAAATCAAGCAGCTTGAACAAACCATCGACTCAGAGACCAGGGAGAAGAACCAATGAACACGCAAGCCCTACCTGTAAAAATGAATCGTCTGGCCGTGTGGCTGTTTAATCCCTTTACATACCTCGCCGGCTGGCAGGCACTGATGCTCGGTGTTATCCTTATTATAGGAACCGCCCTGCTCGGGTCGGTCGGCAATGTTCATTTTGATGGCGTACTGGATATGCACATGGGGGCCGAGGCGCCGCTGTGGTTTTTCATCGCTGAAGGATTCATCGACTGGCTGAGTCTTGCAATCTATTTATGGATAGCGGGCCTGATAGTGCGAGGGTCGGCATTTCGGATGGTCGATGTTTTTGGCACACAGGCACTGGCCCGCTGGCCAATGCTGCTGTCTGCGGCGGCGGGAATCCTGCCCGCCAACCAGCGCGTTACGGAAGAACTAATGAAAATCGTGCAAAATCCAGGCCAGCCTCCGGTCCTGGCCCTGGAACCGATAGATGTGATTGTCTTCGCCATGGCGATGATTATCATTCTGGTGACAATCATCTGGATGATCGTCCTGATGTACCGGGCGTATGCGGTGTCCTGTAATCTCAAAGGGGCCAAAGCCTTCGTTTCATTTATCATCTGCCTGCTGGTTGCTGAGGCGATGTCCAAACTCGGCTTGTATACAATAATTAAATTGTTCCCATTGAATTAATTCTCTTCAAAAAGGTAAACCATGATACGTTTAATATGTTCTGTTTTTATATTTAGTTTGTCCACGACGATGATATTTGCCCAGCCAACGATGCTGCAGACGAGGGCGGAGCAATTTATCGACCGCCTGTCAACGGGAGATTATGCGGCAGCGGCTGGAACTTTTGACCCGACAATGACTCAGGCGATGCCTGTGCCTGCGCTTAAACAGACGTGGGAGGCCTTGATATCCCAATGCGGGGGGTTTCAAAAACGTCTGGGCTTTCGGACGGAAAAATATCAGCAGTATGATATTACGTATGTGACGTGTCAGTTTGAAAAAACGGCGCTGGATGCTAAAATCGTATTTGATCCGGTGGGCAAGATCGGCGGCTTGTTTTTTGTACCAGCTCAACCTGCCGGCAGTACAAAGCAGACGGTCGCCGCCGACCCGCTGCCGAACTATATTAAGCCCGATGCGTTTACGGAAAAAGAAATAACCCTCGGTAAAGACCCCTGGGTTTTGCCCGGCACTCTGACCATTCCAAAAGGCAACGGGCCGTTTGCCGCGGTTGTACTGGTACACGGCTCCGGCCCGAACGACCGGGATGAGACCCTCGGCCCCAACAAGCCATTTAGAGACCTGGCCCGGGGGATGGCCTCCAAAGGCATTGCTGTACTTCGTTATGAGAAAAGAACGCTGTATTATCAAACCCGATTTGTCAAAGATTGCAATGATTTGACCGTCCGGCAGGAAACGGTTGACGACGCGATTGCCGCGGTTGAATTTTTGGCCGCAACTCCCGAAATAGACAAGGGACGAATTATTGTCCTGGGCCACAGTCTGGGCGGAATGCTGATTCCGCGAATCGCTGCGGAAAATAAAACCATTGCAGGCTTTGTGATTATGGCTGGCACTACACGTCCGATGGAAGATTCCATCCTTGAACAAATAAAGTATATTGCAATGCTGGACGGCAAAATCAACCCGGAAGAAAGAAAATCGCTGGCCGGGATACAAAGGCAGGTCCAAATGGTAAAAAGTCCGTCATTAAAAAAAGAGACACCGCATGACCAATTGCCATTTAATTCTCCCGCCGGGTACTGGCTTGACCTGCGGGGATATCATCCGGCGGCTCAGGCCAAAGCCATCACACAGCCATTGCTCATTCTTCAGGGTCAGCGGGAGTATCAGGTGACAATGGCTGATTTCGAAGGATGGAAAAAAGAACTTGGCGGCAAACCGAATGTGGAATTTAAGCTATATCCGGATTTGAACCACTTATTTATCACCGGAAAAGAAAAGTGCCGGCCCGAAGAATACCTTATCCCCGGCGATGTCGCCGAAGAGGTCATTGACGACATCGCCGCATGGGTTCATAAAGTAAAATAGACCAGTTCTTATAGGTATCCTCATGTCAACAATTTACGAACATACACAGAAAGGCAATCCCCTATTTTATTGGGGTATTCCAGTGATAACCCTCAGCGCCTTTCTGGTCGCGATCACAGTCATCATGGCAACTGCCGGATCTAAGTCCATCTGGACATGGAGTTCGCTTGGATGCCTGGCCCCGGGATTTCTGATTGCCATGCCAACGATGATCTGGGCTGGATTACTGATGAGCCGATTGACGGTCTCTATCGATTCGGAATTAATCCGAGTACGATTTGGTTCTGGAACATGGCGGAAAAAATTCCACCTCGATCAGATTCAGTCCGCAGCGGCCGTTCGTAATGACTGGATGATGGGCTGGGGGATTCATTGGGTCGGGAGCGGCTGGTTGTATAATATCGCGGGCTTTGATGCGGTAGAGCTGACCTTCAAAAACGGCAAAAAGGCCCGCATCGGCACTGACGAGCCGGAAAAACTGGCCGCGGCAATCCAAAACGTCATAAACGCAGATGAAAAATTTTTAACATACGTCCAATAATATTGATTCCAAAAGCATTAATATCGAGACATTTAAAGCATTTATACTGATTTCTAAATATATGCTTAATATTAAATTCGTATTTTGTTATAATCCAGTCTTAATCAATAGGGGATAACAATGAATACGAAACCAAATAAACAATTAATTCTGATTGCCGTCCTTCACGACGGCCGGGGTCCGCCGGATAGCTAAAAAAGACCGTATTTGCCCGCTTTAAGCACTTCTAACATCTTTTGACCACCGCTTCCTTAAATTCCGACCTTTGCATAATTATAATGCCTTTGAATAAAGGTACTTACAAATATTTTTGCATTTTAGGAATTGATTCCTAAATTGCATAGCTCTGCCTTTAACCTTTTTTCAGACTTAATATATCGTATATTTGAATAATTCCGCGGTTTCTTGATTTTCATCTTGAAAAAAGCCCTCCGATTGACTACAATTCGACGTTTCTGTCGGGTAATCCCTGCGCAGATGCCGCCTCTGGAGGCGGAAGATAAGACTTAGAAAAGGTTATATAATTAAAGATGTTTGACGCTTTAACACAAAAATTCAGTACGGTGTTCCGGTCGCTGTCGGGACGTGGACGCATTACGGAGTCTAATGTCTCTGATGCGATGCGCGAAGTCCGCAAAGCCCTGCTCGAAGCGGATGTCAACTACCACATCGTCAAACAATTCTGCAAAGATGTTCAGGAAGCCGCCCTCGGCGCCGAAGTGATCAAAAGTCTTCGCCCCGATCAGGTCATGATCAAGATCGTCTTTGATGAGCTGGTCAAATTGATGGGACCGGTGGACACCCGCATTTATTTTGTGACCCCAGGCCCGACCGTCATCCTGATGGCCGGTCTTCAGGGCTGCGGCAAAACCACCACCACCGGCAAGCTTGCCAAATACCTGCTGGCCAAAAACAAAAAGCCCCTGCTGGTGGCCGACGACTTACAGCGTCCCGCCGCCATTGACCAGCTTTGCACGCTGGGCCAACAGGTCGGCGTTGAAGTCTATACCGAACGTGATACCAAAGATGCCGTCCGCGTTGCCAAAAACGGCATTCAATACGCAAAAACCAAAGGCTGCGATGTCGTCATTCTCGATACCGCGGGCCGTTTGCATATCGACCCGGAAATGATGGGTCAGATCAAAGATGTCGCCGCGGCCGTTAACCCGCACCAGATTTACCTGGTTTGCGATGCGATGACCGGACAGGACGCCGTCAATTCCGCCAAAGCCTTTAACGAAGCCCTCGAACTGGACGGTGTGATTCTCACCAAGCTCGACGGCGATGCCCGCGGCGGTGCGGCGCTGTCGGTCAAGGCCGTCACCGGTAAGCCAATCAAATTCATCGGCGTCGGCGAAAAACTGGAAAAGATCGAGGAATTTCACCCCGACCGCATGGCCAGCCGGATTCTCGGTATGGGCGATGTCGTATCGCTGGTGGAAAAGGCTCAGGAACAGTTCGACGCCGTCGAGGCCCAGAAGATGCAGACCAAGATGGCCAAAGGCACCTTCGGCTTCGATGATTTTCTTAAACAGATGCAGGCTGTCCGCAAGATGGGGGGGATGTCCAGCCTGATGAAGCTCATGCCCGGCATGGGCGGTCTCGGTCAGATGGATATCGACGACGGCGAAATCAATAAAATCGAGGGCATTGTCCACTCGATGACCAAACAGGAACGACAGGATCCGGATATCATCGACTCCTCCCGCCGCAGGCGTATCGCCCGCGGATGCGGCAGAGATGTCCAGGAAGTCGCCGGCCTGATTAAGACATTTAAACGCAGCCGTGATATGATGAAAGCCCTGTCCGGCGGCGGCATGGGGGCCTTGAAGAGCCTCATGTCCGGCAAGGTGGATATTTTCAGTGCTATGTCCGGCGGGGCCAAATTCAAAGCCCCGCAGCACCGACATCGCTCGCCCAGAAAACGGTAAAATAGGCGGGGTATGCCGCTGACGATTGAACAATATCTGTCTCGCGTCGGTCGCTTTGTGGATGAGCCGTTCGCAAAGCAAATGCGAAAGCAGTTTCAGGACAGTCGCGGGTCCAGTGAACTGGCGGTGCTGCAGGCGCCCAGCCGGGATGAATATGAGCAGTTATGTCGGCTGGTGGCGGTGATGACGCCGCAGGAAAAAGCCGATGCCGACCGCCTGAGCGACCCACAGGTTCAGAAGCTGGCCGTGGATGCCGGGACGGATGCGGCGCTGGCGGCGATATTTTTTAACGGCTTCGTATTGGAGTTAAGGAAAAAGTAAAAAGGAAAAACCTGTTTATCCGGGTCTTTTGAGACTGGATTCCCGCCTTCGCGGGAATGACAAAATGGGTTCCTGTTTTACCTTTTTCATTTAAACTTTTAACGTTGTAACGTGCTTGTGCCTGACATAGGGTCCGGCGCAATGATTAACTATATAAGTCAGTAAGAAAGGTAACAGACATGGCAGTAAAACTCAGAATGACCCGTATGGGTCGCCGTCATCGGCCGTTCTTCCGCATCAATGCGGTCGAAAGCCGGACGCCAAGAGATGGACGAATTCTTGAAAAGCTGGGCCACTATGACCCCATCGAGAAAGACAGCGCCAAGCAGCTCGTGCTGAATCTCGACCGGATCAAGTTCTGGCTCGAACAGGGTGCCATCCCCTCCGAAACCATCGCCGAAATCATTATCAAGCAGGGACTCAAGTGCACCTGGTATGAAGAATTGCAGGCCCGTCGCAAGAAAGCCCGCGATATCTCTCGCAAGGCCAAGTCGCCCTTTACCAAGGCTGAAAAAGTCGCCGCCGGCCACTTCAAGGTGGAAAAGAAGGAAGGCGAATAAGGTTCATTAACGAATGCGTATCGATATCCTGACGCTGTTTCCCGAGATGTTCGAATCGCCCCTGAGCTTCTCGATACTCAAACGGGCTCAGCAGCAGAATATCGTTCAGATTGCTCTTTCAAATATCAGAGATTTTGCTCTCGACAGCTACCGCAAGGTGGACGATTGCCCCTACGGCGGCGGGCCGGGGATGGTCATGACGTGCCAGCCTGTCTTCGACTGTCTCGAACAGGTTCGCAGTCTCGACCCGGAACCGGGAAAAGTCCTGCTGATGTGTCCGCAGGGAAAACCTTTCGACCAGCAGACCGCGACGGAACTGGCCGCCCAAAAACGGCTCATCCTCATCGCCGGCCGCTACGAAGGGTTTGACGAGCGGATTCGCACCGGCCTTAACGCCGAAGCGATTTCCATCGGCGATTACATCCTCAGCGGAGGTGAATTGTCGGCCATGGTGGTTATTGACGCCGTCGTTCGGCTCCTGCCGGGCGCCCTCGGCGATAATCAATCCGCCCATGACGAATCCTTCACCAATGGTCTGCTCGAGTATCCCCATTATACCCGGCCGGAAGACTTTCGCGGAATGACCGTTCCGCCCATCCTGCTGGGGGGAAACCACGCCAAAATCGCCGAATGGCGGTTGCAGCAGCGGATCGAACGGACCCAGAAGCAGCGGCCGGATCTGTGGGCAAAATATCTGCAACAGCAGCAGAGCAGTCAACAACATAAAACCAGTACTAACGAATAAGATACAGGAGATATATCCGTGAAAGACAAATTGATACAGGCTGTAGAAGCCAAGAGTATTAAGGCGGAAAAGCCGTATTTTGAAATCGGCGACACCGTCGAAGTCCACTGCAAGATTCAGGAAGGCGACAAAGCCCGCATCCAGATTTTCAGCGGCGTTGTCATCGCCCGCAGAGGCAGCAAAATGAATGAAATGTTCACCGTCCGCCGCATGGTTGGCGAACAGGGTGTCGAGCGTATCTTCCCGATTAACTCGCCCAATATCGAAAAAGTCGTCCCGATCCGCAGCGGTAAGGCCCGTCGGGCGAAGCTCTATTACCTCCGTGGGCGTACCGGCAAGGGCGTCAAGCTGTCCCAGCGGCACAGCGAGCATACCTCCGGCAAATAAGCGGAGGATGCCGTGTGGCTGTGGCCGTTCGTAAGAGTGCGTCTGCTGCGGAATCCGGCAAAATTGGGCCGATGGGGTGAAACCCGGGCCTGCCGGTTTCTGGGCAAAATGGGCTACAAGACTCTGGCCCGTAACTGGCGCGCCGAAAAAGGCGAACTGGACCTGGTGATGGCCGACGGCCGGGCGATTGTCTTTGTCGAGGTCAAAAGCCGACGCGATGAAGATTTTACTCCTGCTGTTCGGGCTGTTACGACACATAAAAAGAAATTGCTCTATCGAACCGCAAAGTGCTTTCTGAGACAATACCATCTCTCAGACAGGCCTTTGCGGTTCGATGTTGTTACAGTCGTCCTCGGCAAGACAGGAAACCCCGAAATTCGACATTACCGCAACGCCTTTGTGCCGTAAATCTCCGTATTATCCTGTGTTATTCTGTTAAGACCGTCGAAGGCAATTCCAAAATTTTGATATTTAATGTTTGATCTTTGATTTGACTATGAACCTGATTGATACCCATGCCCACCTGACGTACCCGGAACTGGAAAACCAGATTGACGATGTCCTGTCCCGCAGCCGCAGTGCCGGCGTCACCGGCTGGATCACCATCGGCACCGACCGCACCCACAACCAGCGAGCCGTCCAACTGGCCCAGCGATTCGACAGCATGTTTGCCGCCGTCGGCTTTCATCCCCACCACGCCAACGACGTGACTGACGACGATATTGCCTTTCTCGAACAGGCCGCACAGGCCGAAAAAGTCGTCGCCGTCGGCGAAACCGGCCTCGATTACCACTACGACAACGTCATCCCCGCTAATCAGGAACGCATCTTTCGGGCGCATCTGGAAATCGCGGCACGTTATTACAAGCCCGTGATTATCCACACCCGGCAGGCGTTTGATGACTCGATGGCCATTCTGGCCGAATATCGTGACAAAATTCCCAATATCGTCATTCATTGTTACGGCGGGGATTTCGCGCAAACCAAATTTGTGCTCGACCGCGGATATTATATCTCCTTTACCGGCACGGTGACGTTTAAAAAGTCCGATGCCCTCCGCGAAGTCGCTAAAACCATTCCCCTGGACCGGCTGATGCTCGAATCCGATTGCCCTTATATCTCCCCCGAACCCGTCCGGCGAATCCAGCCCAACGAACCCGCTCTCATCGTCCACACCGCCAATTGCCTGGCCGGACTGCATAATCTCGACCTGGACACCTTCGCCAGCCACCTGACCGCCAACAGTAAACGATTTTTCGTGCTGCCTTAATCCAGGTTAATAGACAGGTTCATTGAAGGCAATATGACTATCGTCCACATCACATTCGATGAGACTTTTGATCACTGCTGCTTCATCTGTGACTGAACCGTTACAATGAGGATTCAGGGGATCCGCCTCCCAGGCCCTGGGATTGTCTGTGATGTACTTTCGGATTTTCCGTAATGCCCTGTCACCATGAATGATATGTTCATAATAATTGCGTTGCCACAATCTGCCGCTAAACGCCGGCCATCTATTGTACTTTACATGTCGAATGTATTCATTGGTTGTCATGGTTTTAAACCATTGGACCATATTTGATATTGTCGTGCGTCGTAGGGGCGAACCTGTGTGTTCGCCCTTAATGGGTTGCTTGGAATCCTGTACAATCTCATTTTGTTTGTCTTTTGCACTGTTTGTATCGTTGTCAGGGCAGACACATAGGTCTGCCCCTACATTGTGTATGATACCATGAAAGTGATTGGGCATAATCACATAATCATCAATTGTAATAAAGGGATATTTGTTTTTCATTTCGATCCACCACTGGTCAATCATTTTGCCCGCATCATTCAAAATCGTCTGGCCATTTGTAATGTGTCCCAATAAACCAAGTCCGTCTTGAACACATATCGTGACAAAATATGCCCCCACCGACGAATAATCATAACCCTTTAATCGCACTGACCGACGATGATGAATCTCGAGGTCATATCGTTTCACCTCATCACTCTTGCCGCCATGTTTACCCTTTCTGTTCACACCATTTCTCCTTCCATATTCCACTGGTGGCAGGGCCGACCTGTTGGCCGCTCTCGATATTTTACCATCCATTCTATACGACACATTTTCTGAAGTACTGCTTGGTCTCCGGCTTCAGCCAGAAGATCAGCAGCGGAATACAAATCGGCCAGAAACAGGCACTGGTCATGCCCAGGCATATCACAATCAAATCATAAATCCACAGCCACGGTCGCGGCGAAAGAATCAACGGCACCAACACGACGGCAAACAACGCTCCGCCTGTCAGGGCCATCACGACACCCATAATCAAGGCAACCCCGGCCTCCGTTTCGAGTTCTTCCGGATCTACCAGAAAAAATATCAGTGACGCCGCCATCACCAGAAAATACATAAGACACAAAAGCCCGCAATACACCTTAAACCACAAAATTACTCCAGGTCTCGTCTTTGCTGAGGGTGCTGTTTGCATATCGGCTGTTTCCATACCTGCTCCTGCTGTTGATTGTTTGACAATAGCTTCGTCCTAACTATTTGATGAGGTAAAATGGTTATCCAAATGGTCCCATGGAATTTGTCTTCACATAATTTTACTGCGATAGCAATGCCGCCATAAGTCCAAAAGTAAGCAGAGCCAACAGGAGTCCAAGGAATATCCAGACAATAATGGAAGTTTTATAATGAATCTGCGGCGTCGCCAGAATCACTGCTTTGTATTCATCCGACAAAACCACCCCGCCCTTCTAACAGGCCATCAGATAAATAATGTACGCATTAATCAGGGTTCCGATAGGAAACGCGGCAAGGCCCATACTCGAAAGGATAATCG
>JBDKVE010000043.1:0-14077 GCA_039679345.1 Anaerohalosphaeraceae bacterium
AAGGCCCTTGACCAGGATTTTAGCATCGGGATAAAGCTGCGACAGGATGCGTCCGCTGACCGAATCCAGTTCGACGCCGATCAGTTTTGACTTGTCCGTAATCGCCTGGGGCATTAACCCGAAGAAATGCCCTACCCCCGCACCCGGTTCCAGCACCGTTCCCCCCTGAAAGCCCAGCCTCTGGGCCATCTTCCACATCGCCTCGATAATACCCCGCTCGGTATAATGGGCATTAAGCGTGGAAGCGGCGGCGGCGTTAAATTCCTGCTCGGTCAAAAGTTCTTTAAGCTGCTTATAGTATTTACCCCACTTCTTTTCCCAGTTCTCATCCCGGCTGTACCGCCAGGAGTTTTCCCCATTCTCATAGGCCATCATCGCACGGCCATAACCTTCGTGGAAGACCTGCGACAGATTTCCCCATCCGGTATATTGGGCAAGGATTTTCTGCTGTTGGGGTGTGGCGGACTGGTTTTGGGATTCGAGGCTTTTAAGGAGTTTAATCGCCTCGATATTGGCCTTGACCTGGGTCATCGCCCCGCCGGGCACAATCACATCATCGGGGCCGATGCGGTGATTCAGTCGCTGTCCAGAACTTCCTTCTGGAATTTCTTCAGACGTTTTCTGGTCTGCGGACTCAGTTTCAGATCGTTTAGATCGTAATCGGGGTACTCTGGATTTTCCGGAGCGATGATCTGGCTGTGGACGATCTCCCGAATCACGTCGTCCGGCGTGTCCGGATTGTCCCGTTTCATCTGCCCCCTGGCTTTGGCCGCCTGCTGGACGGTCTGGGTCAGATAGGTCTCCAGGGTGTTTGTCGTGAGCAGGTGTTCCAGTTTCCTGGGCCACTGTTCCTGAAGATGCCACAGGGCCGCCTGAAAGTCCTGAAAGTTGACTTCGTTCCAGTTTATCATCGCTTATCTCCTGATCTTGTGAATGTAGAATACCATCAATATCCGACTCGTTCAAGTCATCAACATAATCGGCCTTATCCATCTCCTTGCGGAATGCCTCCATTCCCGGCATATTCCGGGCGGCAAGGTAGGCACTTTTCAGATACGGCTTAAACGCCTGCCCCACATCCACGACAACGGTGCGGGCAAACTCGGCAAAGGTTCTGGCCCCCGCCTCGATATACAGGGCCGCCATCTCCGCCGTAATCGTCAGCATCTCCGGGTCAAAGCCCATATTGACCTGACTGTTCAATTTGTCATGGAAGCGTTTTTTCAGTTCCGCAAGCCGCTCTTGTTTCTGGGCCGACAGGTGTTCGGTAATGGATTTCTTAGGTTCTTCGGGCTGCGGTTTTGCTATATCCTCTTCTATTGCCTGAACTTTATAGGCAGGGACTGTTTCCTGACGGCCAATCGGGATACCGCCACCGACCACCGCCTCATGTTCGGGGTTGGCCTTAACACTGACATACTCTTTGCTGCCGATTGTACCGGTATGGCTCACCGTTCCCGTAATCATCTTGCCGGTTTTATCCGGGTATGTGACAGCCTGGCCTTCCTTGAATTGCGAAGGGGCAGACGGCTCAGACGGTTTCGGTTCGGCTGGTTTTTCGGATTCAGCGGGCTTCCGCTTAGCCAGATACTTTTCCAGGGCCTCGGCCAGTTTGTATTTTCTGACCCCATGCGGGGTCTCAATAACAATGTAATCGGTACTGACTTTACGGTTTCTGACATAGCCGCCGACACTGGCACGGAATCCACCCGACCCCACACCGGGCTGGCCCTGTTTTAAACGTGCCATGATTTCCTGACTGTCAATGCCCTTATCAATCATCGAATCGACCCCGGCACTGCCAATGACCTGTTCCATCAGTGCTTCATCGGAATAGGTCGGTTGCGGCTGAGTCGATTCAGCCGGTTCGGTCGTGGGCGGGATCGCCTGAGAGGGTTTATAGTCTGGATATTTGGGGCTGGAACCATGTTTTTCAACGCCCGAATCAATATATTTTTGAACACTATCAACACTATGGTCGGCTAATTTTCGTTGTGCCTCACCAATGGCCCTTTTTTTGCTCTTATGGTTGCCGCCCACCTGAAGACCGGTAATCCCTTCATAGACATTCCAGATACCATTTTTCTGAGCAACAAAGAAATCCAGGCCCTCCAAATGAGGAAATTCAATCTTTTCAGCCTCCGGAACCTCGGTGAATTTGCCCGAATCGCCATCATACGAATAATATCGATCACCGGCAGCAGGACTTTCCGCCGCCTGCGGCTGGGCCGGTTCTTCGTTGGTCGTCGGTTCGTCCGGACTCTGCGGAGCCTGTTCTGTTTCCTGTGGTGTCTCTGTGACCTGCGGTTGGGTCTGGGGCAATGGGACAGTTTCTTCCATCGGCTGGTCTGTAACCGGCTGCGGAGTATCTGCCACAACACTGTTTTGCGGCGGCGCTATGAATTCATGCCCTGCGGCAACGGCGGCTTTGGCCACTCCCGGCACACTGAAGGCCAGGGCTTCCACCAACAACTGCTGGCCATCGGGAATCGCGGCAATCAGACGATCAAAGACATTGCCATCCTTTTTGCCAAAGTCATCCACTCCAAAGGTGGCCCGAAGGACATCGCCAAGCCGCTCTTCGCCCATTTCTTCAAGGATACCATGAAAACCAGCCTTTTCAGCAATGCGTTTGGCAAACGCAAGACTATCCCTGCCCGGAACCGACTTGATCCAGCTCTTACGCAGGGAATTCATCAGTTTCGAGGCCGACGAATGCACCCCTTTGGGGATTAGCCCCTTGGCCATCGCCGCAATCCCAGCCCCGGATTCTTCACTGAGCAGTTCAATAAAATGGTCGCCAATCGCCTTGTAAATGGCCGTGGCCGGGGAGTTTTGGGCCTCTCCCAGAACCACCTGGTTTTGGTCATCAAGCCCAAACTGCGGCAGGCGGTTTTCAAAGTATTTTCCCGCGATATGCTGCGGGGTCAGAGAAGCCCTGATCCCGGCAGAAACCGCTGTGGACCCTATCCCGGCCAGAGTTCGGGCCGTCTGATTGGTGGTATATTTTCGGGCCAGATTCAAAATCGTCTTTTTGGCCCCGGCCTTTCCTAACGAAGCAAGACCACCGGTAGTGACAAACTCTACCATAAACGGCAGCATGTCAAAAACCACCGTCCCCACCTTGGCTGGGACCGTTAAGCCCCGCTCGGCGAGTTCGGATTGCTCTTCCAGATAATCCACAATCCGCTGTTTATCTTCAAGACGCTGGTTCCAGCCGTCTTCGGTACGGGGATAATCATCAAACTGAAACCGCTTGGTGGAATTATAAAGCAGTCCCGCCTCAATCATGGGTTTTGTGCCCAGGGTCGCCCGGTCAAAGAAACCCGACCAGCCGCCCTTCTGGATATTTTCCGCAAAACCAATGGGTTTGGGGGCGGTGTTCTGCTGAGCCGCAAGATCGTTGACAAACATTTCCTGCCAGGTACTCATTTCACATCTCCGAATAAAGAGGCCTTGCGTTGCGAATCGATTGCCCGATGCTGATTAACCTTGCCCCAATCGATCTTGACTTCCTGCGGCTGATTGTGAACTTTGACAAACTGCCACAGGAAATCCGGGTTGTCGGTGCATTTTTCTGAAAACTGCTTTTCAGTTAAGAGGCTGTCCTCGTGGGCCTTTTGTTTCTCCTGGTAATGCTTATAATCGCCGGAGGATATAACCCGTGCCACAGCCATATTGAACCGATCTCCCCACGGCTGCTTATTCTGATCCTGGTACTGTTCATAGGCCTGCTGACGCTGGGCATCGGTTAATTCCTCCCACGTCGCATACTCGGTTGTCACCTCATGCTCCGGGTCGGCCAGGGCACTGTTGTTTTCCTTGATATAGGGATCATTCCGGTAAACCTCCTCAATCTCCTTTTGAGGGACACCGGCGGCAAACCGCTGACGATATTCATTGAGGTTGTCCTTCCTGGCAAGCCAGTCTTTTTTGGTAACTTCTTTCCCGACAGCCACCGTTTTTTTCGGCTGGCTCATAAGCTGCTGGGCCGTGTAATAAATGTCTTTGGATGGAAGTCCCGTTGCCTTGGACGCCGCATACGTCGCCGGACTCATGACATTGCGGAGGATGGTATCGGCCATCGACTCGGCATCCCCGGCAGGCGTCGCCTGGGATTGCGAGGTATTTTGCGGCTGCGGCATTAAATCTCCATAGAACTGTTCGGCAACCTTTAGCGACTCTTCCAGCGAGATGGGATTTTCCGACATCTGACGCGAATCGTAGATGTCTTTGGCATATTTGGCGATGGTTTCCTTGAGCTTGAGCCGGTTGGCAAACGAACTGCTGTCATCGGCCTTGACCAGCACCTTGACATTGCCCTTGTCGTCACGGGTCAGCGTCGCTCCACTTTTTTCATCCACCCAGACCCGCCCGGTATCCTGTTCGGCTGGCCAGGGAGACTCGACTTTCCGCTGGTTGGGACTGATACCATATTCCAGGCCGTCAATCTGACGCAGCAGATTTTCCTGTTCTTTGGGCGTATAGCGTCCATCGGGATTGCGAGTGACATAATCACGGGCCTCAGCCAGTTTTTGAACTTGTCGTTCTTGAGCATGGGAATACTCCCATTCCGACAGGTCTTTTCGCAGGCTGTTTTCATTCTGGCCAAGCTGCAACTGACGTTCGGGCAAGTCCTCGTACTGCTGCTGGCGGAAATCCATTTCATCACTGTTCTGCTGGATTTGGGCCTGCAAGCGAGCGAAAAACTGGGCGTTGGCATCCTGACGGGCCTTCTCCCGAATCGCGTTGGCTTCCTGCTGGAGAGTGTACTCCCGATCCTGCTGGCGGCGGCGTTCCTGCCCCTGTGCCTCGCCTGCCGCATAGGCGGTATTGGCAAGAGTCTCGCCCGATATTCTGTGTTCGACTTTAATACCCATTGGTGATCTGTCCTGACGAGATTATTTGGTAGTCTGCAACGGCGCATAACCGATATTGCCCAGGTAATTGCCATAACTGTTGATAAGGCTGGTATAGAGATTCAAATCCGGATAGGTATCTTCGCGGCGTTCCATGAAATTCAGCTTGTTATTGGTAATGCTGTTCATGTAGCCAAGCCGTTCCCTGCGGAGAATCTCATTGAGGCTGTTGAGGGCATCGGTCCTCTGGCGGGAGTTATTCAGCGATACCGACGGCAAAATTGTCGAATTGGCCATGCCGGAATTGACCAGCCCCTGCATGGACTGCGAAAACGCCTTGTCATAACTGGTGTTGACATCCTTTTTGGCGGCATCCCCCATCCCTTCCAGACCGGTCATCGTATCGCTATACAGGGTATCGTATCCGCCCAGGATTTGATTGTATCGCTGTTCGTTGGCTTGTTTGGCTTCGTTATAGGCCTTTTCATATTCGGCCTTCAATTGTGTAATGTTGGTTTCGGCCTTACCCATCGGCGTCTGTTCCCAGGTAAATGCACCTCCAGCACCCTTAACAGACCTTGCCTGATACCACCCGTTGGGTCCGTTAAACCAGTAATGTCCATAGCTTCCCATATTTAAATTCCTGCTTTCACTCGGTTGTTATCACTTGTGTCAATCCATAATTCATCTTTGGCTGCCCCGGCATTCTGCTGACTGGTACCCCGTTTCATTTCCGTCGCCACAAACCGTGTCGTAAACAACCGCTGCAAAATCTGCCGCAGTTTGGTCCAGTCGCCCGGTGTCAGGGAAATACTCATCGCACCCCTCCCGCCTGCCGGATGTCGGCGGTAATCTTTTCAAATGCCCAGCTTCGGTCTAAGGTCTGATTGCCCAGCTTCATTACCAGATAGGCCCCTCTGCACCGGGGTCGAATCATCGCCGACAGTCCCGCCCGGATCGTGCCCTTGAAATCCGCACCAGCGGACTCGGTCAGGGCAGCCCGAATGGCTGCCTGGGCGGTTGTGTCGGTAAAGAGTTCATAGTCAAGCTGGCTGGATTCTTCCGACAGGACAAACAACAGGTGGGTCAATATCCCCTGCTTGTTTTCGGCGGCAATGTGGCCGGGGCCGATCAGCATCCAGCTTTGGATGGCCGCCTCGGAACTGCTGGCCTGATCCTTGTACAATCGCGGGTCAAAAATCCGGATAAATCCATCCCGACACCCCAATAGCAGTTCCCGGTAGGCCGGATCGTCCGCCGAGTAATACCCAGCGGCATAGACACTGCAATCCGCCGGATAGTGTTCGGGGAAAAATCCGCTGGTCCGTAAATCCAGCCAGTAATTCTGATTATCGCCGGTATCGACATCGGTCTTGCAGATCAGGATGCCATGTTTTTTGCGGTCATAAGCGACTGTGACCCGGTGGACATCCGGCGTTAAAGCAACCTCGGTATTAAAATCAGGCAAGGTATTCTGGGTGAGTTTTTCAACCGCCCCAAAACCTGCCGGTATCCGGTAGATACCGTTACAGTCCAGAAAATACAGGTTGTCTTCGCTGTCCCAGGCAAAGCTGGTCTTATCAAAGAGACCTGCGGTAAAACTGATCTGGTCAATCGACCCGCCGGAGGCCGGATCGCCCCGCATCAGCCACATGGTTTGCGAGCAGCCAATGATCATATAGTCATCCCGGTATGGGATAATCGCCGTGACAATATCGCCGATATTCCCGGCATACCCGCTGGATTGGGCCACCGCCCCCACTACATCATCACCGCCGTAGGAAAAATTAAACGGATTGGCGATCTGGGCCATATAGACAATGTGCGGGGAGTTTTTATCGCCGGATTGCACAATTCGGCCCCGGTACAGGGCAAGGATGGTTGGCTCTTCCGGCATCGTACCGTTGACCTTGACGGTGGCGGTATCGTCGTTATGAGGATAGACCTGCCAGTTATAATAGAGCGGTTCAGCAGAGATATTGCGAACGGCGGTGACGGAATAGTCGTGTCCGACACCGTCTTCGGTCACACTGGCGGTCTGGCCGGTCACAAAGGCCCCATTGGTGACAAAGCCGTAAATGTACTTATTGGTTCTGTCGATATAATCAATGACCATCGCCGCACCATTGGCCTGGGTTAAAATACAGCCCCGCTGCGGGATATGGGTCAGTGTCGAAACCGTCAGTCGCGTATTGGAAAAATCCACCACTTTTTTCGATGAGCCGTTGACAATGAAGACCTTCTGATAGGCCGCCAGCATCGCCACCGGTTTGGTCAGGTCAAGGCCGTCGCCGGATACAATTTGCAGATTTCCGAGACGGATTAAATTATGGCTGGAGTTTTCGTACCAGAAGGCATTATCCGCCAGGGCAATGAGCTTTTTACGATAGACCTTTTCAATGGGTGTCCCAAGCTGGACCTGAATCGTCTTAAAATGCCAGGTATCCCCTTTGGTCGTCCCCTGCGTGTTTTTGGCATCAATACGCCAGTAGTAATCGACATTATTACCCAGAGAACCGGGATTGTACCCCTGCGTCGAGGTACTGCTGCCGGTATGCGACTGGTTGGTTTTGAATTCACTGCTTGCGGTATCGGCATTGGTCACGGTCGCGGCATTCAGCCCAAAGTAAATATCATAACTGGCTGCCGGATCACCGCCGGTCCCATCCTTCCACTGTAATTGCTGGCTTCGCGGAATATCCACACTATCGTTGGCCGGTGCGACAATCACCGGCTTGGCGGGCGGCTTGGGTTCGGCCATGACCGTAAAGCTGCGGGCTGCGGCGGTATAGGTACCGGAATTATCGTTGCGATAGGCCTGAACATACCAGGTATAGGCCGTACTCCAGTCCAGATTCCGGGTCAGGGTGTAAGAGTTCGTCGCAACGGTCGCTTCCAGGGCACCATTGATATAGACACGATACCCTTGTGCATAGGAGGAAGCCCCCCAGCTCAAGGTGGGTTTCCTGGCAACCCCCGTTGCGCCACTGGCCGGGGCGGTCAGACTAAAGGACTGCGGATACTCAATCGTCCTGAATGTCGCCGTCGCGGTAAATGTCTGGTAATACGGATAGGCCTCGCCGTAAATATCCCGCTTATTGCAATACATATCGACCGTGATCGTGTAGTTGGTCGAAGCGGTCAGTGTCCCGGTATAGGTAAACGACCTCAAGTCCTGTGAACTGGAGGTGTGAATCCGGGTTCCATTTAAGTAGATTTGCCACTCAATAAAGGGGTAATAATAATTGTTATTCTGAACCGAGACCGTCTCCCAGGTAATCACCAGACCCGTCAGCGATCTGCCGCTGCCGGTCGGCTGGACATTGGTCGGTTCATTATGCCAATAGGCCATCAGCTCACCTCCACAATAGTCACTTCCGCAAGGGCAACTACCGGTTTACCGGCACCGATACAGACAGCATATTGTTTTTTGAGGCCGGGCCGCTGGCCGCCGCGAACCCGTGTCTTCATCACATCAAAAGGCCGGACATTCTGCATGGCCGGGCTGGTCAGATTGGGCTGATTGCTTTCGGCATAGTTTTTATTGACTCCTTTTAAGGGAAATGGAATCGTCACAACCATCTCACCACCACTCCCCTATCCCAAGCAGGGCCTCGGCCGCTGCAATGTCATTGGCATAGTCCTGGGGGATATTGCGCAGCATCTGCCGATGATCCTTGATCTGCGGCCAGTCCGTGCTGGCAACCCCCTCAAAGGCCTTTTGGGCCTCAAAATCCGTCTGCGATAACCGGTCGTTACGGACGGCCCGAACAACCGCCCATCGACGGATCAGCAGGGCTTGTTCTTTTTCCTTTGGTGTCTTTTCGACAAGGACATCATCGACCACGGTCAGGTCGGACACCGGCTTGTCGGCCAGATGCAGCGGCACGATCCGCTTTGTGGGATCGCTCAGTTGTGTCCTGCTGCAATGGGTCTGAATTGCAACCACCTGGCCATTATCAATCGTTGCGAGAATTGCCATCATGCCACCCCGTAGTATCCTTTGGTCATCTTATAAAGATTCAGAAAGTCAGCCTCGGTAAACCCGTAATTCCACATCCATGCGTTGTGCAGCTTACGTCGCCCCCAGGTATCCAGGTAAAAGAGGGTTATTTTGTCGATATTGGGAACTGGGGCAATCACCCTGGATTGCGTAGCCACCTTGGACACGCGGTCATTGACCCACATCAGATAGTTGCCGTCCGGTGTCCGGGAACAGCCAATAAAGACCGGTCTGATGGCCGCAGAAGAAAGAAGACTGTCATACGTATAAGGGGCATCTTCCCCCACCGTATCCCGCACCCGCATTTTGAAAAAACCCGTCGCGTGATAAAAATGGAGGTCCACATCACCCCCTGCATAGCCATTGACGGCATCCTGGATTTGAAACAGGATCAAGGGCTTGTTTTCTTCATTGAAGGTAAATTGACACCAGCAGGCGAAGGTGAAATTGCGGGTATCAAATGCCGTCGGCAGGCTGTATCGCAGAAACGTCGAACCAAACCAGAAGTCCAGCCAGCCGCAGGCATCGCGGGAGACCGGGCGACTCTGAATAGATTGTTCCCCCGTCAGACGGTTGTACACCCTGCCCGGCTTGAAATCATTGCCCGGAACGTTAAACACTTCCGTTCCATTCCGTACAACCCGAATATCCCGAACCGTATCCAGACTGCCCCGTTCATCAACCGTCCAGGTTGTCGCTGTATTTAAACGTCCAATGAAGGTACAGGCGAAGGTATAAACAACCACGGTGTTTAACGTAGCATCATCAATCGACACCGTTTGGGCCTGACCATCATACAGAATCTGAATGACCGGGACGGTCATGCCAGTTGAATAGGTACCAATCACCTCGATTAAGTGTTCTGTCCCAATCGAAGGAAGCGGACAGCTTGTCATCAGACGGCTGGTTCCGCTGGCGGAAATATTGAAATACAGCTTGTCGGCAGCCCGTAAATTCCACCCCCGGCCTTTGGGAGTCCAGTCCTGACAGGTCACTATCGGGGCATTGACAATATTAGCGTTTAATTTGATTCGGGCCTGAATCCGGAAATTATCCGTTCGCTGGATCGGAATAACCTGGTTAAACCACATGGCCGCAGGCACGGTCCCGCACTCAAAAGCCCCCAGCCCCGGATTAAACCGAACATTTTCCGAGGTAAAGCCATTGACTCCACAAAGGTTTTGAATCGACGATGCCCCCGTTGTTTCCACATCGAGGATACAACGCTGCGAAGGGCTTTTTTCAAATAAATCGATTTCCGGCAGATAATTCATCCCCAATACCCCCTGACTGAACCGGTGGAACTGCATATCATATAAATTAAATCATCACTGCCGGTAATCACCGCCCCGGTGACCACCAGGTTAAAAATCACTTCCTGACCAGCGGCAATATCATCCAGGGGAATAGTCAACTCCAACTCCTGCCAGACTGGACCGGTAGCAACAAAGGTCGCCCAAGGGGTCTCGGTCCCGTCGATTTGCCGCTGATAACTCAGGGAGAAAGTGTTGCCCGCAAGACCGCCGACCATCAGCCAGCGGCTCTTGATTCGTAATATCGTCGCTGCTTTGGGCTTTAATCCCGCACTGAAACACAGGCATTCCGACGCCGACCCGACTGCATACCCATCGATAATCCGGACGGGCCGGTCCTGCACATCAAAGCCAAACAGGGCTTCTTTGCGTGTGGTCATGGAGGCTGGGACGGGAAGACGCTTTAATTCCAGCCCCGCATCAATAAATCCGGGTTCTAAAAAGTCCTGTGCCATATCAAGCCAACAATCCTTTGAGAATGCGGATTTCCAGAACCGTTCCATCCGCGCCGGTCAGATAGAGTTTTTGACCCGCCAGCGAACGGGCATCAATGGATTCCTTTTGTCCTGCCATGAGGGTCCAGGGGGAACCTGCGGGCAGATGACGCAGTTGCACATTGCCTCCCATCGCATGGAATGCAATCGCCGCCGTATCGTGTGGAATGGTATATTCGGTCTGTCCGGACAGACTTAAATTCACAATTTCAATCATGTTGTAGGGTCTCTTTAGCTAATTATCTGGCCATGCACGGTCACATACGTCAGGCGGTCATTGGCTGTATTGCCTGCCCCATCGGAACAGTCGGCGTTATATCCCAGAAAATCCGCCCCGCTGGTCTTGCGGTCGATCTGAATACTGGCCGTCAGCCGTTCCATAAACTTATCCCAGTGAATGGCCTTTTCATCGTTAAGCCGCTGTTCAGCAATCGAAAAACAGCTTTCAAGAATTGTCTCACAATGGAGCTGACCGCCGTAGGGATAGGGATTTTCATTGCTCAGGGCCTTCGGCAGCACGTAATAACGGTATGACAGGTCAAGGCTGACATCCGGCGTCGGCCAAAACAAAATCTCAAACCGCTGAATCGCCGTGCCGGTACTGCTCTTGGGCCGTATTGCCGCCTGCGTGGGCTTGCCATTCTGCGAACTGCCCTGTCGGAGCGTTCGGATTGCCGACTCTCCAACCAGACAGACCGGCCTGGCTACTGTCCCTGCCGGATAGGTCAATACCCCGACGATCCCGCCGAAATCCTCCGGCAGATCGTAATCACCCAGACCACCAACCAGTGGCAAGACCGTCACCGGACGCAGAAACGACCACTGGTGCGAACCGGCCTGTCCCTGCACCGGCGGCGGCACATAGAATTGGCGAAGCCCTGATTTAATGCAGTCTTCAATATCTGCCCATTCCTGGCTGCCATCATCCGGGCCACAGACATTACGTCCATAGCCCAGATAACGGCCTATCGCCTGCTGCAACTCATTGTAGGTAATCGAAAGACTCACGGCTTATGTCGCACTGGACAGTTTCAGGACACCATTGTCGGAAAAAATCGTCCGCCCATCATGGGCATCAACGGTCGGTATCACCTTCAAAGCCGCATAGCCGTTTCCAAACAGGGCTGCCAGCTTGCTGTTCAGCAAGGCATCCAGCCGCTGGTCAAACTGGGTTTCAAAATTGATCTGATTCATAACACAAATCCTTGTTTTTGGGGTTGATCAAAACACCGCTGGTTAGGCCGAAATCTGCCGGTTGCCTGTATCCAGATAGACCCGTTTCAGTTGAACTACGGCGGGGTTGGCCGCTCCCACCGCTTCCAGTAGTACCGCCGCACCACATCCGACGGCTCCCGCCGATTCCGACAGGACACCGCCTTTGGTGGCATGGTATTTCCACTTGAGGGTGGAATATTCCGCCACCCCATCCACCGCACCATCCAGCACCAGGGCCTCGGTAATGCTGCCGGGTTCGTCAATCTCCAAAAACCCCTTCTGGCCAGCCGCAATCACCATGCTTTTGCGGCTGATCCCGGCAAACAGGCGGTTTAAGGCCGCCGTTGCATTCATCTTGGCCACATACCCCAGGTTGTCCTTGGTCATGTCATAGGCCAGAGATTCGCCCCGGCTGATGGTTACGGCTGTCGGGCCTGCGGTATTATCCAGGCAGACCCGTTTGGGGTGATTCAGTTGCTGATCAATATAGGTTACTTCCATTGTTATGATCCTTTCTTATGCGGCCTTCCAGAGAACAGCCTGTCTGCGGAGGTCGGTACAGAGGATATTCCAGGTCAGGTCAATATGATTGACAAACACCGTATGCTGATTGGGGGCTTTTTCCGGCTCGGCCTCACGAAGGTATTCCCCCTTGAGGAAGACCGGGTAGAACCAGGCAAAATTGATGAAGTAGATATCGCCTTCGACGTTGGCCGGAGTCCCTTCGTTCTCATTGCCGGGGTCAAGCTGCGGACACCAGACAATGGGATGCCTGCGGAAGGTCATCGCATCATCATACGGGGCCAGGTCACGCCCCAGGTTTTCATTCTGGGCCTCACCGATCTTTTCGATGGCCTCAACCGTCGCCAGATCGGTATAGATGCGGTACTGCTGGCCTTTGCCCTTGCGATAGTCGGGGATGTCCACCGGCGATTCAAACATGATCATCCGATGGGCACGCCGCATCAGGGCAATGAGGCTGTTTTTCGTTACCGAGGTATATTGCCCCGTCCAGTTATGCCACTTGGGATGGCTCAACCCGCCAGCCCCATTGGCTTCAAACGCAGGACGGTCGCTATTAAACCCGGCAAAACCAACCCCGCTGCCGCCAATGGTGGCAAACTTGTTGATCCAGTATTTAACCCCAAACGGCGTTAAATTGTCCTGCGAATCGACCGGCGCACCCCAGAAGTTCTTTTCCATCAACTCAATCAATGCCAGCATCGCATCGGTTCGCCGCACCTTCATCAGGTTGACAATCCGGCTTGCGCCCTGGTTCATCGCCATCTCACGCCGCTCAAAGGCGTAATTGGTGGTCGTATGCCGCCAGGGGATGCCGATTTGTTTCATCACATCGGCGACATTGACCGCGTCTTTGGCGTACAAGCCGGTATTCCGGGCCGCCTGCGAATTATCCACCATGATATTCCGCTGGATGCCGTTGCCGGAATCAAACTGCACCTTGTCCTTTTTCATGATCTTGCCCATGACATCGTAATGCTGAAGATCCTGGGCAATCTGATTGAATTTCAGCTTGCCAAGCTCTTTCTGCGTCGATAGGGCCAAATCCCTGATTTGATCATCTGTTAAATTCATTTGTCTATTCCTTTGTTGTTAGATTGAAACCACTTGATATTGTTCTTTGGGTATGTCAAAAGTCCTCTTCCGTTTCATTTTGGTCATAGGCCCCAAACTCACGGAGTTTATCCCGCACGGCATTGGTCGCCCGCTGGGAAGGAGAGAGGGTATCTTTGCCCGTCCTGTTGGAGGGCCGGGAGATAATCTGCTCGGCACGTTTTTGAAGCTGGCCGGCAATCTCTTTTCGTGTATTCTTTTTAATCGTGTCGCCGAAGATGCTGTTGACAGCCCGCTGAAAAAGCTGTTTGACGGGCGGGACGGCTTTACCCGTATGGTCATAGCCTGCGGCAATGGCATTCATTTCCTCAATCACCTTGCAGCGGTTTTTGAAGAATTCCGAATCCGTGCCGATCTCCTCAAGACCGCCCTTGCCGAGCGTCTGAGAAAATCCATCGCCCAGTTCGGAAACCAGCCCCTCAAAAGTCCGCTCAAACGAATGTTCCGACTGCCGATGGACCATCTGCATGACACTGCCGAGGGCATTTTTCAGACTGTTGATCTGGTCGGCGGTCGATTGGATCGCCTTGCACAGGTCAGGATCATAGAGGTCCGGGT
>JBDKVE010000044.1:0-2903 GCA_039679345.1 Anaerohalosphaeraceae bacterium
AGGCGGGCTTCGAGCTGCTGTTTGACGAACAGCGGGACATATTCATGGATAAAACCGTGGTTTTTCTGGATTTCCTTGACGGCGCTGGAGCTGACATGACCCAGGGCAGGTTTGGCAAACAGGATAAAGGTGTCGATTCCCAGTTTCTGACTTTCTCCAACCTGGTGCAGGATGTTTTCGTAGTTGAAATCTTCTCCATTGCGGACACCTTTGACGATGACCGAGACGCCGTTTTCATAGGCGTAATCGACCAGCAGACCCGAAAAAGATACGACCTCGACATTGGGGATGTGGGTCAGGGATTGCTTTGCCATGCGGGTTCGTTCTTCCAGGCTGAAGGTGTACTGTTTCTGGGGATTGATGCCGATGCCGACAATCACGTGGTCAAATACCAGTGATGCCCTTTGAATGATGTCGATATGACCGAATGTAATCGGGTCACCTGAAAATGCGTACATTGCCTTTGCCATAGCTGTTTGTTTCCTATTGTATCTATACGGATAAGAGAAATCGTTCCTTTTCAATTTCTCAGGATTATATCATAGTGGACCGGCTAATACAAGAATGGATAAGGATTACCCATCATAGAGAGCCTTGTTACGTTATTATAATTGTCTGATTTTCTTGGACAGGTGATTATTACTGTTTTCGTCGGAGCAGGACGGCGGACAGGAGGAACAGGGTCAGGGTTGCTGGTTCGGGGATGATCTGGAGATAGGGGGCGTGGCCGGCGGGGTCTTCGGACATGCCGATGAGAATGTCCGAGGAATCGTTCCATTCGGCCAAATCGGCCTGGATGTTGAAGCGGATCCAGGGGTAAGAGTTCTGTGCGGCCTGCCGGAGGAGGGTGGTGATATCGATGGTGATCCAGTGGGGCTGCCAGTCGGAGGTGTCGGCGGTTTGGAACAGGGGGATGGAGCCGTCCCGATCCGTGCTGTCCACCTGGCCGTTGCCGGCGGTGTTGAATCCAAAGACGGTCAATCCGGATACCTCGGCGGTGGTGAAGGTCGATTGGTAGAAATACAGATTCAGCGTGGCCTGCTGGATGTCGGCCTGGCTGTATTGGGCGATGGGGAATTCAATCACGGCTCGTTTGGAGGCAAAGTTTGTGATGCGTTCGGGAAGGACGTATTCGTTCAGATAGGCCGTCTGGCAGTGGGTCTGATAGGTGGTTTCGTCAACGAATTCGGGGATGATGCCGAGGCTGTCATACCAGCCCCAGCGGTGGATGGTGCCGTTGGCGGTCGATGGGCTGTAGAGGATATCCGCAAAGGTGAGCTGACACATTGACAGAACAACAAGACTGAACATGAAAGGCAGTATCTTTTTCATTTTGCTTGCCCTCAACAATTTTCAATATATCATTATTATCAGACAAACGCTATTGTGCTTGTCCTGCTGTCTGGATTCATGGATGCTATATCTACTCAATACTGACTGAGATTTCACCAAAAGAAGTTACCCAGTGTCCCTCGATCTGAACTACTTCGAAAACATATTCACCCGGCACGAATGGCCCAAGTTCGGCATGTGTGGGGAATGTACAGATACAAAAGCAAAGCGAATTCCAGGTTATTGTCTCTTCGAGGATAATACGTCCTGGTTCCTGGACGACGTTCAGTTGAATTCCGGATATACAGCAATTTTGCTCGATGGCGTGATCGAAGATGATATAGCTGCCTTCGACTCTGGCTGTAAAAGGCACAGAAGAAGGTGCAGCAAGGGTGTTAGCCGGGGCTGAGTGGGAACAGGCCTCAACTTGGCTGATAATCACTTCGGGCTTGATCCAATGCAGCGACAAGGCGGCCAGGTCTTCGATACCGATGATTCCGTTCTGGTTACTGTCGCAGGCATAATTGAACCCGGTCGGATCGAGCGTTTCGATGCTCATCCAGTTGATTGCCAGTGCGATCAAATCCTCCACCGCCACACCGTCCGGGCATGCAGAGTCACCGTCGATGGATTGCCAGCTCAGTTTGGGGTAATATTTGCCATCGGTGCACATTCGCCATAGATCGCGATTGCCGTTGGCGATTTCATTGGTGAAATCCCAGCCACTGGAGGTGAATGTCGAAAGTGTCTGCATTTCGGCTGTGGTTTTACCGGTCATGCCGCCGGATGAACCGCCGCCAACACCTTTGTCTTTGCCGCTGGTCTGGGTGTCCCAAAAGCAGGAACTTACGATGGCATCGGCACTATTCCAGCCTGCCAATCCGCCGACATAAGAGCCTGTATTATCGAAAATCCCGGACGCATAACAGGCTGCAAGCGTGCCCTTGCTGTTGTATCCTGTTAGGCCGCCGATGTAGTTTCCTGTTCCATGGATTGAGCAATTGGCATAGCAGTTCAGTATAGAGCCCGAATAATTGCCTCCGATCAGCCCGCCGACAATGGATGTTCCTGTCACGGTCGCAAGGGTGCAGCAGGCCGTCAGCGAACCGGTATTATTCCTGCCTATCAAACCGCCGATATGGCCTGTACCCCGGATAACACCAGTGACATAGCAGTTCTTTAGGGTCCCTGAATCATTCCATCCGACCAGCCCGCCGACATTGCCGCTGCCTGAATAAAATACCACATCGATCAGGCCAAGATTTTTAATACTGGCGTTTTCGATACGGCCAAATAATCCCACACAATCAGCCACACCTTCTTTTATATAGGTCAGGTTACGGATAATGTGCCCATTGCCGTCAAAGCTGCCGGTAAATTTTGTGGTGGAGTTACCAATGATGTTATATTGTATGTCGACATAGAAAGACATATCGATATCGGCCATGAGGATAAAATGCTTATTCCAGTCACAGGGATTGAGTCCGATGCTGTTCATGTGCCAGGGAGCCTGGATTTGATAGGGATCTTCCAGTGTTCCGCAGCCTGCTCCATAGTGTTTTTGCCATTTC
>JBDKVE010000045.1:0-2192 GCA_039679345.1 Anaerohalosphaeraceae bacterium
TCTTTTGTGTATAAGGGGATTTCTTCCGATACGTTCATAACCGGCTGGCACTTTATACGAACCCGGGCCCAGGTGGATTCAAATCGGACCCTATGGACGCTGGTTTATACGGAACCCAATGATGGCCCGTTAAAAGTGACCTGTCAGGCAACCGAATATCAGGATTATCCGGCGGTTGAATGGGTGATCTATTTTGACAATATCGGTACCGCCGACACCCCGATTATTGAAAATATTCAGGCCCTGGCCACGACAATGTGTTGTCCAGCCGTGGCCGATAAGACCTCGTCGTCAACCTGCTGGGATGCCGCCGCCGATTGGCAAAGCGATTCGTCAAGTACAAATGGCCCCTGGAGTTATCAGCAGGGATGGATTGGCAACTGGGCCCCGATGAGTCAGTATGATACATCAACCGGCCTTCAGCGATGGTCCGCAGGCGAATCGCTGCCTTATATTGCCAGGAATACGACTGTCAACCCTGTTACTGTCGATGGTGCTTCTGTTGCGCCCGGTAAATTGGTGATGTGCTGTAATAACGGCTACAACTCCGGATTGCCGGGACCCGGCAGTTGTCCAAGTATCACCTGGACATGCCCAAAAACGGGAGTGTATGACATTGATATTGCACTGAAGAATATTGGTGCCGGCGGCAATGGTGTGCAGTGGTGCCTTCATTCCGGCTCCGGTGTTATCAATACGGGCTCGGGAAACATTGATAACCAGGCCTCGGATTTTTTCCACCTGGAGAATCAGTCTATCAGTCAGGGAACGCAGTATGGCATTACTTTTAATTCACGCGGCGATGCGACCGGGGATTTGACGGAAATCAGTTATGCCATCACATCCGTATCCGACATTGCCGAAATCAATGAGTTTACGCTTCATTATGCTCAGGGCGATACGGGATCCCCATCTGATTTTCAACCGATTCAAAGGAGGCTTAACAGAAATGTCGGATTCAGCCTTGCCCCCAACAAGGGCAGGTCCTCCGATACCACGATGCCATTTTTCAATATCGAGCAGCCCGACCACACCGGCCGCATTGTAGCCATCGGCTGGACGGGGCAGTGGAAGGCCGCGTTGACTCGCGATAGCGGAAAAAATCTGAACGTGCAGGCCGGTATGGAGCGAACACATCTGTGTCTGCATCCCGGAGAAAAGATACGTACTCCCGCCATCCTGATGACATTCTGGGCGGGAGATCGCATCCATGCACAGAATGTATTCAGGCGTTTAATACGGGAACATTATTCACCCCGGCAAAACGGCAAACCTGCCGATCTGCCCCTCTGTATGAGTGTGCATGGAACCTATAGTTTCGAAGCAACCTCGGAATCGAATCTGAAAGATTTCATCCTGAAGCTCAAACAGAATCAGTGTCCGGTGGACTATATCTGGATTGATGCCGGCTGGTATAATCTCAATGGCCGTAATTCCTGGGTGAATGTTGGCACGTGGGAACCGGATCAGGCACGATATCCCAACGGCATGAAGCCGGTAGTCGATTATGCCCATTCCAATGGATATAAGCTTGTGCTTTGGTTTGAACCCGAAAGAGTGACCAAAAGCTCATGGCTGTGGAACAATCATCCGGAGTGGATATTCAGGCAGGGGGATGACTGGCCGCTGCTGAATCTGGGGAACCCGGATTGTCTGGCCTGGGTCAAGACCACATTTGGCGATATGATTGGTAACTGGGGAGTTGATGTATATCGGCAGGACTTTAACGTGTTCCCGCTGTCGGCGTGGCGTAACGGCGAAGCGGCTGATCGGCAGGGCATCCATGAAATCAAGCATATCATGGGGCTTTATGAATTCTGGGATTACCTGCTGAGCCGATACCCTAACCTGATTATTGACAATTGTGCCAGCGGTGGACGCCGGATTGATTTTGAGACATTGCGGCGCTCACTTGTACTTTGGCGGGATGACCACTGCTGGGTCTCTGACTCCGAACAGTGCATCAATTACGGCATTTCGATGTGGCTTCCATGGACAGGTCGAGGGAGTGTCTCGACGGCGCCGTATGATGTTCGCAGCGGTATGGGATCGTTTATGTCGCTGGCCTTTAATGTCAATGACAACGGTATCTGGAAACCTGCAAACGAGGCCATCCTTCAGTATAAGACGGTGCGGCATTTGTTCCAGGGTGATTATTATCTCCTGACACCCTATAGTCTGGCAAAGGATGT
>JBDKVE010000046.1:0-3028 GCA_039679345.1 Anaerohalosphaeraceae bacterium
TATCGACAATTGCATCAATCAGGGCATATGTAAGATAATCAACCCCCATCTTTCTGGATCGCCCCTTGTTATTGCGAAGGCGGTCGCGCATCTGGTCAAATACATCGCCGCCGATAGTTTCCTGAAACGTAATCAGGCAGTTATCCCGCAGAATCATACTGACTTGTTCATTGATAATTTCGGTATGGGCCTGATCGTTATAAAGCATCCGTACGACGATATATAAATAATCGTCATAATCTTCCATTTTCGGACGCTGGCTGGGAACAACAATATCTTCCATAACCAGGGGATGTAAATCGAAATGCTTGCCGATTTTTTCAACCATTCCTACATCGGTCAGGCCGTCAATATTAATCCATGTTGTCGTCAAACTGGTTTTGTATTCAAATGCTTCTTCAATGGACGCAAGCGTTTTTTCCTTGAAGACATTGGCGTCATAATCCATCAGGGTTATCCGCACCGGTTCGGTGGGTTTTTCCCCGGCATAAAAGACGGTTCCCGGCGGCATTCCCGCCTTACGCAGATTGCCCCGTATCAGACGCAGCGGACGAATGATTTTCGTTTTTTTCTTTGACATATCTTATTCCTGTTGTCTTGCCATGCCAGCCGTTATATTCCTGCCGCAATGCTCTGACTGCTGCTCCGTACCTTCGGTTATGATTTCTCGCCCGTTTTTCCACTCACATACAGACACGGCTCCCGCCGGGTCAATCCGCAGATAATTATTCCTCAGCCCAACCCAGCAGCCGCTGTTGTAGTACCAGTCGCCGGTACGACCGGCCTTGTGCGTGTGCCCTGTAATCAGCACATCATACCCCTCGCGTATCTGGTCTTTCCGATACAGGGCCAGAATCCCCTTGGCCTTTCCGGGGTATTGCGTCGGTGTCAGCGATTCTTCAAAATCCGGCGCCATCTGGCGCGTCTGGCTTTTCTCCAGTTGATTGACTGACAAATTCATCATCCACATAAATCCCCTGCCGACCCGCAGCAGTGTTTTTTCCGTCATTCCTCCCGCCGACAGCAAGGGCGAGCCTTTGCGGTCCTCGATAATCCCGCCCAGGATGGATAAAATGCGTCCCCAACCCGGGTTCCCGTCACGATGAAATGGGTCCAGTTCGTGTCCATGCATGAATTTGAATTGCCGCCGCCCTATCCGGCGGACAAAAGGCCCCGTCATCCGGTCAAAAAAGGGGTGATTCAGCAGTCGAGTCCCGATCATCTCCTCAAAATCCGCATCATGATTGCCAATCACATAAATCACGCCCATCTCCGCCATCCGATCCAGAAACGGCATCCTCTCGATCAGCACACGACTGATATTGGCCTGCCAGAATTCAAACAGATCGCCGAGGATAAACAGTTCGCCCCGCGCCTGCCCGACAAAGTCCAGAAAACAAGAAAACTCCTTCGCTTTGTTGTCAAAGGCAAAGTTATCCCGCGGCCCGCCGTCACCCATGTGCAGGTCACTGACAATAAATATCGTCCTTGATTCATTCATCAAAACATCCACGCTGAACAGCCTGAACGCTCACATCCAGACTACTGAATCATACCCTGTTCAGACGGCTTTGACCAGTATTGATTTTACGCTAATACAAATCGGATTATTCCGGATTAATACTTCTTTCGAAAGCGGGCCGTTGGAATATTCAAAATGGAACGGTACTTGGCCACGGTCCGTCGGGCGATATTGCCCATTCCCGCCTCTGTCAGTGCCTGACGCAATTCATCATCACCCAGGGGATTGGCCTTGTCCTCGTTATCGACAATCTCCTGCAGCTTGGCCTTGACGGCATCATAGCTGAGTTCACGTCCCTGCTCATCTTCCGTTCCGCCGGCAAAGAAACTCCGCAGCGCCAAAATCCCCTGCGGCGACTGCATGTATTTGCCCGCTACCGCACGCGAGATGGTCGCAATATGCACGCCCACCTGATCGGCAATCGTCGCCATCGGCAGGGGCCTCAAAAAAAGTTTGCCTTTATCAAAAAAGTCTTTCTGAAATTCCACAATCGCCCGCGCCACCTTGAGCAGGGTCTGCTTGCGCTGCTCGATGGCATCCATAAACCACTGGGCGGATCGAATGTTTTTCTGCAGAAACTGGCGGGTATTTTCATCCAGAGCACGGTCCTTGGCCATTTTCTGATAAAATCCGTTGACCCGCAGACTCTGCAGCCGGGCATCCATCAGGTTGACCACATACCCTCCCTTGCCGTCCGGCTCGACCATCACATCGGCGGTAATGGGGTGATTTTCATTGCGTCCAATGGACAGCCCCGGCGAGGTATCCAGCTTGCTCATCCGTTCGATGGCCTTGCCGATACGCTCAATGCTGACATTCATCTTCTTGGCAATCCGCGGCAGGTGATTATCCAGCAAATCCTGCCAGTGCGCCCGCACTAATTCCACTTCAAACGACATATCCTCGGGAAACTGCCGCATCTGAATCAGCATGCATTCCCGAAGATCCCGTGCTCCAACCCCCGCTGGCTCCAGCTTTTGTATCAGCCCAAGGGCCTGGTTGAGTTCATCCAACCCAAACGGATATTTGTCCTTGTTATGAAGCTGTTCCAGCCGTACCGACAAATAGCCTTTGTCGTCGATATAATCAATAATCAATTCCCCCGCCGCCTTAATCGGTTCCGGCGTATCCACCATCCGCCATTGTTCCTTAAGAGAATCATGAAGTGAGATATCATTGGCGGCGGTATTTTGCATCGCCTCCATCTTCTTGTCCGGCTGGCCGTCATCCCGCGCAGGCCGGTAAGAACCCCCATCAAAATAATCACCATAATAATCCGAAATATGATCCAGCCGCTGAAAATCCTCAACGCGGTCCGAATCATCCCCAACCACCAGTTCCTTCTCTTCAAAATCTTCCGCGGGCTTGGACTCAGCCGTTTCCGCCTGAAGCTGCGACTCTTCATCCAGCTCCAGCACCGGATTGCTGTTCAGCTCGGCCTCGATTTTTTCCTGCAGCGCAAGCAGCGGCAACTGAAGCACCTCCATCGACTGAATCATTCGAGGA
>JBDKVE010000047.1:0-7614 GCA_039679345.1 Anaerohalosphaeraceae bacterium
ACCGGTATTTCCCGACGCATCGTTTCATCAAACACATAAGGTGTCACAAAAACCAGCAGTTCGGTATTGGATAGATTCTGCTGTGTATGGGTAAATAATAACTCCCCTACCAGCGGAATATCGCTCAGCAACGGTACCTTATTGACCACCTTGTTATCTTTTTGTTCTAAAATACCACCCAGCATAATCGACTGGCCGTCAGACACAATTAAACGGGTTGTTGTGTCCAGATTTTTCCGGGGATACTGGCTATTGATCAGCGTCAATAACTCCATTTCTGAGATATTCAAGTTGATTGTCATATCGACCGCTTTTTCCGGGGTAATATTCGGACGAACACGTAATGTAATGCCGACATTTTCATAGGTGTACGTACGGGTGGTATTGGCCAAATTAGAACTGTCGGACTGATCCCCTTCAATGAACGCTACTTTTTGGCCTTTGACGAAAATCGCCTCTTCATTATCTTTGGTCCAGAGAGTCGGTTGATTCAACACCCGTCCCTTGGTTTTGGTAATCAGAAAATCCACCAGGGCATAGATATCCAGGCTCGTATCCAGTTGCGTTCCATTGGCACCGCTGAAATCCTCAATGTTTTCCAGGGCATTCACAAACCTGGCTCCATTGATTCCGACGTCGCCGAAAGCCTGGGGGTTGGAAGACAGCATGACACCCAGGCTGCTGTTGTCTTCAAGATTGATTTCCACAATCACGGCCTTGATCATGACCTGCATTCCGGGCTGATCCAGTGATTCAATCATCTTGGTAATATCAGCCACATATTCGACCGGAGCCATCACGAGTATCGCCTTGCTGCGCTGGACAGGTACAAAACGCACCTTGCCGATCAGGTTGCTCGGCGGCAATTGGTCCTCAGTCCGTTGCTGACGAGTCCACCATGGAGTGATTGATGAAGAAGATGTTTCGGAAGCACTGACTGCTGCTCCCTGATTCTCCGCATCATAACTGCTTAAACCTTTTGCGGATCGCGGAATGGTTGTCGGGGTTCCCGATTCATTAAAGATCGAGTTCAACTGGTCACAGAGGGATTCACAGTCTGCGTATTTCAGAATAACGACATTCGGCACTTCCCCCCCTTCCTGCCCATCAAGTTGATCGACCAGCCGCTCAATGACCTCGTAAGCTTCGGGAATCTTGCTGATCACAATCAGCTTTTTCGTATCCGGCACCGGTTCAAATGTCAATAATCCATACAACGAGCCTACGATTTTTTGCTTGGATTCAGTGGAATCGCCAAGCAGCATCCGCATCAGGTTGCTGGACCCGGTGCTGCTGTCTTCTTCACTGAACAGTTTATTGAGCAATTCCGCCATTTTCACCGGATCGGAATTCTGGAGTGTCAGAATGCGATACTGATCCTTCTGAATATCCAGTGGGATATCCCATTCCTGTTCGATCTGTTTTGCAATTTTCTCCATATTTTGTTCCGACGCAATCACGGTAACCTGTTTTTGCGTGGGATAGGAAATGACCTTGACTTCATTCTTGGGATCCGTACGGCTTCTGCTGCTATAGTCATAGTAGCTATACGAACGGCCGGATGTGGTGGTTTGGCTGTATAAGCCTTCGATATTCTGCTTAATCTGGTCCGGGTCGGCATGCTTGAGTTTAAATGTCCGTTCCACAAAATAATCCCCGCTGGGCAGATCAATCTGGGCAATCATTTTTTCGACCATGATGCGTCCTTCTTCGTCGCCAAATATCACAATCTGTTTGGACGCTTCCAGCCCTTCAACAACAACGGTCGACTTGCCTTTGACCGAAGGCATATCGCGCAATGTTCGATTAATCATCTCTACAACTTCATCGACACTGGCATACACGACGGGTACGACGGTCTGCTGAGGTGCTGCGATTTCTGCCAGATCAAGCTTTTGAATCCATTCGCCGATACGTTTCATATCTTCGCGATTGGCCCTCGCAATAATCCATCGCTGTTTAGCCACAGGAATCAGGCGAATCGGTGTCGTAGTGCCCTGAATAACAACCGATGTCAAAGTTTGTGTCCGGGCTGAACTGCCGCCGGAGCGTCCGGGGGTGGATTGACCCTGCTGCGGCTGAGAAGTCCCGCTTCCTGTCGTGCGTGCCGCCTGACGTGCCTGATCACTAAGAATCATTTCCATCACGGATACAATTTCTTCCGGATTGCCGTATTCGATCTCAAAGACCTGTTCCACCATCTGATCGGATTCCGGGACATCCAGTTCCTTGATAATCTTTTCAATTCTCAGCAGGTTATCCACGGTATCAATAACGGCAACTCGGCCGGTATTTTCATCCGCCATTGCATAACCATGCTCACCAACCAGGGGCTTAATCATTTCGACCAGGTTGCTGGGGCGGTAATTATACATCTGGAACCATTTTTCGACCATGCTGGTCTTGTCCTGGACTCGTGCCAGTGGTTCATCCACACCCAGTGTTGGTATGGCTCCGAGTTTGGCTGTCAGAATGGGACGCAGAATAATCCGCTGCTCCCCCTGATCGGCAATCACACCACGGGATTGCAGAGCCATAAATATCAAGCCCAGGGCCTGAGCACGTGTGACTCTTTGAGGAGAATATACCGTGATCTTAGTCTGCATAATCTCGTCGGATGACGGAATAATCGCCTTGCCGGTCCAGTCCCCCAGCATTTTAATAATATTCCGCATTTCAACATTATTCAGATTCAGAGATTCTGTTGCTTCATTCGGATCTCCCGGCGCGCTCATGGAAGGACCATTAAAACCCATACTCCGGGCAAACTGCTGTCCACGTTCCATCATACGCTGACGTTCTTCGGGGCTCATCGTGGAAAAATCGAACGAAAACCCTCCACCGGGACCGCCGCCGCGCCGGCTGCCGCGGCCAAAGCGTCCTTCTTCCGAAGACCGCTGATTGGGATCCATAGGACGCGGCTGGTTTGGCTCCTGTGGCCGTCCAGTTACTGTAGGGGCAGGAGGCGTATTTGCATCCTTGACATCCGTCTGGGTTTCCGCAATGGTAATACAAATCAGAGCCGTAATGCCGGCGGCAATACCGATACATACATTCTTCAGTTTCAAGGCTTATCTCCTTATTCCATAGGTCGTGAACGATTTCTTCGAAATTCATCAAATGCCGCACGGCGCTCTTCCGACGACATATTCATAAAACGGTCCCGCATCTGGCCCAGCTCCTCCGGCGACATTCTCCGGAAATCAAAACCGCCGCCTGGCCCGCCCATCATCATGCCGGGAGGACCTTCTCGTCTTGAAATTTCCGTGGAGGGGGATTCCGACGAGCGGGATTCTGCCGACGGCTCGGCCCGGGCTGTCTCCGAGCGACGTCCGAAGCCCTGTCCCTGGTTTCCGTAATTCACCGCGACATCAAACGGGCGTAACACCTGTTCCTGATTCTGCCATGATATTTTGACTTCTGTGGGCGATATTTCAAGAATCTTGGCGCCGTTGAACTCCTCTCCGGTTTTTTTCCATTCTTCACCAAATAAGGCATATTCGCCAAGAATGGCAAGACATTGAGGAACGGGCGGTATTGCTGCAGGTCCGGCAAACAGGCTCTTGTTTCGTATCGCATCCAGAGCCTCATTTTTCGGGGCCTGGGCTTCGGCAAACTGTTTTTCCATGGCCAGGTAGCGTTCGATGGCTTTCTCCACTCGGCCGGACAGACCGGAAGTATTTATCCCATAGGAGGTCACTACCCAGACCAGACCTATCGCCGGACATAACCACAGATAACGAATTACCGTTTGCCCGGCATTTCCGGCCGCCCAGTGTTTTAGTTTGTTTATTGCTCTTGTCATAAGGCTTTACTGCTCCCTCGGAAGGTGGATACGGTAAACGTGAAATCCATTTCCTGCCGATTTCTCTCGTCCACGCGAAGAGTCAGCTCTTCCACGCCGACATAATAGGGATTCTTTTTTAATTCCTCCAGCAGCTTGACTATTGCCGGAAACTGACACCGGCCGCGGCACTGCAGCATAATAAGACTCGATGCGTTGGGGCCTGTCGCGGAACCGGTCTGAAACTGAAAATTCTTGACCTGTATCCCGGCCTGCTGAATCTGTTTGGTTAATTGATCCCGTAAAAGCTGAACCTGTTTATCGGCCTCCACCGGCATTTCAAGCACCGGTACTGCGGCGGTCAGATTTTTTAATTTCATCGCTTCCACGCTGCCTTCTTCGGCCAGCAGCATCGACAGATTCTCCTGCTGCTGCTTCCGACGGCTATGGATCTGGCCGGCCTTCAGCATAATCGGTTCGGCTATCAGAAAGTAAATAACCATCAGCCCGCCTGCCACAGTACAAAAGACGGCTATCTTTCTTTCCCGCGGATTGAGTTTTTCAAGATATTTCATCATTATCGGGTAAAATTCCTGTAGGCTAAGGTTATCGTAAACTGCACCTGACTTCTTCGCTCATCCAGCGTGGGAGAAATCAGCTTGACATCTCTGAAGCACGCCTGTTCCTGCAATTTTTTATGAAAGGCATTGGCCTGTTCAAACGAACGGGCCTTGGCAGCAATTCGGACCGGCTGACCTTTTTTGAAGCTGATGCTGTCCAGCAGCATCTCTTTATCCATGCAGGCTCCAATCGTTGACAGCAGTTCCAGCATGTCCGGCCGGGCCTTGGAAATCCGGTCCCGCATCTGCTGACGTGCCAAAATAGCCTGGCCGGTGGTGCCGTGATATTCCGCGGCCAGATTTTGTTCAATGGCTTCCAGTTGTTTAGTGGACGTCCAGTAAATTCCGCCGAGCAGCAAAATCAAAAACACCGCCGCAACTGCAAGTCCGCGTATTATACTCCGTTTATCAACTACAGCATCCTCTACTTCTTCAGTCCTGGGCAGGCGAATGAAATCGTAATCGGCTCCCTGTTCATTCAGTGCCGCAATCGCAAGTCCGACCGTTTCCGGACGATTACGGATTTCCGTCAGCTTATCCCGAATCCCAAGAGCCGAGATTTTATTATCCGACAGCCGCCATCGCTGTACCGGCCGTCCGGCCTGGGTCAGTTCACGACATAATGCCGAGGCAATCTCCTCATCGCCGTTGATATATAGCGACGTATTCCTGGGCAATTCCATCGTATCCAGCACCGCGGTCAAATCGTGGGAAACCACTGTCGTCAGGGACATATCTTCCACATCCACCGCCGCAGCTCGTACCAGTTTTTCCGCCTCGGAAACAGCCAGAATGCAGCTATGTTTGCGAATTTGAATCAGAACACATTTTTCCGGAGTGCTTTCAAAGACACCCGCCCATCCTTTGACCAGACCTGCGGCATCCGGCAGAATTGATTCCACGCGTCCCGGAACCAGATTGCATAGTTCCTGATAATAATTCTTCCGCACCACGGCCAAAAATCCATCCTGAGTAGCACCATCCTGTTTGACCATACGCCAGGTAAAGGCCGCCTGCGAAATCGCCATAGGCAGTAAAGTCTCCGCCTGGGCATGGATAATCGCAGTTAGTTTAGCCCCCTCCACCTGGGGTGCCTTAAAAGCAAAAAACACCGTCTGTGTCGTATCGGCGCCAACAGAGATAAGAGTCGTATCTTCCTCTGGATTGGATTTGCCGCCGGACAGTTTTCCAACCTCGGATGATAGTTTTGCTGCATCCGAGACGGTGACACAAGCCCGGACTTGAAGACCGGCCGAGGTCTTTTCAACCAGAGTCAGTATCCATCCTGCATTATCTGCGGCTTTCAGAATCCCAATTGCTTTGGAATATGTTTTTATTTCGTTGTTCAAATGCCTACTCCCTCGACTTGATAAAGGATTTCCCGGCCTTCCCGGTCTCTGTTCACAACCATTTCTATTGTATAACTGACTCCGCTGACTGACGATGTCGAAGTCGCACGAATCATATAAACACTGGATCGCACACAAAACAGGTCAATATATTGTCGTAAAATATCCTGCGTCATCCCATCCACATTGATTAAATCACCCACACTGGTTATTTCTCCGCCCATACTGTCGCGGTAATTAATAATCTTTCCTGCGAGGTCATCGTTGCCTCCCAGGAAAGCCCGCAGGACTTCAAGGCTGACTGTATTCACATTAATCTGGCCGGTAATCGTCGTATTATTTGATATCGTAACCTGGTCCAGGATTCGACTGAATGTCGCCCAGTCGAGAGCCTGTGCCTGTATTTCATTTTGGCCGCCTGCAGGCGATGTCATACCGCCACGAGCACCTCCTCGCCCACCACCCATGCCACCTTCTCCGCCGCGACCTCCGCCTTCCCCGGGACGTCCCATGCCGCCGCCCTCACCGCCACGCCCACCACCTTCTCCACCACGGCCGCCACCGGGACGCCCCCCCATGCCCTCACCGCCCTGTCCACCGCCCGGACGACCCATGCCACCTTCTCCGCCGCGACCACGTCCACCACCCTGACCGCGACCGCCTCCGCCTCCCTGTCCTCGTCCACCTCCTGAGCCACCCGATCCACCGGATCCGGCATCGGCAACCAGCAACGCCGGCGTGACATTTAATGAAGTATACTGGATCATAAACTGGTCATGCCCGGAGTAATTCGCGGCCAAAGGCATAAGCGGTTGAATGATGCTGCTGGTTCGGCCCGGCGTTTGAGTTCCTGAAGAATTTCTTCCACTGCCGCCGGTATTTCCTGTTCCGCCGGTGGTGCCGGTTCCGCTTGATGTGCCTATCAGGTCAGCAAGCGAGCGGAACCGCCGATTTTGCACAATCCAGCGGGCCTGTGCCTGAGTGATCGACAACTGGCTGACCAGGTCACTTTCGCTGGCGGAGTTGACATTAATCCGTTGCTTGCCATTGGCATCCACGTTATTGGTTGCCGAAAAGCATGTCAGGTACTGGCTCCATCCGCCTTTACCCAGGGTGTGATTGTTTTCACCATAAAATAAATCCTCGGTGACACCACGAACACGGAGTAGTTCACGCGGGGTGCGAAAACTGTTGTTGCGGCATTGATAACCATACGGCAGATTCAAATAATAACCGCTTTCAGCACCATTGGTACCCGCTTCTTCGTTGCGATCTCGCCAGTCAATAATGCTGTCGGTAATCGTTTCATTCATATTCTCGGTGTCCAGCGCCAAAAGCTGTACCGCCGAGGCCGTATTAATATTCAGTCTGGAACACTCGTCAGTAATCTTAACCGTGAATGCCCCCCCTGATAGTGCCACATCTTCCAGTTCAGTCGTATCAATAACCCAGTCATCCAGAAGGCTATCGGTTTCTTTTAAATCCTCTTTCAGATAGGCTAACGCAGTTTCCGCTCCCGCCCGTGCCATCCAGCGGCAGCGGATTTTCTCCATCGACGACAAACTGATGCGGCTGTCCAGACGGCTGTTCTGGGCGCCGACGGCCAGAATCGCCATCATCACCACCAGCATCCACATCACTCCGGCCAGTACCGTGCCGGCTTGTTTATCGCGTTTATCAGCCATAATTAAGATTCTTATTCCGTCACTCCTGTCGTTCCGGTATCCATGCTCGAGCTTGTGTCGAGGGTTCCGCTTTCACTCTGTTCCCAGTCAAAATTAGCGGCATCCACTTCATCCGTAAACTCCCCCTGGTTGAACCCCACCGCAACCTGCCGGGAGTAAATCTTGTGTTTCAATGT
>JBDKVE010000048.1:0-32495 GCA_039679345.1 Anaerohalosphaeraceae bacterium
ACGCTCTTTAGTGAATACTTGACACCGATGACAGCGCTTGAGGCTCAATATCCGCACGTAACATTTGTCTATATGACCGGCCATGTGGACCATGCCAGCGATGCCAATAACAAGGCTGCCAACAGCATCATTCGCGATTACTGCAGGACATACAATAAAGTCCTGTTCGATTTTGCGGATATCGAAACCTACGACCCGGACGGTGTGTATTATGCCTTTCCACAGGATAGCTGCGAATACTACGCCTCGCGATCCGGAGCCCTGTTGGGCAACTGGGCACAGGCTTGGCAGGCCTCGCATACGCAAGGCGTGGACTGGTATAATTGCTCGTCAGCCCACAGTGAGCCGCTGAACGCCAATCAGAAAGCCTATGCGGCGTGGTGGTTGTTTGCCCGATTAGCCGGCTGGCCGGGACCGGATTGCCAATCCAATATTGCCGACCTGGATTGTGACGGCAAGGTGAATCTGTCTGATTTACAGATTTTCTGTCGGAATTGGCTGGACGGCGTATAACGCAACTCGAGGAAACGCCAACAGGAACCAATATCATTCTGCTTGATAATCATTCCTTATATGAAACAGGCGGAGGAGAGGGCTGTACAGCAAAATCCAGTCGCTTGTGTTCCGGGCAACTGTTTCTGCTCGTGTCGCAGTTATGAGGGGTAGCGTCATCACGTGCCTGCCGGCACAAAAGCGGGGAGTGTCTGCTTGCAAAAGGCGGGCCGGGGGGCTATAATACGCTCTTCTTTGTATCTAACTTATTCACATACGACCCGTTAGGACAAATTTATGACAGTCGAAGTCGCCCAACAAATGGAGATTCTCAAGCGTGGTACCGTCGAGGTATTCCGCGAAGACGAGCTGGCCCAGCGCATCACCGAGGCCCGCAAGGCCGGTCGGCCGCTCCGTGCCAAGCTCGGTATGGACCCGACCGCCCCGGATATTCACCTGGGCCACACGGTGGTATTGCGCAAGTTGCGCCAGTTTCAAGACTTAGGCCATAAAGCCGTGCTGATTATCGGTGATTATACCGCCCGCATCGGCGACCCGACGGGTCAGAACACGACCCGGCCGATGCTTACCCCCGAACAAATCAAAGCCAATGCCGAGACGTACTTTCAGCAGGCCGGCAAGATTCTGGATATGTCCCCGGATAAAGTCGAGGTGCGGTTCAATAGTGAATGGCTGGCCGACCTGAAGCTGGCCGACATTATCAAACTGACCGCGTCGATGACCGTGGCCCGGATGCTCGAACGGGATACGTTTGAAATCCGCTATAAAAAGGGCGACCCCATCGGCATTCATGAGTTTCTGTATCCGCTGATGCAGGGGTACGATTCGGTGGCCATCAAGAGCGATATCGAACTGGGCGGTACGGACCAGACGTTTAATAACTTAGTCGGGCGGGATTTGCAGCGGATCGCGGGGCAGCCTGCTCAGATTGTGATCACGATGCCGATTCTGGTGGGGCTGGACGGCGTTCAGAAGATGAGCAAGTCCAAGGGCAACTACATCGGCGTAACCGACAGCCCTGGGGATATGTTCGGCAAGACGATGAGCATTCCCGACAACCTGATGGAAAACTACTTCACCCTGTTGACGAATGTGCCTGCGGAGAAGATTAAGGAACTGACCGACCCGAACAAGACCCACCCCAAACAGGCCAAGGTCCTGCTGGGCAAGATGATTGTCGAGCAGTTTTATGACAAACAGGCCGCCGACAATGCCGCGGCGGGTTTTGATAAGGTCTTCGCGCAGAACCAGTTGCCGGATGATAAGCCCGTAATTAAACTCTCTAAGACAACTTGTTCAACAACAGAAATATTAGTTACTTCTTTTGATGTTAGTAGCAGCGAAGCTAAACGCATGGTTAAACAGGGAGGGGTTAAAATCAATGGTGAAAAAATTGACGACCCAAACCAACAACTTCAGTTAGCCGATGGAACAACTGTACAGTTTGGAAAAAGAAAAGTCGTAGAGATAAAAATCGAACCAGGTAATTTTTCAAGTTAAATTATGAAACTACCAACAATACAAAACACAAAACGTTATATTGGACTGTATGTAGTGGATTTCGGCGGGCACAGTGCGGTGGGATTCACGGCGCTGGAAGTGGCCGAGCTGCTCGAAAGTGAAAAATTCGCCGATATCAAGGTCTTCAAGATTCACAATGCCCGCCCGGACGGCACGATGGAACTGGTTGGCGTGCCGAATGCGACGTTTGGGCTTGAGGCGGGGATGTTCTTTTATGCCGGCGATGAAGCATCCGCACGGGATGATTTCAAGCGTCTGACTAATATCGCGGTGACCTCCGCAGCTCCGGCCCGCGCCAAGACATATCTGGCCCGGCTTTCGGATAACGAATTTGTCACGGTGCTGATTTATCCCGCCGAATACGATGAGCAGTTCAGCCGGTGGCTGCTGGAGAATAATTACATGACCGACGGTGCCGCTGATGGTGGTACGGCGGCTGTACAGCGGTATTATGATGCCCCCAAAGACATTCTGGACCAGCGGCAGCTTTTTGCCGCCGACTCCTTCGAGCAGCTTTACGGCCAGGAACTCCTGGCCGCCACCCGACGTGCCATGGTGCGATAAGCCTGCAGGTTTAGTAATGCCGCGAGCAAAAGAAGCAAGTTGCAAGTGTAACTGTACTTAGCCGCGACGAAAGGGGAAATGACCAGCAGGCATCAAGATAAATGGATTGAACTTACCCAAAGGGAGGTATGGTATGTTTAAAAAACAAAGACAGTTTGGGGTTGTTTTGATTGTGCTTGTAGGGCTTATTGCTTATTTTCCTTTAAAAAAACTCATACAGACTAATGCAGGCCGAAGCGAATTGGCTCAAAAAAAGGAAACCTTTTCCGGCAATTCAGACAACCTGAAACATACTGCCATTTTGCCTGCCTTTGACTCGCCACTCCAGCCGGACAAAAATAACATTTGGTGCAGCAGCTTCCAACTGGCATGGAATGAAATGAAGGATACCGTCATCAAACAACCTCTTCAAGTCATGGGGACTGAAGCCTTATGTGTCAAGCTTAATTCGGCCAGACAAACCAAAAATGACTTAATGCCGGAATCCTATTATGCCATTGCGGGCAGTGTATCCGATGGAATTATTCAGACCATTCAGACAGATATGGCCAGTCGTTTTCCCACGCTACCGATTCCGCAGTTTAATCCTGACGATCAATATATTGCATACGCATACCTTGAAACCTATATTCAATTCACCAAAGCGTTTCTTGAAGTCATCGAACCGTTACTATTTCATGACGCTTCAGGAAAAACGACCCCTGTAAAATCATTTGGAATACAGGATGGCTTTTTGAAGGAACATGAGCCGCTCTGCAAACAAGTCGATGTGTTGTACTGCAAGCTGGATGATCAATACAAGGCTACTGAATATGCACTGGATTTGTGTCGGGATACCCAGCCGTATCAGATTGTGGTTGCTGTCACGGAAAGGAAAGACACTCTCGAATCCATCTACAATCAACTCCAGGACAAAATTAAAGACTTTCCCACCCATAAAGACTATGAGTGGCTCGCTCAATTTCAAGATAATGATATTCTGAGAGTGCCGGATATGTTTTGGACCCTCACGCATCGGTTCAAAGAACTTGAAGGTGCCCCTCTGACCAACGCCAACGCTGCTGGAATGCCGATATCTGCCGCCATCCAGCAGATATGCTTTCGGCTGGATCGGGCCGGTGTAACATTCAAGTCCAGTTCTCAAATGTGTGTTTCACAAATGCCGCGAAATTTTATTTTCGATAAGCCCTTTTTGCTTTACCTGAAAAAGCGGGACGCCTCGCAGCCGTTTTTTGTGATGTGGGTCGATAACGCCGAACTACTGACTCCATATTGAGCGTATTGAAAGTTGGTTATGATACAAAAAAACGAACAATCTCCAAAAGCCCGACGCCTGGGCTGGCTTGCTGGACTTTTCTCCGGCTGGAGTGCCAGGAAAATCGAGCCAACCCAGCAGGACGTCGCAAATCTGGACTTCCCGACCTCCTCGCAGAAAATGGGGGTGAGCTTTTCCGAGAAAGTTCGAGACCTTTTTCGTCTGATATGGATTCGGAAGCGGTAGCCGCAACTCTATATAATATAATGGCTTATAAAATTACTAAAAAAAGATTAATTGATTTCTCTTGCTTGGCCGATGAGACAAGTGCAAGAGTTTTCTCCCCTCCGGAAAACATCAGGAAAACCAAAGTTTCCTGATGTTTTCTTTTGCGCCCGGACGGGCTTATTTTTTTGTTTGCCGAACAAGAATCATTCTTATATAGTAATCTTTAGAGGTAATAAACTCTAAATAAAAGTGCTATGATGTCCAAAACAAGCAAAGAACACCTGGAGCAGTTTCGCACGCAATGCAAGGCTCGCGGCCTGAGCATTACTCCTCAGCGGACCGCGATTTATGAAGCGCTGATTGGCTCCCAGGACCATCCGCGCACCGAAGATATCTACAATCGCGTCAAGACCGCTTTTCCGGATATGTCCATTGATACGGTCTATCGGACGCTGTGCCTGTTTGCGGAGATTGGATTTGTGCATCTGGTCGAAGGCTACGGCGAGGCCAAACGCTACGATCCGGACATGGAATGTCATCATCATTTTCGGTGTATGCGGTGCGGCCGGATACTGGATTTCAAGGAGCCGCGATTTGACGCACTCGATGTGCCGGAACGTTTTAAACAGACTTGTGCGGTGTCGAGTGTCAAGGTGGTGCTCGAAGGGGTCTGCGACCAGTGCCTGCAGAAGGCCGGGGAATCGTAACGCAGAGGCGGTCAAAAATGGAAAACACACTGGATTGATTGCCGGAAGCTACTATAATATCAGCATCAGAGGATTCTTTAGAATTCTCTGAACTGAAAAAAACGATAATCACGAAACTGAATCATGGAGGTTTAAGATGAGTCCGAGTTCAAGGGAACAAGCCAAAAAGAAAGTCATCGAAGTCTTAAATAAAGCCCGCGCCATGGAACTTCAGGCCATTCATCAGTATATGAACCAGCATTATAATCTGGAAAACATGGATTACGGTGAGCTGGCGGCCAATATGAAGCTGATTGCCATTGACGAGATGCGTCATGCCGAGATGTTTGCCGAACGCATCAAGGAGCTGGACGGCGAGCCGACGACTGAGCCGCTGGAAAAGCCGGTCAAGGCCCAGAAGATCGACGTCATTTATCCGTTTGATTCCAAGCTGGAAGACGACACCATCGCCGACTACAACCAGTTCCTGCTGATCTGCCGGGAAAACGGAGACAGCATCAGCATGAAACTGTTCGAGACCATCATTGACGAAGAGCAGGCACACTTTAACTATTTCGATAATGTCAATGACCACCTTAAGACACTCGGCGCTTCGTATCTGGCCAAGATTGCCGGAACACCCGCCGAGACCGGCCCCGCTTCCAAAGGCTTTGTGGTTCAGGGCGGCCAGGCGTAACTGACACACTATCGCCGCCATTCCGCAAGGATAATGCGGGATGGCGGTACTTTTACTGCTGTGATTAATTCCCAAGGGCAGGAGATACACGATGAGACACGGATGGATAATACTGGGTATTGGAATCGTAAGCCTGTTGGCAGGATGTCAGCCTGTATCGCAGCCGAGGCCGGCAGTTCGGCTGGCGTGGGATTTTGAGATGGAGACACTCGGGACCCTGCCTGCCTCATGGATGGTCGCAGAGACGGCCGGAAAGCAGATGCCTGCAACGTGGGAAGTTGTCGGCGACAGTTGGGGCAAGGCTATCGGATTGACACAGACCCGCAACACCGGCGACACCTGCAACCTGCTGCTGGCCATCAACACCCGGCTGGCCAATATCCGGCTCTCGGCCAAAATCAAGGCCAATCGCGGCAAGGACGAACAGGGCGGCGGGATTGTCTGGCGGGCACAGAACGAAGATAATTATTACGCAGCACAATGGGATTCGCAGGATAAAATTCTGCGGCTCTATTATGTTGTCAACGGCAAACGCACAACGATGCAATCCGTCAACGTGCAGGCCGACCCGACAACCTGGCATACGCTGGAAGTCGAGCATTACCGTGAGCACATCACAATCAGCATGGACGGACAGTTCGTCATGAAGCATCAGGACGATATGCTGCCGCTGCCGGGGATGATCGGGCTGTGGACCCAGGCCGACGCAGTGACCATGTTTGACGAAATCCGTGTGGACGAGATTAAATAAGCTGGCGGGACTTCACTTTTCGCCGTAATAAAGTTATAGCCCCAAGCCCCAGAAATGCCAGCCCTGTCGGCTCGGGAATCGGTGTTAACTCTACCACCATCCCTGTGAACCATGAATAGGAACGATCCTGCTGTATCTGGAAATTCCATTCGGCATTGACATACCCGAGAGAGCCGGTGGTATATGTCTTTGACAACACGGGAAGCGTGCCTTCGGGTGTGTTATACAGGGTGTTTGTCCAGCCGTCTTTTTCAGACAGAATCAATGTTGCTGCGTTATCCTGCCAATCCCAGTAGCCTGCATAAAACGTAATTTGGGCCTGCATGTCGGATGGAATAGCTGTGGTGCATTCATAACTCAAGGCGAAAACCCTGTCGTGGGTCGTCTGTATTTGCCCGACATCCGTGAATGTCATCGTACGGGCCTGGGCAGATACTGTTTCATTTAATGTAATCTCCACCTGGCCGGCGTTGCTGGTGGCAATGTAATTGGGAATGCGTGAGCCGGCACTGGATTTACCCTGAGATGTCTGTACGAGACTCTCCGAATGAGCGATGAACATGCCCAGATCCATGGCACCGTAATGACTTTCGGCATCTTCGGTCAGTCCCACCCGGCCCAGGCTATGCGATGACATGACTGGTTGTTTTTGGGCGGCATAGGGTACATTCCCGGGGATGGGGTCTAGAACGGGATTGATTGCGTAATCGTCAATCACACTGAACCATGCCGCAGCCGTTGAGGCGGAAACCAGACAAGACTCCGACACAAGTCCACACACACAAGCCGAAATCGACACAATCACCCATTTACACATTGAAAACCCTCCTCTATTCCTGCAAAATATGGCAATTCTCCACCTGCTTTGGCGGAATTAATGACCTCCGTTTTTATCCTTCACTCGAAACCCTATTATACAAATTCGCCGGTCGGCATATCAAGCATTTTCCCGGACCTGTTCAATGTGCTGGGCGAAGTTGGCATCGTCGCGTTCGGGGAAATCGCTGCGGAAATGCACACCTCGGGATTCGGTTCGCTGGGCAGCGGCCTGGGCCATCAGCATCGATACGGTCAGCATATTCTGTGTTTCCCAGCCGAAGGGCTTTTCAAAAACTTTATCCATCACATAGCGCTGCCAGAAGCGAATGATTTCCTGGGCTTCGTCGAGATGTTTGGCCTGACGGGTGATGCCGACGTTGCGCCACATCAGGGCGCGCAGGGAGTTTCGCACGTCTTCGGTGTCCAGTCGGCTGCGGTCGGACGGCGGGATTTCGATGGTCATTTTGCGGTATTCGGGGCCGGCCATTTTCTGAAGCCACATCAGGGCTGACTGACCTGCGATTTTGCCGAAGACCAGCCCTTCCAGCAGGGAGTTGCTGCCGAGGCGGTTGGCCCCATGCAGGCCGGTGGAGGAGACTTCGCCGCAGGCAAACAGACCGGGGACAATGGTCCGGGCTTCGAGATCAATTTTGACGCCGCCAACCATATAATGCGCACTGGGGCGAACGGGAATCATATCCGTAGCGATATCAATATCGAAGCTCTCGCAGATTTCGCTGATCAGCGGGAAACGTTTGGCAAAGTGGGGCTTGTCGAAGTGCCGCAGGTCCAGATAGACATGCGTCGATCCGGTTTTGAGCATCCGATCCAGAATCGCCCGGCTGACGACATCACGCGGGGCCAGTTCACCATCGGGGTGATATTTCTTCATAAACACCTTGCCGGTGCTGTCGCGGAGGATTGCCCCTTCGCCGCGCAGGGCTTCGGTAATGAGGGCCCGGGAGGCGCCTGCGATATACAGTGTCGTGGGGTGAAACTGCATCATTTCCATATCCCGCAGGACCACGCCAGCACGATAGGCCATGGCGTGGCCGTCGGCTGTGGCGGATTCGGGATTGGTGGTTTCGCGGTAGAGCCTGCCGGCGCCGCCGGTGGCCAGAATCGTTGCGGCCCCCCAGATGATTTCAAAGCCGGTACTCTGACGATACCCAATCACCCCGAGACATCGCCCGTCGGGGCAGGTCAGTAAGTCAATCGTGTAGAAATTTTCGATGACATTGATATTGGCCTGCTGCCGAACTTTTTCGATAAGGGCTTCGGCAATGCCCCGGCCGGTGGAATCGCCGAGGGCGTGGGCAATGCGGGAGTGGCTGTGCCCGCCTTCGCGGGTAACATCCAGTTTGCCATCCACCCGGTCAAATTTGGTCCCCCAATCGGCCAGTTGGCGAATCAGGGCGGGGCCTTCCTTGACGACCCGTTCCACGACAGTTTTATCGCAGATGCCGCAACCGGCGCGTAGGGTGTCTTCGATATGAGACTCGAAACTGTCTTCGATAGCCAGCACCGAGGCGATACCGCCCTGGGCATTCCAGGTGTTGCTGTCGGACAGCACCCCTTTGCAGACCAGCGTTACATCACATTGTTCCGCGGCTTCCAGCGCCGCCCGCAGTCCCGCAACCCCGGCCCCGACCACCAGGCAATCCGTAAATAACTGCTGGGTCGAGCCGGTATTGATCGGAACCAGATACCGTCGAAAATCAGGCTGTTTGGGTGACATTGTTTTGGTCCTATCGGAAAAAGTTTATTGTATTTTACGGGATGGATGGGGGCAAGGGAAATTACTATCAAATCATAAAGCGTTGTAATTAAATGCATTACATCTATGCATCGGGAGGTGCTTATAAGAATTTTTAGAAAAATCAGAAAAAGAGTTGTATTTTGAATATTAGTGTATTACTATACTAATACAGTTAAGAAAGGGTCAATTGTGATACTTGACATCGATTTCCATAGCGGCGTACCGATATACCGGCAGATTGTAACGCAGGTGCAGCGGCTGATTCTGTCGGGGATTCTGGGGGAAGGACACCAGATGGAGTCGGTGCGGGATTTGTCCGGCCGGCTCAAGGTCAACCCAATGACCATCAGTAAGGCTTATAGTATTCTGGAGTCAGAAGGCCTTCTTCAACGGCGACGGGGGATTGGTTTATTTGTAGCACCGCTGGCCGAGTCTCGCAAGGCCAGCCAGGGCAAAGCACTTTTTGATGCCTTGCTCAATGATGTGGCGGCGACGGCGGTTCAGATGGATATCGACCTGCCGCAGGTCGTCGCGGGAATAACGGAGCACTATCAGAAAATTCACTCTCAAAAGGAGATATAATCATGACAAAGGTGGATACCCTGGTTCAATTTTGTGATGTCGTCAAACATTTCGGTGCAACAACCGCTCTCGATAAGGTCAGCCTCGATATTCAGCCCGGCAGCATCATCGGGCTGGTCGGTTCCAATGGGGCAGGCAAGAGCACGCTATTGCGTCATATCATCGGGCTGTATCTGCCGGATGCGGGGACGTGCACCACGCTGAGTATGGAGGCCCGCAGGCTTGGCCCGGCGGAATTTGCCCGGATCGGGTATGTGCATCAGGAAGGCGAGCTGATTGACTGGATGAATGTGGGACAGTTGATTCGCTATGTGGCGGCGTATTATGCGACGTGGAATACGGAGCTGGAACAGCGGTATGTCCGCGATTTTGAACTGAATCTCAAAGACCGTGTGGGGTCGCTGTCGCCGGGGCAACGACAGAAACTTGCGATTCTGCTGGCGATTGGTTTTGAGCCGGAATTGCTGATTCTCGATGAGCCGGCCTCGGCGCTGGACCCGCTGGCACGGCGACAGTTTCTGAACCTGATGCTGGAGATGATTCAGACGCAGAACCGCACGATTATCATTTCCTCGCACATCCTCAGCGATATCGAAAAAATCATCGACCACATTGTGATTATGGATAAAGGGCGAATTTTGCGGAATTGTGCACTGGATACCCTGCAGGAGGAATTCTGCCGGGTGACGCTGACGGCGGCAGGCGGGAAACTGCCGGAATCGCTGCCGTTCAGGAATGCAATCGACTGGAGCCGCAGCGATGGCCAGGCGGTACTGACCCTGCGTCATGCCGATGAGGTGGAGGTTGTGCGTCAGGCCGGGGCGATTGGCTGCCAGGCCCAGATACGGCGGATGTCGCTGGATGAATTGTATGAAGCGGCCTTAAAATAACAGGAGCAAAAATTATGAATCTGGTTATGGTTAATCTATCGCATTACTGGAAACGGCCGGCGTTAATTCTCTGGCAAGTATTGATATTGGCCATGCTTTTGCCATCGATCCCTATACTGCTGGAACAAAAGGTACATACGTGGATGACCCCGCTGTTTTGGCCGCTGTTCTGGATGCTGGTCATGGGGACAATGACCGCGACCTATCAGACGGAGATTTTGACCAAACCCCTGTCTTATACTCTGCCGGGACATCGTCACATCGTTCGAAAACTATTGTTTGGATTCAATCTATTCAGCTCGCTGTTGTCTGCGGCGATAGTTTTACTATTATACCCTCGCGATTTAACCTCGCGATGCTGTGCGGCTGTGCTGGTATTGGCTTTCGGGCAGATTTTATTCTGGGTCGGGGTCTGGTGTTCCTATCGCAGCCGCAATCAGCCCATCGTGGGCTTTGCGTTTCCGATTCTGCTATTCGGCCCCATGGTGATGGACTCTTTTTCCATAGGGCAGCATTGGCTCCAGCCGCTGGTACCCGCTGTGATTGCCGTCATCAGCGGGATCGTATCCTATCGGGTATGGCATATCCTGGGCAGGGCATCGTTTTTCCAGGCCTGCTGCGGACGACATTATCTCGGATTTACGGGGGCATTCTCCCCCGGGCAATTAAAGAAGGCCCAACGGGAACAATTTAAGGCGATCTCCTCCGAAACCGATGAAAAGCTGTCGAGGCTGGGACGGTTTTTTATTGAAAAGATAGCCTTGAACCGCAATCAGCCCTTTGCTTCGTTTATCTATGGAGTGATGTATCAAACGCTGGGTCCCGTCGCATTGATGACTCTCAAGTCCCATGGGGCAAACCTGATCATTATGGCTCTGATGTTTTTATTATTCGGATATTATGGAAAGACAGGGAATCTTTTTATCTGGCTGATGTTTATTTTCTCTCTTTTGGGGACCGATTTACAGGTCCACTCCACCCTGCTGATGACCCGCGGACGCATGGAACGATTTGTCTCAGCGCTGATGTCTCTGGTATTTTTGACTGTGATAGGATTGGCCATGGCTTCTGTGGGTATCGCCACAACGATAATGCTGGAGCCTTTTATGCCAACGTTTCCCATACGCGGTTTCATTGCGGAGTTTCACGCCCTGAACTGGCAGTCTTACTATCTGTTTATAATTGGGGCACCGGTCGTGGCGTTGCTGCGTCTTTTATTTTGGGGGAAAAGATCCTTTATGCTCATCAGCATAGTTCTCGGTGCCGGGCTGATGGGAGCTTCATTTCCACTCCTCATGAATATCAGGGACAATCTGATTTCAATAAACTGGGGAATCATATTGGTCGTCCTGATTCTTGCCTGGTCAGCCTTTACAGTGTATCTCTATCGGGCGTGCTTTCATAAAAATCTGGCTATAAAATAGACAGAACCAAAAATCTTCGACAAAAAAACTTCAAAATTCTGACAATTCTGGGAAAATGGGTCGTATGATTAAGTCTAATAGAATGAATTGAGCGGTGGGTAATGGATAAAAGCAGGCAGAGACAATTGGTGATGGCCTCGGCCAGAGGCGACAAAACGGCGTATGCCGAACTGATCCGCGAGTATTATGGGGCGGTGTATGGACAGTGTCTGGCCATCGTCAGCCATTCGCAGGACGCCGAAGACGTTGCCCAGGATGTTCTTTTGAAAGGCTATATCAAGATCGGTCAGTTGCGTGACCCGGACCAGTTTGGGCCGTGGATCCGCAAGATCGCTCAAAATCACGCAAAGACCTTTCTGGGCGGCAGGAAGCAGCAGCTTGAATTCAATGAACAGATTAACGAACCAGCAATCAGCCACAGCGCCAGCCAGGACGACTGCGAGCAGCTGCAATGGGCCATCGGTAAATTGCCGGCCGAATTGCGGACGCCGCTGGTATTGTATTACTTCCATGGAAAGACGCTGCGGGCCGTCGCGGAGCAATTGGGGGCTTCCCTGACGGATATTCATCGGAAAGTCCGCTGTGGCTTAACACAGCTTTATCAGTTAATGAAGGAGCAGGGAGATAAGGTATGACTCATCCTTGCCACGAGTACGAAACTAAAATTATAGATATGACGTTGGAGATGCTTGAAATCTCCGAACAGATCAGCGTTTTAGAACACATTGACCAGTGTGTTGAATGCAAGGCATACTGGGAAAGACTGCAGGCCGTCGAGGAACAGGTCGAACGGTGGACAGGAGCTGAATGTATGTCGGATAAGGTCGAGAAAGTCATCGAGAAACTCAACGCCACGGACCTGCATCAGGAACCTGGCGTGCAAAATCGACAAATCGGATGGACAATGGGGTGGAAACAAATTGCAGCAATTTTTATCATTGCGGTCGGAGTGATGCTTCAGGCGGTCTATTTTGTACATATCCGGCCGGGGCTGCGCAATACCATCGAGGAGGGCCTACACGGAAATTCAAACGGTACCACACAGCCGGTTCCCTCTAACCAGGCTGAGTATGCCAAACGGCTGGAGCGAGAAAAACAGCAGGTTGAACAGGCCCGGACCGGCGGACGGATGGGGCAATTGGAGATAATGCTGGATACGGGACTGCCCGAAACACAAATTCTGGCGGCCAATATCCTGGCCGACATCGGCGATGACAGCGTTCTGGATACCCTCGAAAAACGCAGTGCCAAATGGCCCAAATACGGGACGGAAAATCCCTTCCAGAAGGCGATTGAGGCTATCCAGAAACGACTGCCTGAAACGAACACCATGCAATAACAATTCTACGAACTACCCCCGAGCCCTCATTGGCGGCAAAAGGAGCGATATCCTCACGGGGCGAGGGGGCTTTCTTTAAATCAGTGGCAAATTCCACACTTTTTTTTAATTTTTTGACACATCCGGCCGCTTTCCCTTACTGGACTGTTGCAGTAGAATAATCCACTAAGGAAAAGTAGGATTTATGAGCGAAGAACAGAATCTGGTACGAGCGTCACTGGCGGGGGATTGCCGCGCCTTTGAGCGGCTTGTCGAAAAATACCAGTCCCTGATCTGTGCAATTACATTCAGCGCGACGGGACGTGTGGATGCCAGCGAAGAGCTGGCTCAGGAGACCTTTCTGCAGGCGTGGAAAAACCTTTTTCAGCTCAAGGACATCGACAAATTCCGCTCCTGGCTTTGTAGTATCGCCCGAAATCTCATCCAGACTCATTATCGGCAGAAACACGCCAGCAAAGTTGCCGTCTGCGATACCGACACACTGGAAATACTTGCCACACAGGCCTGTCCGTCATCCGCGGAGATTGCCATTGGCCGGGAGGAAGAGATGATTCTGAGTCATGCCTTAATGCAACTGCCGGAAGAATATCGGGAACCGCTGGTGCTGTTTTATCGGCAGCATCAATCGACAAAAGAAGTGGCACAAAGTCTGGATATGAATGAAGCGACCGTACGAACCCGCCTGTCGCGCGGGCGGCAGATGCTTAAGGATAAGGTTTCGGTGATGGTGGAGCGGACGCTGGAAAGGACCGGACCGAGCAAGCAATTCACGAAGGCGGTGATGGTTTCTATCGGGGCAGGGCTGGCAGCGGGAACCGCAGCAACTGCGGCAGGTACGACGGCCAGCTCTCTGGCGGCAGGGGGGACAACGACGGCTGCAACAGGGATATTGGCTGCGACAGGAATCAAAATTGCCGCTATTGCTGCGGCAGTGATAATTGGAACGGGGGCCGTGGTTTATCATTATTGGAATCCCACCGACAGCGCGGAACCCGTCAAGCAAGCAGCGGTCATTGAACCGGTACAGGAGCAGGACAGGCATGATAAGACAAGTTCCGAACATTCTGCATTAGCCCATGCTGTAAATGCCGTTACGCAGGAAGCTGTTCTCGAAAATAAGGTCCAGGATGTACCTGTCCAGATTTCGTCTGTATCCGTGCCGGAGGCCGCATCCAAGCCTGTCGTTGCTCACCCCGACTGGCCGGGGATTGATGAACCAGTGAAATATGTTTACACGGAAACACAAACAATGAATATTGATGGCACCGAAGAAGTTGATAAATTCTGGGCACGTCTGCCGGATGCGTTTCGGGACGAAGGAGAATTGAACAAAATTACTATCGACAACGGTAAACAGCGGCTTGTTTTAGATTCAAATAGTAAACAATCGCAAATTGAACCAACCTGGTACAAAGATGGCAAGATGATCTATAAATATCAGAGTCCGATTGAAGAACATCAGCCAGTGGAGATAGCAAAGCTTTTCCGTGACCCAAATTCCAATCCGAAATATATTTTGACAAAACTGTCCGCCGAAAGCGATGTTCTTAAGACCGTGTATAACCTTAAATACACCGGGATGCCTGACCCAAACGGGATACAGGCAAAGGTATGGGTCGATAACCGCACATTGCTGCCTGAAAAAGTCGAAGCGGTTGTTGTCGGCGATCCCAATGAATTCGGTAATGGCCAAAGGTTGGTGGCATTATTTGATTTTGCTCCAATTTCGGATTCCATATTTGCTATCGACATCCCGGCAGAGTATAGGGCATTGCCGGACAAGCAACCCAAAGTATTCAGCGGACGCGTCATAGATATATTGGAAAACCCTGTCGCCGGGGCAGTCGTTTATTTGGATTGCTGGGCATTCGGAAGCCGAAATCCCTATACGGCAACCAGCGACACAAACGGCTATTTCAATGTGATTTTGCCTCAGAATGAATACGGATTGAATTATACGGCTTCTCTTTGGGCTATACTGCCGGATAATCCTGACTTTGTCGGGTGGACATTGCTGCTGAGTCCGTATGACCAGGAGAAATTGGCTGATGAGCAAAAACGAGGTTTCCCGCTGGGAGGCGTCATTCCGGGAAGTCCCGGCGTTGTTTATCCCTCCGAGGATTATCTTTATGAAAAAACAGAAAACTCGACCACATGGCGGGGAAGCTGGTGCCAGACCGCTTGTGATATCGTTCTTGTGATGGAACCAGCCAACAAAGTCTTTGGATGGGTTCAGGATACACAAGGCAGTGCTGTATCCAATGCAAAGATCGGTGTATCTCTGGATTCCTTTTCAAATCAGCGGGGATATCAAAGTGAAATATCTATCGCCAGCAAACACCCTGCGGACTTATTTGCAGGCAAGACCAACGAACAGGGATATTATGAAATAGGATATATTCCGAAGTTATGGAAACAGTGCGGCCTGTCTGTTTGGGTTGATCCTGACACAAGCGATTGTCTTGTTGGGGATTCGCGCAGTATGAAAATCAACGATCCCAATCAGCCGATTCAGGCGGATTTTGTCCTGCTGCCGCAGGGACCGACAGTACGCGGAATCGTGGCAGATAACTACGGTACGCCACTTCCGGGACGTACGGTTTCTGTCTTAGTTGATGGTAAATATTTTCCGGGTTATGGCGCTAATACCGACAAGGATGGCCGTTTTGAGTTTAAGCATTGCCCCGCTGATAAGGATTTGGAAATAATAGCGACGCTTTCAAGCCGTATATATAACTACAATGGAAAAGAAACCGGCCAGGAGTATTACCCCGATGTGACCGTCAAAGTCGGTTATCAGCCGGGACAGGAGGAATATGAAGTCAAACTGGTTGCTATCAAGCCGGAGATTGAGATTGAAGCGACATTAATTGATTCAGCAGGCAATCCGCTGCCGTATTTTCCGGTTGAAATCCGGGCTGATGAATCCCTTCCTACGCAATGGGCAGTTGAGCGAGGTTTTCATAAACGAACGGATGCCAACGGGAGTATCAGGTTCACTCAAGTACCCCAGATGAAGGCCTTGCGGCTGGCGTGTTCGTGGGTGCTGGAACCGACTATTTCCGATAAAGCTCAAACGGCTGAAATGCAGCAGTATTTCAAACAACTGCAGCAGGACTATCATCAGTACCATTGGACTGATGCCGCCGTGCCGCTTGTGCCGGGGCAAAAAAAATACAAGATGACCATTCCGATTTTGACCGAGGAGGAATACAGGCAGCAGAAAGAATCAGCCCCTGTGGAATCCCTGCCCCATAATCCGTGAGTACCACTGGCATTCGTCGAGGCCGGCCAGGGTCATGGGGCCAATGCGAAGCTGCTCGACGCTGGATTCTTCATCATACCCGACCACGGCCAGAATGTCGGTCTTGCCGAACTGGGCGATGATATCCGGGGCGGTTTCTTCGGCGAGTTCGGCGGTGGCGGAGTTGTAACCGCTGATGACCACACCGGCCAGCGGCAGGTTTGTCCGGCGAATCGCTTCAATGGTCAACAGGGAATGATTAATCGTCCCCAGATTCGGCCGGGCCACGATCACCGCGGGCAGCCCAATCTGAACCGCCAAATCGAGAATCGTATGCTCTTCATCCAGAGGCACCATGACCCCGCCGATGCCCTCGACCAGGACAACATCGCATATCCCGGCCAGATAATTGTACATCGCGGCAATCTGTTCATAATCCATCGGGCGTTTTTCAGCACGTACGCAGACGACCGGCGCAGCGGGTATTTTAAAACAAATCGGCGTAATCACCGACAGCGGGAAATTCGTCTCCGCACACATCGCCAGAAACTCCGCATCGGCACTGACCAGTCCCCCGCGTTCATCGCGGCAGCCGGTGGTAATCGGCTTGAGCACGCCGACCTTCAGGTTATATTGTCTTAGAATTTTGGCAATGCCGCCGGTAATCAGCGTCTTGCCCACCCCCGTATCAGTCCCGGTGATAAACAGACCTTTGGTTTTTTGAAAATGGAGGTCGTGCAAATTCATTTACAGCCCCTTGATAATCTCCGGCAGGTCATTTTGAATCGAGTCGCAGACCACCGCCAGCAGGCTGGTTAACGTCATTCTATCCATAGCCGGAGCAGGCATCAGCACAATCACATCGCCCAGCGGACGCAGCAGCACACCCTTGGGCCGCATCGCCGCGCAGAGTCTGGCACCGACGGTTTGTTTGTATTCAAACGATTCTTTGGTGTCCTTGTTCTTGACCAGTTCAATGCCGACCATCATACCGCACTGCCGCACATCCCCGACAAACGGCAGCGCCCGAATATCTTCCAGAGCAAAAAAGATCAGGTCCGTCTTTTCAGGCATTTTTTTCAGCACATGATTTTTTTCAAACAAATCCAGGCTTGCCAGTCCCGCCGCACAAGCCAGGGCATTGCCGGTATAGGTATGGCCGTGATAGAAGGTCTTAAAATCCTCTACCCGACCGAGAAAAGCATCGAAAATCGCCTGCGTAGTCAGTGTCGCCGCCAGCGGCAGATAACCGCCCGAAATGCCCTTGGCCACGCATATCAGGTCCGGCCGGACGTCTTCGTGTTCGCAGGCAAACATCCTGCCCGTCCGCCCGAATCCCGTCGCCACCTCATCGACAATCAGCAGCACATCGTATTTGCGGGCCAGCGTCTCGACGGCCTTCAGGAAACCCGCCGGATGGACAATCATCCCCGCCGCCCCCTGCACCTTCGGCTCCAGGATAATCCCGGCAATCGTTCCGGCATTGTCTTTGAGCAGGCTCTCCATGGCATCGAGACTGTGCTGGGCGCATTGTTGCGGCGTACCGTTAAAGCGATACGGATGCGGCGTTGGGGCAAACAGCGTCTCAAACAGCAGCGGCTTGTAAATCCCGTGAAACAATTCCATCCCGCCGACACTGACCGAGCCGATGGTGTCGCCGTGATACGATTCCCGCAGGGCAATAAACCGTGTGCGCTGCTTATCACCCTTATTGTGCCAATATTGGTAGGCCATCTTGAGAGCAATTTCCACCGACGTGGCGCCGCTGTCGGAATAGAACACTTTGGCCAGCCCGGCCGGTGCAATCCGAATCAGCCGTTCGGCCAGTTCAATCGAACGATTCTGGCCCAGACCCAGCAGCGAACTGTGGGCAATCTCATCCAGTTGGCGGCGAATGGCTTCATCAATCACCCGCACGCTATGGCCATGTACGTTGCACCACAGGCTGCTGACGCCATCGATATAGCGCCGGCCTTCAGTATCCATCAGATAATACCCCTCGCCCCGCTCGATAATCACCGGCTCACCCCCAAGCCAGTCGGTCATTTGGGTAAAGGGATGCCAAAGGTACTTCTTGTCCAGCTCAATCAGTCGTTGTGTCGTTTTATGCATTATTTTTTAATGATAATCTTCGGTTCCAGTTCCATTGGATCGCCAAAAAAATCTTCTTCGGCATTGTATTTTCGGATAAAGCCCTGCAGTTCCCGCGGCGAAGCGGTCAGCACCAGCGTGTCCTGTGTTTTTTCATGCTTGACGACAGTCGGGTCTTTTTCGAGCAGCTTTTCAAGAAAATCCGGATTCATCGCCGCCATCAGTAATTTTCCCTCACGAATTTCAACCCGCCAGAACGTATGGACACGGATCAGATGCCCGGCGTACACATTGCCTACATTCAGCTTGACATCACTGTGCGGAAACAAATCCAGATACCGCACGTTGGACAATTCCACCAGACGTCCCTCGAAGCGATTTTCCAGCTTGCCGCGGTCCTTGTCCTCTTCGGTAATCAAAACCGTGTAAAGTTTCTCGTTTGGATCGCCTGAAAACTGCCAGACCGTATCTTCTTCCTGCCAGTCACCCAGCAGGGCCGGGTCATACACTACCGTTTCCTTCGTGTACAGCTCATGCAGGCTCGGCACGCACCCGACAATACAAAAAATAGACAAAAACAGCACTTTTTCAATCGTTTTCATAACTGCCCCTTTCAATACGGTTTCCACTTGAACTATACCCTGTGGGTATAAAATACTTGAAAGTCGCGGTTTCTTTCAATACTATGATAACCCGAAATACACCCAGTTACCAACAGGAAAATAGTCAACGGAAAGGATTCGATATGAAAAAGGTTGTGTTTTATCTTGTTATCGCCGCCATCGTTTGGACGGCCGGCTGTGCCACCGCCCCGGAACGCCCCGAAAGCAAAGCCACTTTGAATGCTGAAGTCCAGGAAGCCATCGCCACGTTCAAGGCCAAAGACCCCGATATTGAGCGATTTTTCCGCGATTCGGAAGGGTATGCCGTCCTGCCCAAGGTCGGCAAAGGTGCCTTCATTGTCGGCGGTGCCTGGGGACAGGGCGAAGTCTATAAAAAAGGACAGCTTGTCGGCTATACCAGCCTCAGCCAGGCGACCGTCGGGGCCTCGCTGGGCGGCGAAAGTTTCCGGGAGATTATCTTCTTTCGGACCAATGCCGATATGGAAGTCTTCATGACCGGCGAGTTCACCTTCTCCGCGCAGGCAACCGCAGTGGCACTGGATGCCGGCGCTGCGGCCAAGGCCGACTACCGGGATGGCATGGCGATTTTTGTGATTGCCGACAAAGGCCTGATGGTTGATGCCTCCATCGGCGGACAGAAATTCAAATATCTGCCGAAATAGACACGACACACATTATTTTCTGACAGCATCCACAAGGCGGGCCGCAAACCCGCCTTTTTTGTGTTTGATCCATCGTCCAGAAAAATTAACCCACGCGGGCGATTCGTTTTATTTTTGAATCACCTTGATCCCATTCGGGGCATCGATGGTGGATTTGATGGTTCCGTCTTTCTGCTTGTCGTGGCGAATTTTGATAATGCCCATCGGGGTCGGGAAGGTGCCTTCGGCCCATTCGAGATCGCCCAGGTGCGGCTCAATCGCTACCGTCTTGCAGCCCGGCTCGACAACACGGACCCCCAGCACATGTTCGGTCATCCAGGCCGTCGGGCCGGACGCCCATCCATGGCAGAGGCTGTGCCGGAAACCTTTATAGCACCACGCCCCGAAGTCGCCGTGGATATCTTTTTTGCCCTCGACGGGCAGTTGGTCGATCCGGTAGGCATTCTGTATCCAGTCCAGGTCAAAATCTTCCCAGAAGGTCGTCGCCCCCAGATCCAGCATCCCGCCCCAATACTGGCGAATCGTATCGAGGCAACCCTGATAATCGCCCGCTTTGGCACGGGCCTGAAGCATATAATAGCCATAGAATGTGGACATTCGCTTTGCTCCATCGACGGCCAGAATGGATTCATTGGCTTTGGCCGCATCCATAAGGCCGGCCAGCGCCATCAGCGCCCCCGCCTGCTTGCTGCCATTGGGGTCGGGAACGTGTTTTCGCAGTTCGGCAACCGCTGTCAGGCAGGTCTGGCGGGTCTGAGGCTCATCCAGAACCTTGCAAAGGTCCGCTCCGGCCTCCAGCGTCATAATCAGCAGTGAATGAAGCCCGGCATGAATGGCGGGTTTGTTCAGATTGGACGGCCAGTCCAAAAACCGCATTTCCGGCAGGGCTTCTTCATTGTTCGGGCCGACTTGCTGGGCCAACTGGTTCAGCAGCCCGACAAGATACGGCTTTTGCTGTTTCAGATAGTCTATATTACCCGAAAATTGGTACCAGCTCCGGTGAATCATTATCCACCACATCGAATACGAGCTGATTCCGTTCATCCAATTCGGCAGTGGGGTCTCATTCCGCACAAGGTCCAGGCTGGCCGGCACCATGGGGATTGCCCCGAACACCGAGCCGATGGTCATGGTCTCCGGGTGCATATCGCCGATCCAGACCAGCCGGTCGCGCTTGACGCCATCCCAGACATAGTTCTGAATATTCAGGTGAACGGTATAGGCCCCCGTCATCCAGATTTGATTGAGCCGCGGATCGCTGCAGCGGAAAGAGCCTTTATACTCAAGGTCCTGATAGACAAAAATTGCCCGTATTGCAAATAACTCGATCGTGCTGTCCGAATCCACCAGGTCAATTCGCACAAAACGAAAGCCGGTGTTGCCAATTTCGTGCGTTCCCAAGAATGGCACCAGGCAGGTCTGGTCGCGGATGGCATGGTCGTTGGTAGTGTTTTTATCGCCTCCCAGTTCGCTCATCGCCTCGCTGGCCGACTCGCCGAACCGCACGCGAAGCCGTGCCGTGTTTTTGGAGGAAATCTGGATACCGCCCTGCATTTCAAATCCGAAATCCAGCAGGATAGCACCGGTCTTGCCTTTGCTGGTCAGGGTACAGGTCTTGCCGCTGCCCAGCGGGGTCTGGCCCGACCACGGCTGGGTCAGTACGTCGGCATTCTGCACCCCATCTGACTGCCACAGAACCTTCGCCGGGGTAATATATCGCCGCACCCGCGGATCCTCGATGGAACGCTGTGCAATACCCTTGTCATCCAGTGGTTTAGGCATTGGAGCCGCCTGGCACTGTACACCAAAGCCGCCCAAAACCATTCCCAACGCCGCAATGACCCACACATAACCATCCATACGTTTCATGGCCGATCCTTTCTATTCTTATGCGTTTTGATTTACTGATAGCTTCCCCCCTTCCGCAGTCTCTATCTATATATAAAGATTTCCCGTATTTTTCTACCTCTAAATTTTTACCGCCTAAAAATTTATTTCCGTTTGAACCTTTGCCTCGTATGATACGACTATATATCCGGCGACAGGAGAGCGACAGTTGAGTTTGAATAAACGCGTAATCCAGGATGAGCTGCTGATTGTGCGATGTCAGCAGGGTGACAGGCAGGCCCTTGAGGACCTGGTCCGGCTCTATGAAAAACGGCTGCTGTATTACATCCGCAGGCTGGTTAGCAACGAACAGGATGCATGGAACATCCTGCAGGAAACGTGGCTGAAAGTCCTGCGATCCATCGACCGCCTCAAAGAGCCGAAACTCCTGACCGTGTGGCTGTATCATATTGCCCGCAATACCATCATGGATTACCGTCGCGGCAAATATGCCGACATCCTGCGGTTTCAGCAGGATGACCTTATGCCGGATACCCCCGACGATGCAGCATCGATGTCGCTTGAAAATGCGCAGTTTGTTCATCTTGCCCTTGGGCAATTGTCGCCGCCGCATCGCGAAGTACTGACACTGCATTTTCTGGAAGAGCTGCCGCTGGAGGCCATTGCGGCGATTATTAATACCTCCGTCGGCACGGTCAAATCCAGATTGTTTTACGCCAGACATAACCTCAAAAAACAGATTGAAAAAGAGATGCACAATGAAAAATGAAAAGAACACATTACGAGATCACCTGCTGGAACAGGACGACGTCGATAATCATGCATACGATCAGTATGAAAGGAGCCTGCGCAGGATGATTCACAGAAAAATGCACTGGATATGGCGACTGCTCTGCGGCCTGGCAGCGCTGGGCGGGGTCGCATTCGCCGTCTCCCTGATTCACGAATTATGCGAGCCAATGCATCACGATGTGGAAGTCTTCATTAAAGTCGGCATGGGCAGCCTGCTGCTATGCGTTATCTTTTATACCATCCTGATTGGGGTTTCCGCCATCCGCGGCACCGTTCGATTCGGCAGTGTCATGCCGGTCGTGCTGGCAGGTGTGATTCTGTCGGGCTTTTTTATCTGTCTGTGGACATTTTTGATTTTTGTTCTTCCAAAATTATATGAGCTGTCTCAAAGTCAAATCAATGCTCCCATGGGGCCGGACTTGTGGATTATCGGGATGGTCTGTACATTTCTTTTTATCGGATTTTTCGGCGTACTGACCGCCGGTATGACTTTTATAATCCATCTTCTGTACAAGCATTACAGCCAGATTCAGCGGAAGCTGCTTGAAATCGAACTGGCGATTGCAGATCTTTCTGAAAAACTGCCGCCAGACAGCGATGAATCCGCCGGAGTCCCCCGCTGATACGATTGGACTTTACAGGCTTTTGTTCTTTTCCAATTCGTCCAATATTCTGCCGACGACCTGCTCGTGCGTCAGGCCTTCGGTGTAGATGGTGATGTCGGCATACTGTTCATAGAGCTGCCAGCGTTTGATGAACAGGCTTTCCAGCGTCTCACCCGGCTCGATGACCACACCCCGGCCAACCACATCAGTCAGCCGTTTTTTCAGCCCCGCCAGCGGCAGTTCCAGATAGACTGCAATGCCATTTTCCTTCAGATGCCGCATGGCCGAATCATAATAAACAACACTGCCGCCAGTCGCAATAACAGCATTCCGAACTTCAACACCCTCGGCATATCGGCATTCGATATCGCAAAAACCCGCCAGCCCGTGCCGCCCGATCAGATCCGACAGTGTCGCCTTTTCGCCGGACTGAATCAGCAAGTCCGTATCGACAAACTCCCGCCCCATGGCCTTGGCCAGCAGCACCCCCACCGTGCTTTTGCCCGCGCCCGGCATCCCGATTAAAACGATATTCTTCTGTTCCATAGTGTTTATTTTTTCAATCTTTTTCGCACAAAAACATTTTTTCAAACATATTCCATTTTTGTTCACTCATTTCCCATTCGGAATATATCGCCACTCCGGAATAATTGACGGGCATCCATTTAAACTCCAATAATCCAGCATGAATGCCAAATAAACTATTCTTGATATTTTCGACTTGTGGATTGTGATAGTCAACTCCGGCGTCTTCATATCCAGGAATCCCAAGGAGCACTTCTTTTCCATTTGTCCATTTAAGAGCCTCTTGCGTCCATTGCGAAATGACATGCTGATAAACTTTTTCCCATTGGATTGCTGTATCATACATCATGGGGACAACCTGATCCGCATATAAGCAAATGTCTTTGTAATAAGCCTCATCCCAATGAACTTCAGGAAAATCGTGCAGCCAGCATGGAGGAGGGTATGCCGCAATCGAAAGAATTTTACCTGCCGGCAGACTTTTTTTCATTTCCTGTAAAAGTGAAACGTAATCCATATTTCCACTGGGCAAGGGCTCAATATTTAAATGTACTCCCGCAAATTCCGGATATTTTTGTAATAGCCCCACAGACGAGGAAACAAATTGCGACCTCCATTCTGGTGAATTCAAACTCACGCTTTCACCATAAACTCCTCCTATCCATGGTATTACTTTGAAATCATTCATTATTCGCAGGAAACGTCTTGTCTGTTCCTCATCAACACTGGCAATTGTTCCATCGGATTTACTTGGGCATAAATGTGGATAAATATATTGTATATGATATTTTCGAAGCAGATTTCCCAAATCAACAACCTTAGTTTCATCTCTGAAAGCTTTTACATCTCTTTGGGTTCTCTGGAACCATGCGTCATCTCCTAGCCAGCCATGCTGCAGCCATACCCCATTGGTTTTTTTATCATGTCTGCCATCTAAAATTTCAGCTCCAGGCGACCAAAGTAAATAGCTAACAGGCACAAGAACAAGGAAAAGTACCCCCGGGACAATTGTTCTCCAGGGCGGTCCAAATAATTTTCTGAAAAAAGTTAGATTATTTGCTTTTTCCACTCCAGAATCTCCTGCGGCGTTGACAAACTCCCGGCCGGAAGGCGGGACAGAAGCTGTTCCGAAAACGGCGCCTGTGCAATCAACTGCGGCTCGTGCGAGTCGGAACCGAAAATCAGCTTGACCCCGGCATCAAGAGCAATCTCATAAATCTCATGCCATTTGGCCTTGAATTCCGCCGACAATCGCTGCCCGGTCAGTTCGTTGATTTCCCACGCAACACGGGTCTTGGCCGATTGCCGGGCCGCCCTCTTAAACACCTCCATCGCCGCGGCCCAGTTGACTTTGGGCCCCATTGCCGCCGCCAGCAGCCGTCCCGGATGCGCCAGCGTATGGACGCAAGGGTTGGACACCACGCCCAGCAGAGTCGTCTCCCAGACCTGCATAAAAGTCGCCGCATCAAGACTGCAATGTTCCGGCTTCCACGGATAATTGCCCACCGTCGGCACATAATGAAAGCCCGCGATGATATAATCGATGCCCTCAATCAGATCCGACGCCAGCCGCCCATCGGTATGATCCGAATCGACATCCACTTCGGCCCCAATCATCACCGGCACCGAGCAGGCAACTTTCGAAAAATCATCCCGGATTTTATCGATATGGCCCGCCGACTCATCATGATAAATATGGTCGGTGATGGCAATGCAGTCCAGCCGTAATTCATCTGCCCGGCGGCAGATCGCCTCCACCGTCATCCCCGGCGCGTGGCCGCAATATTCAGTATGTATATGAAAATCATATCGCATCATGCTGTTTCTTCCGTTTTATCTGAATCAATAAATACCCCGCCAGAGCCGCCGCCGACAGATATCCCAGCGGCGCCGCCAGCAGAATCACTTTCAATCCATATCGTTCGGCCACCGGCGCCAGCAGCCGCGGTACAAAGCTGGTAATCAGCCATGTTCCGCCGATAATCAATCCCATCCTTCGGCCGAGATTTGCCCCGCCGGCCTGCCGGGCCATACTCACCATCAACGGATACGCACCATAACACAACAAGCCTGTCAACGCAATCAGCCACGACGCCCAGCGATACGTGATGGCCTCCGCGTATAAAAAGCCAAACGGAATACCGCCCAGCAGCATCCACAGGCACGTGACTAATTCGCCTTTGCGAGCGGCCAGACGCGAGACGACAATCCCGCCGATACCGCCGGCCAGACTGAACAGCATCACCGAATAGCCGCCGAAGTTCAATTCAAATCCAAATTTCGCCAGCGCCTGCGGCACGGCCCAGACTACCACCGACGACGAACAGCCTCCCAGCACCGCCATGACAAACACCGGCCAGAACGACACCTGTGCGGCTGGGGCATCTTTTCGAGCAGTACGATCCCCTTCGCAGGCCAGCCGGACCCGCAGGGACCACAGGAGAATCATCACCACAATCGACATGATACAAAACAGCCACAGCATCCCAAAGCCCCATCGCTGCACCATGGCCGTGGCTGCCCAGCCGCCAAACGCAAACCCCCCGACGCCGCCGGCCATAAAGACCGTTGTGCTGACCGCCGAGGAAATCCCATCCAGCGTATGCACCGCCCGCATGAACTCCGGATGGCTCATCCCAACCCCCGCCCCGCAGACAAACAGAATCGCCACCGCCGGCCAGAACGACGAAGCCTCCCGAGGCAGCACAATGAATGCCCCCAGACATAACGAGCAAGCCAATCCAATATAGAGGAATAACGGGCGGGTCTTTTCGGGGCGTAAATGACCGATAACCACCTGAATTCCGTTGGCCGCCAGCAGAAAATACATTAACAGCGACGCCCCGGCGGACAGGTTAAACGCAAAGTCGCTTTGCACCTTGGGCAGGATGGTATGCATCGTGCCGGGGAAGCAATCCACGACAAAATGTCCGGCCGTCAATGCCGCTAACAGTACCCATTGTCTCGATTTTATACCGCTCGTTTCAATGCTCATATCATCTTTCTTCATCTAAAAGAGAGCATTTTAATCCATAACCACACGGTACGCAACAGCATTCATGCAGCCCCCTACCCCGGTGGCAGGCGCATAAAAAAGGCGGCCCCCTCATACCGGAGCCGCCTTGAAATCCACTATTCTATAGACTATTTCTTCAGAATACGACAATCAAAGATGCCGCCGGCGAAACTGCCGGGGTGGCCTGCAAATTTGATCCGAACTTTATCCTTGCCTTTGACCATCTCGGCCGGAATATCATACTGAACATCCATAAACTGCCCGGGCTTGTCGTTATTCAGCTTCTGCGTAACCAACTTGGCATCATCAACCAGAATGTCAAACATCCTGTTGTTGTCACCACCCCAGTAAGTCACGCTGAGTACCATCGGCGTATCCGGCACGACCTTCATATTAAACGCAAACCATCCGCCGTCTGCGGCATGACGCCATTTGCGGCCGAGATGTTCGCCGATGCCGGTCTTGTCGCCATCCAGATTATGGTCACGTTCCGGCTGCATCTGGCCAATCAGCAGCACATCCACGGTGCGGGCTTCCAGTTCTTTCTGGAGTCGCAGTTGTTCCTGATACTCTTTCTGCTTGGCTTCCCACTGCTCCGGCGTGAAGATATCCATATAAACGGTATAGGGCTGGTCGGCCACCTCAAAATGCGGAACCAGTCGAATATCGGCTGCCTTCCATCCGTCTGCACCCAGAACCCGGCCGATGCCTTTGGCCTCAAATTCCAGCTTCTTGCCGTCGATGGGTTTGCAGGCTTTCAGCAGGGCATCATACGCACCCAGCAGCGCCGGGGTGGGCTGATTACCGCTCAAATCCGCACACAGCAGAGTCGGCCCGTACAGGAACGCAATGCGATTGGGATTATCCGGCATACTCTGGATATGCAGCTTCATCGGCAGCCGCAGTTCGATCACATCACCGTTGGCATAGCCTCGCTCGACGGTAATGAATCCCGCCGCATTGACTTTCGCATCGACAGCCTTGCCGTTGACGGTTACGGTCACTGCATCCGTCCAGTACGGCTTGCGAATCAGGACGGCGGCTTGGGCTGATTTGTCACCGCTGAAGGTCAGCTTGACGGTATCACCATACGGAAAGGCGGTGTCCTGTTTAACCTTGAAGCCTTTATCCTGCCAGTTCAATTCGGACGCGATAAAGAGATTGACATACAGCGTATCGCCCTTGTGATAATAAATGCTTTCGCCGTACTTGACATGGTTTTCCATGCCTGTGCCCACACAGCACCAGAACGAATTAAACGGGTCACTGAAATTCTTGCGGGCCGGCATATCCAGAAAGCCTTTGTACTTGAACATCCCGGTCACAGGGTGCTGATGCGCCAAAATATGATTATACAGCGCCCGCTCATAATAATCGCCAAGCGTTGCCGTCGGCTGCCAACTGAACAGGTGCATCGTCAGTTTCAGCATGTTGTAGGTGTTGCAGGCCTCGGTAGTATCATGCATCCGATCATTGAGTTTGTCGGGCTGACCGAAATGCTCATCGGCGCTGTTGCCGCCGTTGACATAACTGTGATGATTGACCACGCGATCCCAGAAGAATTCAGCAATCGTTTTATAATATGGATTGCCGGTCAGCTCATACTGCCGGGCAGCGCCGATCATCTTGGGCACCTGTGTATTGGCGTGAATACCCGCCATGCGGTCTTCCTTGCGGCTCAGCGGATCCATGATAAATTTATGCGTGAACCGCTCGGCCAGCGTCAGGTATTTTTCATTACCCGTGATAGAATACAAATCCGCACAGACTTCTTTCATCCCGCCCTGTTCGCAGGACAGCATCGTCTGCCACTGAGCCTCAGTCAGCTTGTCGGTAACCGTGTAGGCCCAGTCGGTGAATTTTGTCCAGACCTCCAGGGCTTTGGCATTATCACACAGCAGATACACATCACGCAGGCCCGCCATCTCCTTATGAATCGTGTACCACGGTACCCACAGACCATTCAGGTCAAAGCCCTGAGAGCGAACGTCACCGCGTCCAATTTCATCAAAACATTTCTTGCCGCCGGGAATGGCCGCTACATAGCCGTTGCCGTTTTTATCCTGGCACAAGGCCATCTCATCGACGATATATGCGGCTCGTTCCTTGAACCGCACATCGCCACTGGAAGCATACATCTGGGCACAGGCCGACAGGTAGTGGCCGAGACAATGGCCCGCAACGCCCTGCGATTCCCATCCGCCATAGACTTCGCCTTTGGGCTCCAGCCCGGCGTCCTTGCGAAACCACGACAGCAGACGATCCGGCTCCAGCCGCAGCAGATACGCCGCATCGCGTTCCATGGCCGCCTTAAATGGGCCGTCCAGCAGACGAACATCGTTCAGATTAAACGCATACGCCTCAATCGGCGTCTTGGGGGCCACCTTAATTTTCGGCTGCGCACTTTCATTAACCACCGCCCAGCTTTCAGCTAATAATATCAGCAACAGATAAACTGATATTGTCTTTTTCATAATCGCACCCTTTCATTTACTTTGAGATTATCAACATGCTCTTATCGTTTCGCGGGAATGCGCAAAATCGTCACCGACCACGGCTTGACAGGATACACAAACGACTTGCCGGCCCCGTCAAAGGTCGTCTCAGCAGGGGAAACACGCTTCGGCTCATCCAGCGTATTTTCATCTGTCGGTCCGGTACCGGTCAGGGTAATTACCTTCACCTTGGCCGCCACCTCCCGAACGCCTGCAACAGCAATCTCGGCCGGCACAGGGTCAGCGGAGGCGTTGCACAGCTTGACAATCAGGTCGCCGCTGGTTTCATCAAAACCGGCATTGGCAAAGAACGTCCGGCTGACAGGATTGCTCGCCTGAATGTCGTGAATCAGTTGGCCGTCAAGATAACATTGCACGCGTTTGCCGGCAAGGGCAATCTTGACATCATACCACCGCCCCGCTTCGATGCTGCCTGGTTTTTCGGTCAGAATTTGGGCATCACCGCCTTCCACGGCCTGAATGGCGTGCTTGGTGTTTATCCAGCCGCCGCAATTCCACTGCAGCCAGCGCTGGTCATTGTTACGGAAGACCACCATAAAGCCCTCAGCCCCTGCATTGCGTTTGGCCTTCAGCTCGATCGTATAATCCGCCCAGGTCGTCTCGCCGAGAACCGTCAGCGTATCCTGAGCTCGCGCATCCGGCTGACGATAGACACCGCTTTCAACCGACCACTGCCCAATAATGGACTTCCAGCCGGCGGCGTCTTTTGAAAAGTCGGATGCGTACAGGACTTTATTGCCCTGAGTCACGCGAATATCTTTATATTCGGCATCCGCCAGCCAGGTCCGCAGGCCAATCCGGCCCTGCGGAGCATCTTCTTTGGCATCTGCAGCGGCAATCTGTGTTTCAACGATGGTGGTGGGTTTATGGTCGGCAAACATCTTCTGGACATAGTACGAGCTGCGGCCCAGCACGCGCGAACTGTCAAACCGAATCAAATTGACCGGCCATTCGCGGTCGTTGACATTTTCGAACAACGGGGCGTATGAGGCCATCACCACGATATCACTATTGCGCTCCATACCCATCATCCATGCCGCTTCCGACAGCGCTCCCAGCAGGTTACCTGATTGTACGTCGCGGTTGACGGCATACTCGCCGACATAAATCTTCGGCCCTTTGCGGTCATAACTGTCATAGCGATTGGCATTGGTGAAAAACCAACTCGGCGCCACATAAAAATGTTCATCCACGATTTCCATCGGTGCGTTGGGAATCGGCTGGTCGGCAATGGTGATGATGTCCGGATATTTTTTCTTAATCGCGTCATAGAAAACGGCATAATGCTTGTGATACACCTCGCCGCCATTTTCATTGCCGATTTCGACATATTTGATTTTGAACGGCTCAGGGTGCCCATTCTTAGCTCGCATTGCACCCCACGGATTTGAAGTCGGGGCCATCGCATAATCCAACGCATCCAGCGTATCCTGAACATATTCATTCAGCTCTGCGGCATCCTTTGCAAATTCAGGATGACGTCCCTGACAGCTCATCCCGACATTGACTACATACATTGGCGCAGAGCCCAGGTCTTCGGCTAGTTGCAGAAATTCGTGATACCCAAGGCCGTCGGTGGCACGATAACCCCACAGGTCCCAGTGTCCCGGCCGCTCGGCGATATCGCCAACGGTTTTCTTCCATTGAATCCGGTCATCCAGCGTGCAGCCTTCCACGACGCAGCCGCCCGGAAATCGCAGGAATGCCGGACGAAGCCCTTGCAGCATACCCACAAGGTCTTCACGCAGACCGCCGGGCCGTTTCTTGTACGTATTTTCCGGAAACAGCGATACCATATCCAGCCACATCACGCCCGGTTTGGAAAATCCAATCGCCAGTCGAGATTTCGCATCGGTCGCATTGGCCTTGAGGCTGCAGGCATAACGCTTCCAGTCGCCACCAACGCTGGCCGCTTTTGTTTCTGCATAGACCACACTACCGTCGGCCTTTTCGAGCCGAACCGTCACATCCGCCTTATGTCCGTTTTCGCTGCGGGCATAAAAAGTCAGATTGTACGTCTCACCCTTGCGAACCGACATCCCCCAGTAACCTTCATTGGCCACGCCGGCAAAACCGCCTGCCGTCTCCACCTCCACCCGCATTGACAGCGGCGTCTGGGCATTCAGCGGAGTGGCATCATCAACCCGGATCGATACCTTCGCCCCGCCCTGTTCGACCTTGGACCACGCATGCAAATCAGACTTGACCCACTTGTTGTATCGCCAGCCATTGTTGGTAATCAGTCCGCCGTTTTCCACCCGGGCATTTCCCGGAGGAAGATGTTCTTCGAACGAACGGTTCTGCACCATTTCCGCATACAAACCGCCGTCGCCGGCATGATTGATTTCTTCATAAAAAATCCCGTACAGGTCGGGACTAACCTTGACCTGTGTTCCATCGGCCTTGATATCCACCCGCACCGCCTGTGCCGCCTGATACAATCCCATCAGGCCCATCGCACAGGCCAGCACCGTCCGCATTTTGAATGTCATCTGTCTCATTTTTCTATCCTTATGATATGGGTTATTATTCAATCGTCAGCAATACAACCGCTTTGGCCGGCAGCGTCGCGTTGAGCTTGCCGTCTTTGAGTTCAAACGCCTTGAATTCTGCCGGCCTGACTGCATCAGGCTTTTCAAAGGTATTATGTGCATTCATCTTCTCATCCGTCAGCACCCGACCGCGGACAGTTTTAGCCGTCACGCCTTTCAGTTCGCACACCAGTTCCGCCGGTACCGTCGGGTCCAGATTGACCAGCGTGATATGAATCACGCCCGCCTTATCTTTCGACGCCGACACATTCAGCGACGGCAACTTGTCATTGCCGGACTGATAGCTATTGCACGTCAGTTCACTGGCCAGCAGAGCCGCCCCCTGATGCACCTTGTACATTTCAAACACATGATACGTCGGCGTGACCAGCATTTTTTCTTTGTTCGTCAGAATCATCGCCTGCAGCACGTTATTAATCTGCGCGATATTGCACATCTTGACTCGGTCACAGTGGTTGTTAAATGTATTCAGGTAGATCGCCGCCGACACCGCGTCCCGCAGCGTATTCTGCTGATACAAAAATCCCGCCGTGGTGCCCGATTCCTCATCCCACCAGGTGCCGTACTCATCAATATACAAATCCACACGCCCCCGTGGATCGTACTGGTCCATAATCTTTTTGTTCCCGCGGATCAGGTCGTCCACATGCAGCGTATTCTTCATCAGGGCAAACCATTCCCCCTCGTCAAAAACAGTGGCGCTGCCTTTCTTTCCCGCATCCCATCCCCCCTTCCCGCGAACATAGTAGTGCTGTCCGTATGCGTCCATCCGCGTGCCGATATGCTTCATGATAGCCTCAGCCCATTTCATATCTTCGCCGTTCGGCCCGCAGGCAACCCGGGTAATCCGGCTGCCCGGGTAATCCCGAACATAAGTCGCATACCGTTTATACACATCCGCATAATATTCCGGCGTCATATTCCCACCGCAGCCCCAGTTCTCGTTACCGACGCCGACATACTTGATCTTCCAGGGTTTCTCACGGCCGTTGG